>JANPPN010000197.1:0-13208 GCA_031428535.1 Bdellovibrio sp. | reverse complement strand
ACTGCTGCAAGCCGATCTGAAGAAGCAACAGATCACTTGAAGCAGGATATGGATGAGTAAAGAAATACATGTTTGGGGCGTCAAACAGAACAATCTGAAAAATATCGATGTCAAGATTCCGCTCGGAAATTTAACTGTTATTTGTGGTCCTTCCGGCTCTGGAAAAAGTTCGCTGGCATTTGAAACGCTCTTTGCAGAAGGCCAGCGGCGCTTCATCGAAAGTATGTCAAATTACGCGCGTCAGTTTTTAAACAAGGCGCCAAAGCCCGATATCGAAGGCATTAACAACATTCCGCCCGCAATATCTATCGAACAGAAAAATACAGTTAAGTCGAGTCGTTCTACAGTTGGCACGACAACCGAACTTATCGATTATCTGAGATTACTTTTTGAAAAAATCGGCATTCCTTACTGTCCTAATCATCACATTCCGGCCAAAAAGAGTTCAACATCAGAAGCCAGCGATCTGGTACTGCGCCAGTTTCCGGGGAAGCGCGGCTACATTCTGGTTGAGATTCCGAAAACTTCCCGAATTCTTGAGGGAAAAAAACTTCACGCGCTTTTACTTCAGGAAGGTTATCTGCGGATAACGACAATAAAAGAAAAAAAACCGAAGAAAAAAACCGACCCTGCAGTTCTTGAAGTTCAAGATATAGTTGATCTCGGTACTCCGGCGATCATTAAGAAGGGCCTCCCTGCCGATACATTTTATATTGTGGTTGACCGCCTCTCTTTTTCAGAAGATGAAAAAGGCCGGCTGACCGATTCTATTACTCAAGCCTACGATGCCAGCCTGAAATACACGGTTGGTACACAGGTGCGGCGTGCGCTTGTTATCACAACCGAGGGCGACGTTCTAAAACTCAGCGAAGAGCCTTCGTGTGCCATCTGCGGATGGACGCCGCCGCAAATCACATCCAAGTTATTTTCTTTCAACTCTCCGATAGGCGCCTGTACCTGTTGTAAGGGTTTCGGAAACATTTTAGAGCTGGATGAAGCCAAGGTTATCCCGAATCCGAATCTGGCGATTGCAGAAGGTGCGCTGAATCCTTTCACAATGCCCAGCGCCGAGCAGGATAAAAAATCACTTTTTGTATTTTGTAAAAAACAGAAAATCGATTTACAGAAACCCTGGAAAGATCTGCCTAAGCCACATCGTGATCTTATCTGGAACGGCAGTAAGGATTTTTTCGGCGTAAAAGGCCTGTTTGAATATTTAGAGCAACTTAAGTATAAAATGCACGTGCGAGTTTTTATTTCGCGCTACCGCAGCCCGCGCCTATGCCCCGAATGTAAAGGTTCGCGCCTGCGTAAAGAAGTTCAGACGGTTTTTATTACAAAAAAAACGATTTCTCAGTTAACAGCAAAAACGATCGAAGACATGTCTAGTTTTTTTGAAAAAATTAGCCTGACAGACCACGAAATTGAAATTGCCGGCGAAGTGCTCAAGCAGATCAGGGCCCGGCTTAATTTTCTGATGCGGGTCGGGGTTAATTACCTAACTCTTGATCGCGAAACCCGAACACTTTCGGGCGGCGAATATCAGCGGCTTGTACTGGCCAACCAACTTGGTATGGGGTTATCGCAGGCGCTCTATGTGCTCGATGAGCCAACTGTTGGCCTGCACCCGCGCGACAACGAAAGACTTATTTCGATCCTTAAAGATCTGAGAGATCTCGGCAATACACTTGTCGTTGTTGAACACGATCACGATGTGATCAAAAGTTCGGAGAACATTATCGAAATGGGCCCGGGCTCGGGATTTCTCGGTGGAAATGTTGTTTATTCGGGCCCGACTGAAAATTTCTATGATTCGAAAGAGTCCGTAACCGCTTCGTATCTCAGACCCCAGAAATGGATACCGCTTCGTACGGTCCGCCCCGTCGAAATTGAAAATTACCGTTACAAGCTCGAACTTCGCGGTTGCAAGGGTCACAATCTGAAAAATATCGACGTTGAATTTCCTCTTAATCGATTGGTTGTCATCAGTGGCGTCAGCGGTTCGGGTAAATCTACCCTTGTCAGTAAAACACTTTACCCTGCGCTTGCACGAAAGCTTGACCTTGAGTACGAGCCGGTTCAGGAATACTCAAAACTGCTCGGCGTTGAAAATATCAAAAATGTCGTTTTGATCGATCAGTCGCCAATTGGAAAATCGGCCCGCAGCTCCCCGATTACTTATTTAAAGGCTTTCGATGCAATCCGTTCGTTGATGTCATCTACTGTTGAGGCCCAGCAGCGCGGTTATACACCGGGCACTTTCAGTTTAAATGTTGATGGTGGACGTTGCCCGGCCTGTAAGGGTACCGGATTCGAAGAAATCGATATGCAATTCATGGACAACGTTATTCTTCCATGTGACGTTTGCGATGGTAAAAAATTCCGGCCAGAGATTCTTGAGGTTCTCTTTAATAATAAGAATGTACATCAGATTCTGTCGCTGACGGTGGCCGAGGCCATGAATTTTTTCGTCGCACACCCGAATATCCGCAAACCACTTTCGGTTTTAAAAGAAGTCGGACTCGATTATTTAACCCTGGGTCAGCCGGCTAACTCACTTAGCGGCGGAGAATCTCAGCGCCTGAAAATTGCGCGGGAGCTGTCGCAAGTTACCCAAAAGGCAACCCTTTATATTCTTGACGAGCCCACAACGGGCTTGCATTTCCGCGAAGTTGATTTGCTGATGAAAGTGCTTCACAAACTGATTGAAGCCGGCGGTTCGGTAATCGTTGTGGAACATAATCTGGATGTGATTAAAAATTCGGATTATATTATTGATATGGGCCCCGAAGCAGGCAAAAATGGGGGCCACGTGGTTGTGTCCGGCACAGTAGAACAGCTGATTGCAACCAAGAAAAGTTTAACAGGCCAGTATTTAAAAAAATATGTAGGATTGTAATAATGCCCAGCGAACTGAAATCAACATTAAAAGAACTCTTGGCATTTAAGAAATATCTGATTGTCGTCGCAGTGACCGGCATCATCGGTGCTGCCTGCAAAGGTTATATCTCTATATTCAACAAACAAATGTTCAATGCGGCTGAAACCAATCCCGACAGTTTGCGCTCTCTTGCCTGGGTTGGGGCCTTGCTTGCCATTTCAATCGGAATCAGTCGTTACTTTCATATTTATCTGATGAATCTTGCGGCCGAAAATGTTTCGCAGGTGCTCCGCCAGAAGCTGCAGGCCAAGTTCATGCGGCTAAATCTTAAATTTCATAATACCTATGCCGCCGGTTCAGGCGGCCTGATCAGCAGGACCATGAACGACATCAGAATTATTCATGATGGTCTGCGGCTGTTTGCAGATCTTTTCAGTGCGCCGTTGCTTTTTATATTTCTGATCGGCAGCCTTTTCTATCTTGATGTCACCCTGACAACCTACATCCTGTTGATTACACCGGTACTGCTTTTTTTCCTTAAGCTCATTTCGAAAGGCATTCGAAAATACTCGATTTTCGGCATTGAACAGCTAGAAAAAATCACTTCGACGATCAAGGAAACCCTCGATGGCGTCAGAACTATTCAAGCATTTAATCTCGAGCCGCGAATGGAAAAGCGCCTTACAGACCAAGGCGCCGAGTTCGTCGGAATGCGCAAAAAAGTACATTCTCTGATAGAATCCATGGGGCCGATAAACGAATTTATCGCAACTTTTTTGATTCTTGCGGTCGTTTATCATTTTTCGCTGAAAATTTCTCAGCAACAGGCTACAACCGGTTCGATGATGGGGTTTATTACAGCATTGATGATGACCAATGAGCCTTTAAAAAAGTTTCAAGAAGCTTATGTGCGAATTCAGGAAACCCGTATAGCGGCGGCGCGTGTTTTTTCGCTACTGGAAGAAAACAGCGAAGTCATAGAGTCGCCAACAGCTACCGATTTTCCGCACGACTGGACAACGATCGAGTACCGTAATATTGATTTCTCGTATGTTAACGAAAAACTGATTAATAATTTCAGTCTTAAAGTTAAAAAAGGACAAGCCATTGCATTTGTGGGCGAAAGCGGAAGTGGAAAATCCACTCTTGCTAATCTTCTGGCGCGATTTTTCGAACCCCAGGCCGGCGAAATACTGATCGGGAACAAAAACATCAAGGAAATCAAGCTTGCTGAACTTCGGAAAAATATTGGCTTGGTCTCGCAGGATGTATTTCTATTCTCGGATACGATCCACAACAACATTCTTGCAAGCAAAGAAAATAGCGACATGCAGGCCGTAGAACTTTCGGCCAAAGCAGCACACGCACATGACTTCATTATGCGCCTACCAGCTCAGTACCAGACTCAAACCGGCGAACGGGGCAACTTGCTTTCCGGCGGGGAAAAACAACGTATTGGCATTGCCAGGGCCCTGTTAAAGGATGCCCCGATTCTAATTCTTGATGAGGCCACCAGCGCTCTTGATTCCATCAGTGAAGAACAGGTGCAAAAAGGTCTTGAGGTCCTGATGAAGGGCCGCACAACTTTTGTAATTGCCCATCGCTTATCAACTATCCAAAACGCTGATCTGATTTTAGTCCTGAATAAAGGAAATATTGTTGAACGTGGCACCCACGCCGAGCTTATCGCTGTTAAAGGCGAATACTCGCGTCTTTTCGAGCTCCAGATCAAATCCTGATCCCAAATTGAGACATGTCTACTTTATTTTCGACATTGGCTAAAGTCTGTCAATAATGTTGACGATAACTTCTTTGACAGTATTCAGACAAATCTTAGAGGGAGCACGTAATGATTAACTGGAATGATTTTGAACATATACATGTAATCAAAAAATTAAAACAGATTTTGCATTCTTGGTGGAGCGTTGACATCATCTTTACAGATGAACGCGGCCACTTAAAGGGATTAGACGGCGAAAAAGTTGCATTCATAAATCCGGCAGTCGGCCTCCTGATTCAGAAGGATGCCATCAAAGCAAGCCTTGCCGAACTCGTATCTTCGACGGTGCAGGAATTCCGCACAACAAACAACCAATATGTTTTCAAGAAATGGGATGCTGTCGGCTTTGATGTCTGTGTTTTCCCGATCTTAATAGAAAATGATTTTGTCGGCACAGTTGTCGCGACGGGCTTCTTCAACGACTCTGTAGATTCAAACCGAATTTCAGAAGTTAAAGAACGGCTGGCCGCTTTCGGCTGCTCAACTGACCTGATCGAAAAATCTCTGAGTAAAATTCAATATCTCGAAACTGCAAACAAACAGCATTTTTGTCAGCTGGTCGAACTTGTCGCTCAGGAAATCGTTACTCTACATGTTGAGATTTCAAGCCGCGAAGACCGAATCACCGAGCTTAATAAAGAGCTGGGCAACCGATTCAGATATGACAACATGATCGGAAAATCAAAACCGATGCAATCGCTCTATGCTTTGCTTGATAAGATCAAATTTGCAGACTCTACAGTTATGGTTCAGGGCGAAAACGGTACCGGTAAAGAATTGATTGCAAAATCTATTCACTATAACTCGCATCGCAAAGATAAGAATTTTGTTATTCAAAACTGTTCTGCATTCAATGACAATCTACTTGAATCTGAATTATTCGGGCACATTAAAGGTTCTTTCACCGGCGCATTGAAAGACAAAAAAGGTCTTTTTGAAATGGCCGATAACGGAACTTTCTTTCTGGATGAAATAGGCGATACTTCACCGCAAATGCAGGTTAAGCTTCTTCGTGTACTTCAGGAAGGAACATTCACTCCGGTTGGCTCAACTGAAATGAGGAAAGTTGATGTCAGAATTGTGGCCGCCACCAATCGAAATCTCAGAGAAATGGTTGAGCAAGGCACATTCCGGGAAGATCTTTATTATCGACTTAATGTAATTAATATTCGCGTGCCACCATTGCGTGAACGAAAAGAAGACATTTCGGTTTTGGTGGAACACTTTCTCGCTAAAATTGCTGAATCTTCGAATAAGCCTAAAAAGCAGCTGATGGGACGTACGGTTGAAAAACTTTTTGACTATCCATGGCCCGGCAACGTCCGTGAATTACAGAATGAAATCGAAAGACTCTGCGTTTTAACCGGCGACGACACTAAAGTAAGTCATGAAATTCTTTCACCAAAAATCCTTGAACTGAGCGAAAAGAATAAGGTTCAGGGTTCAAGATTGCACGGCAAATTAAAGGACGCTCTGGAAGATCTAGAACGCGAAATGATTAAGGAAGGCCTGCGCAGAACCGGCTGGAACAAATCAAAATTAGCCAAAGAACTCGGAATCAGCCGCGCTGGTCTGATCATGAAGGTTGAAAAATACGGTCTGGATAAGCGTAAGCTCGCAAGATAAATGATCAGATAAATATTACAGTTATGTCGAAATAATCAACCCCCGGAGCCTATGGCTGCCGGGTTTTTTTATGTCAAATTAGCTGACATAATTTTTTTACAATTCCATTTTTATATAAAAATTCATAGAGTTGCGCGGCTCTCTACACCCTCGGCACAAAAATAATCCATTGTTAAAAAATTAACAATTTTTGGCACATCCTTTGAATACCTTATTCAGTGGGTGTAACTTTTTTTCGGGATGTGGGGTAACAGTGATTAATTTAACAAATGATTCGGCCTGGATAAAAGCCAACGAGCTTATCCGAGAAAAGTACGGCAAAAATCTTAGTTATCGTGCGATTAAGCTGATCAGCGAAAACTCTAAGACTTTGCACGATGAGAATTTTTATTCAGTTGGTGACGACCTTATCATCCCGTTAAAGCTTAAAAACTTCAATTTGGGCGATGTCATCGTCAGCCGCGGCTCGTTGCTTGACCAAGATCAAAAACTCGAAGTTCTAGACCTTGTGAAGTTTCTGGTTGAGCCTAAAGTCTATAATCTTCAATTGCGCCAGTCAGAAGAAAATCTCATTAACCAGGCATCAAAACCACTGACGCTGGTCAATTCAAGAAGTGTAATTCCGATCCATCCACCAGAAAAATTCAGAAAGCAGACACTTTCACAGATTCTGATGCTGAAATCACATACGGAACTGACCCGCAACAAAGTGGCCCTGAAAATTCATGAAATGACCGAGCGAAATCTCTTTGTTCATCTTGATGACATCATCAATTCTATTTCGTCTAAAGAAGAAATTAAAACACTTAATGACGTGACGGTTTATATTGCCGACATCATGTTGCTTTCGAAAGCGACGCTAAACCTGTTACAGGAATATCTCGAGCTGAACTCAGCCGATGGTCCGCTTTTTCTGGTGGGTTCTAGTCTAAATCTCGAAGCCGTCGAAAATGTAGACTGGCCCGAAAGTCTGAAGAAAGATCTGATGGGCTTTTTCTTCGACATCGATCGCGTACCTCTCTCTCAACAGGCCAGTCCAGAAATCCTGGAGCTTCTTTTTTTCCAACTGGATACTGTTTTAAGTTAACGACTTTCTTGCGTTTACTTAGAATTAATGACAGCATAATTTGATGGGTGAGCTCGTTTCCACACAAATTCAAGATTGGATTTCAGACCAAATCGGTACGTCTGAATTTTCCATCGTCCAGCTTGCAGGAGACGCCTCTGCACGACGTTACCATCGCATTATTCAGGATGAAAAAACCTGGGTGCTTATGTCATGGGAACCCTTTAAACAGAACGAGTATCCATTTCTAAGTGTGCAACGACACTTTTCAGAATGCCGGATTCAGGTACCTGATGTTATTGCGGTTGGAGAATCTCTCGGTGTTTTGCTGCTCGAAGACCTCGGCGACCTCACACTCGAACGCAAATTCTGGGAAGCTTCCAGACAAGAATCTTCTGAGGATTTTTATCTCAAAACAATCGATGAACTCATCAAGATTCATGATGTTGCAACTTTTTCAGATATACGATCTACGGCATTAACAACGAAATTCGATACAGCAAAGTTTCTCTGGGAAATGAACTACGCCAAAGAAAACCTATTGCTGGGTCTGCTTAATTTTAAGTTAACAGGCTCGAATGCGAAACGCCTTGATGATGCTTTTATAAGTTTTTGCGGCATTCTCGACCGCGAACCCAAAGTGATTTGTCATCGTGATTTTCACTCACGCAACGTTATGCTAAAGCGAAATAAAGTGGTCATTATAGATTTTCAGGATGCTCGATTGGGCCCGGTTCAGTACGACCTGGTCAGCTTGTTTAAAGATTCCTACGTTGACATGAACGACGATTATGCTCAGCGTTTGTTGAACTATTATCTCGAACACGCAAAAATAAAAAAAATTCCGGGTTTTAGTCATGAACGATTTTCTGAAATTTATGAACTTCAGTCTCTCCAACGCTGTTTTAAGGCGTGTGGCAGTTTTGCCAGCTTCATGAATCAACGGGGCGATACCCGCTACCTGAAATATCTGGCGCCCACTCTGAAAAGAGTGCTTAAGTCTCTTGCCAGATTTCCAGAGTACAACATTATTTATAATCTGCTGTGTGACGCCGGCGCTTTAGAAAAAAATTTCGAGATCGCTCCGTGAACGTCTTTTTCCTGGCAGCAGGTCTTGGTACAAGATTGCGGCCCTTAACCGATAAATTTCCAAAACCTTGTGTTCCATTTTTAAATGTTCCTCTTGGATATTATCAATTTCGCTTTTTGCAAAATCAGAGTATCAGCGACTGCGTTGCAAATACCTTTCATCTGCCGGAGCAGGTGTCGAAACTTTATAAAGGGCAGCCCTATCTTAAAACTGAATTTTCGATTTCAGCAGAAGCCGGTGCAAAAATTCTCGGCAGCGCCGGCGGGCTTAAAAAGGCCTCGCAATACTTCACCGCCGGTGATCCGATTCTTATGATGAATGCGGACGAAGTTTACTTTACTCAAAATCAGGAGTTTCTTCAGAGCGTTCTGAAACAGCATTCTGTAAACGGCAATCTGGCAACTCTGGTTGTAATGAAGCACCCCGAAGCGGGCCAAAAATTCGGCGCCATCTGGTGTGATGAAAAAAATAAAGTTAAAACCATTCTGGCTGCCAAAGCCGTTCCCGAACAGCGCTCTGAAGTTTTGACCCCGTGGCACTATATCGGCGCAATGGTGCTCGACCCAAAAGTGCTTTCGCTTATACCTGACGGACAGGAAACAAATATCTTTTACGACGTCCTGATTCACCAGCTTGACCGAAACTCTGTTGAAGTCTTCAAGTTGGACTGTTCGTGGTATGAAACCGGAAATTCGGCAGATTATCTGTCGGCAACGAAAAAACTGCTGATGGGCTTAAATCCGAATGATCTCAATTTTATAAATAGCTATGATCCTTCGCATCTGGTAGTGAACGAAGGCGGGGTTTCACTCGTCTCCGATTCAGTGCAGTTTTCAACAGCCAACCTAAAGGGCTATAACGTAATTGCAGGATCCACCAATCCTGCAATTTTAGCCAAAACGAAAATGATCGAAAATTCAGTACTCTTTGAAAATGAAATTCTAAACACGCGTTACTTTTCCTAAACTCGTGGCTCGGCTTGCACCGGTACTTTCAGGTAAATTCGAATTTAATGAAAGCGCGCGTGCCGCAGCAAGAAGTGCAAAAGCTGCACCTTCAACACTTTCAACCGGCCATCCATAATCCGCAGTTGTTTTAACCACAACGTTTGGCAATTGCTTACCAATTTGCCCGATTAGAAACTCATTGCGTGCGCCACCGCCACAAAAAATTATTTCAGCCGGAACTTCAGCGCAATGGTTTTTGTAAGCCAACGCAATACTCTGCGCAACAAAATCGGTAAGTGTTGCTAGACGGTCTTCAATCTTCAGTTTGTGCAGATTTTTTTTATGTACATTATAAAAAATTTCACCGAACTCTTCGCGTCCGCAACTTTTAGGGGGCCTTTTTTTAAAATAACGATGGCTCAGCATTTTTTTAACTAAAAACGTGTCAGATTTACCTTTTTTGGCAAGCCTTCCACCGCTGTCGAATTGCTTTTTTTCTTTGGTATGAATTCTAACGGCCATATCAATCAACATATTAGCCGGCCCGGTATCAAACCCCTGCAACAGCTTCCCGTCAGTGATTAACGACAGATTACTTATGCCGCCAAGATTATGCACACTGATTGTTTGGCCCGCGCGCCCGAATACCGCATTATGAAAAAACGTCGCAATAGGTGCGCCTTGCCCGCCAAGAGCAATATCTGCCGCCCTAAAATCCGAAACAACAATTGCCTGGGCTACGGCCGAAAGATAACTTGGCTCGCCAATCTGTAGAGTAGCCACACCGCCCCGGTGAAACACCGTCTGCCCGTGCAGCCCGATTAATAATACATCTTTAAATTCAGGCCCCAGCTTTTTAAAACACTCCGCATAGTAACGGCCCAGATCGTGATGCAAAAGTGCCAGCTCGTCCACATAAACTTTGTGCATGGCCGCTTGGGCGAGCCTTGCTTTTAATTTTTTAGAAAATCCAAAACTTGAAATTGCCAGATATCGGCAGGAAAGTTCTTTTTTATTGATTTCAACTAAAACAAAATCGACACCATCTAAACTGGTGCCGTTCATTATTCCAATGCATTTAAACTGCTCGTCGAACTTGCCGAATTGATTACTGATCATGCCCTTTCAAGTATGACCGCATTTCACTTACGGCGCAATAAAGTTGTCTTGCGAATTCTTAAGTTTATACCGGCGATTCATCATCTTAAAAATGTCGTCTCGCGCATTACCGATCATATCTCCATTAAATTCAACAGCAAGACCTTCGACCGATGCGACTTCGCGCTTACTTCCCACAAGTTCTTTACCGCCATTGGCACCGCCGTTTGCATTCACGCCAGCCCCTTTTCCTCCGGCTCCATTTTGACCGAATGTGCCGCTATCAATTGCGTTTTCTTTCGCAAGAGCTTCTTTTGCATTTACTGCCGCTCCCATACTATTTAAACTTCCGGCCATCATTTTTGCATCCGCGGCAGACATTCCTGCCGCAATCATAGCTTTCTCACTTGCAAAATCTGCAGGTGTATATTTTTTTCCGTCTTTGGTAACGACAGTTCCATCCTTATCAACTTTAAAATATTTTCCGGAGTTTGTTGCAAACGAATTTAAGCCGGTCAGACCGTCTTTGATATTTACACCTGGTGGTAAACCCTTTACGATGGCTGCGCAGTCGGCAGCGCTACCGATACATCTGCCATTTGCATCAAATATTGTACCCGCTGTTGGGTTACCTGGCGTCCCGTCACCCGTTATTCCTCCAGGAAATGATTGCGGATTATAAGCCTCTGGCGCTGGGCCGCAGGTGCCAGAACCTGTTGATGACATTTGTCCCGCGGCTTCGCAGGCTGCATTTGCCACAGAGCCGTGTGAGTTCGATTGTTCTTTGGCCATTAATGCCATCGCTCCAAAAATTGCTGCTTTTATTCCGGGTTCCACTTGGCAACCCGTCGGCTTGCACGTTGCGGCTATATTGGCATAATATCCTGAAGCAATGCCTGCACCTATCGCAGCTAATTGATAAATCTGTTGTCCCTTTTCATTTTGTTTTTGCGCAGTTTCAGCAGCTGCCTTAGCAGAATTCTCTGCTGCCTCTGCACTGGCTGCTGCCACTTTTTGTCGTTCAGCATCCGCAGATGCAGCTTGAATTATTCCTTGCTGAACCTGATTGGCCTGAGAAAAGCATCCGCTTTGATATTGATACTCTTGTTCTTTGGTCTGATTGTCGGCAAGGCACGCCTGATCCATCGTTACAGTTCCGCCAGCAGCTGTGCGCTGACAATTTGCCGAAACCTGTCTAACAGGCGCCACCAATGGCGTAGGCCCAGGGGCTTCGATATTATAATTTCCGCACATTACGGCCGACGAGTACTGGCCCATCACAAAAACCCCAATTAACATAAAATACTTCATGTGGCCCCCCACTAATTTCCGGTTAATAATGTACTGTCTTTAATTAAATAAACTTGGTGTACTTTTTCCCAATTCGATTTTCCTGAAGCCGAAGTAATTTCACCGGCCAGTTTATCAGAAGCTAATTTTCTTTTGATCGCCGCTTCCTGTTTTGAATTTGAAGCACTTCCGTTTCCTTTAGAGTTCGCACCTTTTCCGCCTGAGCCACCGCCGAACATTCCGCCCAGCGCATTTGCAAATGAACCGAAACTCCACTTCTTCTCTTCAGGTTTGGCGCTTGCACCTTCACCGGCACCACCTGCAGAACTTCTGCCGCTACCGCCACCAATGCCGCCGCCACTTCCAGCCGCTGCCGCATCAGCGCCAGTCAGAGCCAGTTTTTCACCGGTGCCTGGGGCTGATGGGTTGTATTCTTGTTTTCCGTTTGCGCCGAATCCAGTCGCAGTGCCACGAGAGCCACCTGCAAAAGAACTCAGACCCTTTCCGGTTTTTAAATTTAATCCTGCAACGCTATCTTTGTTCGCGTCTTTATCAATCAAAGAACCATTGCCGGCAAAGCCTGGGCAACCTTCCTGATTTGCATTTAGCTTACACTTACAAAACTGTGTTCCTGAATTTGCGGGTGTTTCACAGTATTGAGTCGATGTTACCCCACCACCTCCGGCGGCTCCGTTACTAGACAGGTTTTCGTCACATTCTGCCGCGCCCTTTTCTGACATGGCCAACTGAATAACATTTCCAGCTAACGCAATTATATCTTTCATGTTTGCAGCGCATTTCGCTGACATATACGGAACTGTTCCCGGCGTAGCAGGAGGTATTTCTTTTTTCAAAGCTACGTCTAACTTTTGAATTGCAGAAGTCGCCACACCTTGTTTTCTGGCATTTTCCTGAGTGCAATTTAAATAGTTCGTCTGGGTGATTTCGACCTTGTATTTGCTGCAATCTGTTGTTGCCGCTTTAAAATCATTAGCGGCCTTTCCATTCATTGCTTTAACCATGCCCTGCAGCGCAGTTAAATTTGTGTTGGCAGCAGCGCAGCCAGTATCACAGGCTAGTTTCGCAGCCACGCATGTGGCTTTAGCTATTGTCATTACTTTACTTGCCAAACCGGTAACGTCTGCCGTGCTCGAACATGCTTTCTGAGCTGAAGAAATTGCACCCAAAATCGGACCGGATGCATCTACCAGTGCCTTCGTTGCTTGTGCGCCTGGACTGCTTCCTTCAATACACAAGAACCCTGATGTCTCAGAAAGTTTTGTACAGGTTTTTTTCAATGCAGAAAATGATTTCCATTTCGCATCGAATTCTTTCATCGCTGCAATCGTACTATTGTATGCTAAAGAAATTGTCTGTGCGCAACTCGTTGGCGTTGTTGACGTTGTTTGGGCGAGATCGGCTTCGGTAGC
>JANPPN010000196.1:0-6898 GCA_031428535.1 Bdellovibrio sp. | reverse complement strand
GCTCGATCAATTTTTTTAAAGGCTGCATTGCTGTCTGCTTTAGATAAGTAGAACATAGTTCCTACTGGAAATCTGTTGATGTATCTTTGAATCATTTCTTTCATTTTAGCCTCTTTTATTTTTCAAGACTTTACAGTTTACAGAAGTTCTAAAGCAACAAGATTTAGTTCGCGACCAATTATCTTGCTTTAAGACTGTTTTAATTCACACAAAATAGGCATATGGTCACTATGCTGAAGCCACTCATCAACATTCCCAATAGTGAAGTTAGTCATATCATCTTTAATTGATGAGCTTCCGAAAAGGTAATCAATATGATAAGGCTTTTTTATATCTTTTCTATGAAAGAAAGTGGGAGTTAATTCTTTACCGGCTTCCTCTTTGGTAAAGTGGTGATAAAGGCTTTTGATCTCAATTTCATTAAGTTCTCTTAAAACATCAGAATGATTCCACCAGCGATCCCATTTATCCCAAATGACGTTGCTATTTAGATCACCAGCTACTATCGCGGTTTCAAATTTATGCTTGTGCAATTGCATATACTTCCATAGTTGGCCTATATAGCCAAATGTGGGCGAATTAGCTCCGTGACACCAGCATGCAATAATATTGAATTTATTATTTATCCGACATGGAATAAAATACTTTAATCCATCGTGAGACCAATCCAAGAGCCTTAACTCAATATCTTGACGAACAAATATTCCAAGACCTTTGTGTTTGCTATCACCAACCCACTGAAAATTTTTAGCCCAATTTGTATAATCTTTATCTTTAGATTCAGCGGGATTTTCACATTCTTGGATTATCAATATGTCCGCCTGAAACTGATCAAGCAGCTTAAACTTTTTTCTAAATGCTCCATTGCAATTCCATGTCAAAATTTTCACTATTTCAACTTTACAATTCGACTTACAACCAAATCAACAAGATTAGTTTTTAATAAATAGTTGGGTAACCGCTTGCGGCCTTTCCGACTCCTTATAAAACTTCCTGTAAATCATCGATATATTCGAATAATTCGACTCTTTCATGATTCTCTTAAGTTCTTTTTCAAATTGATTTGTATACGGCTCTGACTGAACCAATGGCACTTCTTTAACTGCAACATGCGCAGTTTTCTCTAACTGTATGATACTGATTTCCTATTGTTTGTTGGTTGGTGTCCCAAGGGGATGGCACTCTTGATAATGATTAATGACTTTCCGTAACTCTGCCCAACTCTTGAACTCTACAATTCTACAAAATCCAAACATGGCTTTTCGCCAAAATTCAAAATTCCACCGTAATGTCAGGTATTTAAAAATTTCCTTGTAGAGGAAAATTGGTTGCGGGGGCAGGATTTGAACCTACGACCTTCGGGTTATGAGCCCGACGAGCTACCGGGCTGCTCCACCCCGCGACAGATATTTGTTCGCTTAAACTAATTGATTCCCCATATTCATGTCACGCTTATTCTTTGGTAGGCAGGTTTTTCGACGATTAAAGGCCATCAAAGCCTAGGTTCTACGCATTGAAACGGGCTTAGTTGGCAATCTTGCTCGATTTCATGTAGCAACTTTGGATTTCAATGAGGTATTTCTGGTTATCAAAGTGAGCCTCGAAATCTTTCTGCAGTATTCGCAGCATCTCAACCAGCCGTTCATTCGAGCGCATGATGGTGGATACAATCTGCGGCGAAAGCCGAATTTCGTCGTTTTTGATCTTGAGGACTAAGGTTTCAAGCTGGTTCGTGATACCTGCAACTTCATCGAAACCGACGGTTAATGAGCCACCTTTGAGGTTGTGGGCTACAAAAAACATTTTTTCAAGACAGGCTTTGCTGTCAGAGGTTTGATCAAGATTATCAAATAGCGCTTGAACCTCGAAGAGGTTCAATAAAGCTTCTATAAGAAATTCTTGCTTAACTTCTAACTCAAAATCCGTCATTGCTTCTGCTTCCTTCTTTAGTTTCAATTCGGTTACCAAACTAACTTCTGTGTCACAATTATAAAATCACTATCTGAATATAACAAGTCTCATTAAAAACATTAAACGGTATAATCATGTTCGGACGCCCAGACTCAAGTGAGGGCAGGTCTGTGCTTTTTCCAGCACGGGGTAAAGACATGCCTAAGGAATACCCTTCGCGGTTTAATTTGCCTTTGGCGATGCCATAGCAAACATTCGAGAGCTCTCCCAAAACATCGACTATTTCTGCTATAGCCGGTGGCGCGGTGCCTCCGATCATGCCGTGAAAAACTCCGGCAAGTGCCTTGTACGAAAAATGAAAGCGGATCTGTCCGGCAATGTTGCCGGACTTAATTTCGAGAAACACTGAATATTCGCAAGGATTTTTCCAGTTAATCGCGTTGAAGCTGCGTTCAAAAATGCAGGTGGCATGGGCCATTTCGCGCAAGCTTTCATCGATGCCATTTGAAAGATTCAGCATTAATGTGTTTTCAAGTACGGGATGGATATGAAGATGAAGTGCCGCGCCCATTAAAGGGATTCCTTACAAATAGAATTAGAATATTGAAAGGCCTTCAATCGCAAATCCATATGATTTGGTCAGCTCCTGCTTATCTTACTTATCGGTATGTGGCTGGTAAAGTTGAAGAATTCGATGTTTCGACGCTCATTCTGGAACAGATTTAAGCTTATCCAAATAGCGCGTGTTTTACTCTGAGACACTCAGCTCTGGATCATGTAGGCCGTGTAACATAAGGTAATCCCGACCCCCCAGTCGATGAGCCAGTAGCCTGGGGTAAAATAGGGGAAAGCCATAAGCAAGATGCCCACTACCGCGAGCTTGGGGTTACCTTTTTTTCGGCCCTCCCTGAGCACATACAGACCGATGATTCCGAAAATCAGGCCGGCCAATATATTCGAAATACTAATGTCAGTTAAAGTCACAAGGTCTGGATTACGGCATCGGCGATAAAAAAGACGAGCTCGCGGGCGTATTCGGGTTTGCGGAACTTGTCATTCAGATTTTTAATCTGGAAATGTTCCGTTAGGGTTTCAAGTGCATTTTCCTTTTCACAAACCCGTAAAAAATCCAAGGCCAGCACATTGGTGGTGCCTTCCCAGATCGAAAAAACCTGGGCGTCTCTGAGCAATTTCGGGATGCCCGTGTTTTCGATGTAGCCCGCGCCGCCGAAACATTCAAGCGCTTCGCTCGAGACTGCAAGGCACTTTTTGGCCGTATAAAGTTTAACAATCGGTGTGAGTGCGCGCAGAATTTTCTTTTCGGAATCAGACGCGATATTTAATTCTTCTTTACCAAGTAATTCAACCACATAGAATGTGAGCTTAAAGCATTTTGCGAATTCGGTTTCAAGATCCTGCAACGTTTTTTTGTGTAAGGGATGATTGATAATGAGGGCCCCGAAGGCTTTGCGTTTTGTGGCGTAGCCGGTGGCTAAATCGATGGCCCTGCGCATGTGACCTAATGCGCAGATCGAGTTATAAACGCGTGTGATATTCAGTACACTGGCGATGCGTTTGATGCCTTCGTTGGGGTTACCGATAAGGATGGCCTTGGTGCCGTGCAAACTGAGTTCGGCCGTGGGCAGCGCCCATGTGCCGAGCTTTCCTTTAAGCCGGTGAATCTGGATATTGTTCTTTTCGGTTTCGAGATAAAAAAGTGAAAGGCCTTTTTCGCCTTCAATTTTGGCAAGAGTCAGGGCCATTTGTGAGTTGGTGGCCGAAGTAAACCACTTGGTGCCGAACAACTCAAAGTGATTCGCGCCGAGGGGTCTGGCGTAAGTGGACGTGCCGCTGACGTCAGAACCACCCGTCTGTTCGGTCATCCATTGCCCAGCCGTCCAGAAATTTTCAGGGTTACGGGATGTGAGGTGACTGAAGGCATTCTGCTTAAGGTTGGTGTCGCCATGCAGTTCGATCGCGCGGGCGGCGCCGTCGGTCATGGCCAGCGGGCACGAAAAAAATGCGCTCGAAGGATGATAAAGGTACAGCAAGGCCATCTGGTGAATCCGCGAATACTGATTTTGCCTACGCTCGTAAGCCGTGGCCACAATTCCCTCGGCGGCAGCCGCTCGTTCGAGATTTTTCCAGGCAGCACAGTTGCTGATTTGATCGATCCGGCGGCCCCAGGGGTCGTACTGGGTTAAAACCGGTATGTTTTTTTCAGACTCTTCAGACCAATTCAGCCACTCTCCGGCGGCTTTTTCGCCGACGTCCTTTAAGTGCGTTGTAACATCTTTGCGGTAAGTGTCAGGAATAATTCGATTTATATACTCAGTGAGGTTGATATCAGAGTCATAGGTGTTTGTGAGAGCCGTGACGTCTTGGTAAAATTCGCTGTTTTGCATTCCTTATCATTTTACATTCGAAAATAAATGACAAGGGTTTTAAACGCTGGCCGGTTACGTAAAAAGGCCTCTGGCCTTTAGCCCAAGCGAAATTTTCTCTGCATATGACAAACGGTCTTTTTAAAAATAAAATAACTCATGGCCGGATTTGTCAAAATTGCGCAGAATCAATTTCTTTTTAAACAGGGCGACGTGGCTGACTGCATGTACATCGTGAAGTCGGGCAAAATTAGTCTGCTCATCCACGACGGCACCAATGAAAAAGAAGTCGACACGGCAAGCCTGGGGCAACTGCTCGGTGAAATGTCGCTCTTTGATAAAAAGCACCGGAGTGCCGGGGCTAAAGCGCTCGTAGATTCGGAAGTGGTGATGCTGCCGTACACCAAGCTTGAAAGCGATCTGAACACCATGCCTGATTGGGTCAAACTTGTGCTGAAAAAAATGTGTGAAAAAATCCGCGAAACTAACGTTAAAATTTTAACCAATACATCAACGAAGAAGTAGGGAATCATGTCTGATTTCAACGTTATCAAAAAAGATCAGTTATTATTTGAAGAAGGCGACATGCCCGACAGTATGTATATTGTGCGCTCGGGCCAGTTTGCGATCTTTATCCGTGAAGGCGATAGCGAAAAAGAAGTCGCACTTGCCGGGCCGGGAAATCTCATTGGTGAAATGGCGCTGTTTGATAAGAAACTCCGAAGCGCCAGTGCACGGGCCACGACGGATTCGAGTGTGGTGGTGCTGCCTTATAGTCAGTTGGAGAAACAACTTGAGACTTTGCCTGAATGGGTCCGCATAACAATGAAGACCCTTTCAGAAAAACTCAGAACAACGAATAAGAAATTCTTTTAGTCGTCTCTGTTTAGTCTTTCAGGACTTTTTTGCTGATTTCTTTGATGCGTTCAGCGATTTGCGCGTCGTCTGGTAATAAGCACTCGCCTTTTTTATTCAGGGTTGATTCCCATTTCCAGTAGCCTTTGCTGTAATCTTTTGTACCGCGGTTCCAGTGCCAGAAATTATTCAGACGGACTTCTTCAGCTTCTGAAGCTTTCGCGTAGTCGTTCACCCATAAGAAAAATCTTTTTGTGGTGCCGCCTTTTTGGATCAGGTCTTGCATCCCCGCCGGTGGATTTTTGTAGAATTTATTAAGTTTGTTGTAGGCCTGCAAGCCGCACTCGATTGCAAGCTGAGGCGCTGCGCCCGGTGTTTCGTCGTTTTTTTGTTCGCCCATGAAGCCCCACAGAACGTCGTCTGGGTATGCAAATTCTTTTTCAGCTGTAAAAACCCAGTATTCGCCGCCGGAAAGTTCAAAACCGTTAAGTGTGTATTCTTTCATCTCTTCCGGTCGCGAAACTTCTTCTTGTGCCTGAATGTTGAAATTTAAAAAAAGCGTAACCAATGCGAATAAAAATACTTTCATAAAACCCCCTGAATTTGTTTCGCGAGATTCAGTCAAATCAGGAGTTTTGTCTATTAAATTATTAGAAGTTTACTGTTGAAAACTTAGATACGGCACTAAGTAGCAGCCCTAATTCGAACGGCTTCGTAAAGATTTTCAGAATGCCGAGGTCTTTGATCTTATCTTCAGAGAGATCATTGTAGGCTGAGAGGACAAAAAGTTTGGGAATTGGGCCGGTTAATTTTTTAATATTTTCAAGAAGATAGATGCCGTCGCCATTCGGCATACGGATATCGGTTATAACCATGTCGTAAGAATTTTTCTGAATTTTATTTAGAGCTTCAAAGCCGGATTCGGCCAGATCAACGCTGCCGCCGTAAAGTGTAAAAGCTTCAGAGAGTATTTCCCGAATCAGCTCCTCATCATCCACAATAAGAATTTTGATGTTAGCAAAACTATACGACATACTCTAATCCTAGAGAGAAAAAAACCAATCCGAAGTCAGTTTACTGCGACTTCGGGTTGATCGCCATCACCATAGTTATTTAAAGACTATGGGATGTTTGTGTCGGAGGGTAATCAACCCGTGAGTTGGATCATAAGGCGAAAGCCCTACTGCAACTGAGTCTCCTACCACGACTTTAATGTTGAATCTTTTCATTTTACCGCAGAGGCGGGCTTTTACGCTCACTCCGTTTTCGAGAGTGATGTGGTAAACGCCGCCACCTGATAAATCTGATATTTTACCGTTTAAGGTAACTAAATCATCTTTTGCCATTATTTACGTTGTCTTTCAGACTAGTAACGTGAGCTTCTACCGAAGTTGCTGCCGCCACCGCCGCCGCCACCGCGTTTATCACGAGGCTCCATTGGTTTTGCTTCAGAAACATTCATCGCACGACCTAATTGATCTGTGCCGTTTAATTTTGCAATTGCAGTTGCAGCATCAGCTTCAGAACCCATTTCAACAAAGGCAAAACCTTTGCTGCGTCCTGAATCGCGGTCTGTGATGATCTTTGCAGATTCAACAGTACCGAATGTAGCGAAAAGATCGCCCAATGACTGATCGTCCATGTTAAATGATAAATTGCCTACGTAGATTTTTTTTCCCATTAATTCCTCCTCGGATATGGTGCCAACTAAAGAGGAGAATTAACAAAAACGCTATTTCACTCGAAAG
>JANPPN010000195.1:0-2076 GCA_031428535.1 Bdellovibrio sp. | reverse complement strand
TTAATGAACGTGCTTGAGCAGCTCGATCTAGAATTAGAGAGCAGTGATCGTTTGCGCAAGCTGATGGCTCGCCGCACCGAAGCCCAGGCAGTTCAGGCCGAAGCCAAAGTGTCTGCTGAAAAAGAAAAGGCAGCCGTAGATACTTTGGCGCAAATGTTTGGTGTTCAAGAGAAACAAATTACCGACCTGCTCAAGCTCAAAAATATTTTTGGTTTTAAGCTTCAGAATGTTATTTTAGGATTTGGAGTGATCTCAGTGCTTAATCTTATAGGGCTGATTGTCTTGCTTACCAAACTTTAAATTATTGTTGCCTGTTTTTTTCGTTCACGCCCTTGGAATTTATGGCCTGAGCTATCTGAATCTTCACAATATTTATTAATTTTATCGCTTGAAAAAATAACTCAGATCCAGTTTTGAATGTTCAGAATCAACTCTTCCGGCTGAATCGGGTGCTTTAATTGCTGAAAACCGCTGCTGGTTTTAAGTTTGGCAATCGCAATGTCGATTTGATTCATATTTTTCAGCGCGATAAGAATTACATCGCCTTCATTTTTTATATAACTGTCTTTCCACTCGGTAATACGGCTGACAATTTCATACCCAATATCGAGTAGCTGGGCTTTTCGCAAAGAACGCTCTTCCAGACTGCCCAGCACAACCGCGATGTTATTTTGTTTACAGATTTCGAGGGCCGCGTACCGCAGTACCGAGTTAAAGCCCTGGTTTAAGTAGTCGTCGTGGGTGGCGGCCCTGGCCAGCAGAGCCAATGGTGGCTTGAATTCGGCAGGTGTTTTAATCTGCGTGGCGACTTCAATATTTTTCAGACTTGCAAAGACGCTGAGTCGAAAATAGGAAACCAATTCCGATTCTATGAAAACACCTAAATGAACTGAAACCGAGTCCACTCGGTTCCATTCGAGTCCGCTGAGGTTAACCGCATTTTTATAATAGGCTTGAAAAGCGGACTTGCGTAGCTTAACGATTTGCGGAACGTCGTGATCTGATAAAATTCTGAACTTTGCCTGTTGCATTCGGTACTAAAAGTTTAATTTTAATTTTTCTTTCCGTCAGCATAATTTGTTGCGGTACTGAAAATGTTGTACGATGACACTTCAATGGCAGGAACCGAATGATAACAAGTTTAAATACTTTTCATCTCTATCTATCTGCCGGCCTGCCGTTGAAAATCAAAGTGGACGTTTTTTCACCGGGGCGTCGTCCTTGAATTTTTAAGATGCAAAAAGCTATTGAATAAGCTAATTTTAACCAATGGACATTCTGCTCTCGCACAATAACCATTTTAAATTCGGTTACGATGGCCGCTGGTTCGGGGCTAGAACCAGTTCGGAGCAAAAATGGGTTGTACAATATGGCCACCGCGAGCGCCACGTTGGCACCTTTCGCGAAGAGTGTCTGCAAAATGCCAAACAAATATATAAAGATGCCCAAAACAAACTGGTGCTGCTTTTTTCAGGAGGGGTAGATTCAGAAGTGGCCCTTCGCTCTTTTGTAGCATCGAATATCCCGATTTCTGCAGCCATTCTGAGATTTGAAAATGATCTCAATATTCATGATATTTCGTATGCGATTATCATGTGTGAAAAACTGGGCGTGCCATATCGCCTTTATGACCTCGATATTCTTGATTTCTGGAATACCCGTTTGCTCGAGTACGCCGATCCCACTTATTGTATTTCGCCACAGCTGCTTTCAACGATGTGGCTGGCCGATCAGGTTGAGGGCTATCCGGTTCTGGGAAGCGGAGAATGTCTGCTGGTTAAGGAAATCCCCGACGATTATATTCCCGGCACCAGCCCTTATCTGCCTAGCGAGTGGCATCTTTATGAAAAAGAAAAAATCGCAGCCTGGTACCGCCATTTTATCCATAAAAAACGAAGCGCCTGCCCGGGGTTTTTTCAATACACTCCGGAAGTGATGCTGGCTTATTTACAGGATCCGTTTGTTGAGAAATTAGTTAATAATCAGTTTGTCGGCAAACTCAGCACGGCATCGTCCAAGCTTGAAATTTATCAAAATCATTTTGACCTGATTGATCGGCCCAAGTTTTCGGGTTTT
>JANPPN010000194.1:0-14055 GCA_031428535.1 Bdellovibrio sp. | reverse complement strand
ATCAACATCCGGTCTGAAATCAAAAAATAAATAAAGGCTTTCAAGCATTTCCCGGTGCTGTCCCGTCGAACAGACCACCGAATTGATATTTGGATCCTTTTTGGCGGCCAACATAAGCGGCAGCAACTTAATGAACTCCGGTCGGGTTCCGAATACAAATACAATTGTCTTTTTCCCCATATTTCCTTCCTGTTGAAAAAAGCTTCGCTAAAGTCCCTTAGCCGCTTTGATGATTCTTGTTTTCATTGCTAAGTTCTCTTTTTCTATCCAACTCAAAAGATCGGGGTTTGAGGTTGAGACCAAACCGGAGGCTCACTGATAGCTCTTCGGTTAGAAATATATTCACTTTCATGCAGATATCGGTCCAGCATCACTAATGCACTTTCAAGGCGATTTCTGGTTTCATAATATGGAAACCCAAAACGCAAAATTTGACGTGCTTTACCGTTCTGATCGCGATCTTTGATACATTTACAATTGAGTTTTAGTTTATTCATCGCCAAGTAAAGCGGATAGGGATCAACGTCTTCAAACAAGGCTGTCAGAATGCCGACTTCCTCGGTCGGATCAGTTCCGGCCGGCATAAAGTCACAATGAATGCCGTGTTTCTGCAATGTTGAACTGAAGCATTGGCGGAAAAAATTTTTAAGCTGAATGCCTCGTTCGCGAATCTTTTCTTCACCCGCATTTTGATGTAGTTTTAGAGCCGCATCCAGACCTGCAAAAGCCGAGAAATCCATGCCTCCAGATAAGCTAAAACCGGGGTTTTTTATTTCTGTCGCAAAATGATCTCCAGACCAATGTAAGGCTTCAACTTCTTTTCGAAAACGCTCGCTGGTCCATAGCAGGCCACTGCCTCTAGGACCATGCAACCATTTGTGGCCGCTACTGAAAAGAACATCGGTGTGTTCAAAAGGTGGCGGTAAAAGCCCTAACGATTGAGAAATATCAGCCAGTATCAGGGCCTCAGGGCAGCAACTTTTGATAATAGCTCCCCAATCAGACACTGGCAGCACTTGACCGCAATCATATGTAACATGCGAAAAAAATCCGATATCAGGCATCGCCTGAATGACTCGGCTTCGAAAGGCGGATAGATCTCGCATTTCGATTTCTGAAAGATAAATCAATTCAAATTCCCGCATTCTTTTTAAGGCACCCAGCCCCCCAAGATGCTCATGTGAAGTTGTGAGCACCCGCAAAGGCCGGTTTCGTAGAGAACTAACCCGCGCGAGTGTCAGGGCCAGAAGATTGGCAGTTTGCGTAGCGCTTGTCGCTATATGCAGGGCATGATCGCGAGTGAACCAAATCTGTTCAGCTGTTTTAACTGCTGCCTGCATGGCTTCTTGACCTTGCCGGTATTGTTCTTGCGGACAGGCTAAAATCTCAGGTGAGGAAAATTTTCGCATGGCCTCTAAGACATTCGTTGAAGGTGTTCCCATTGCTCCGGGATTGAGATTCACAGATTGGTTCGGAAAATGTTTCGATCGGTAGATCTCCCAATCGGCTTCGTAGGAAATCGCCGGTACTTTTTTCAGTTCTGCCAAAGCGATCAAACCAAAATCATTTAAACTCGATTGAGTTTCATGCTTGTTCCATAAGGTTACAAAGCAGAGGCAATGACTGTTAATATAGCTTTGGTAAGGCAACAGCATCCGAAAAGTTTTGGTGACAACATCATGAAGGAGAGTCGCTTTCAGGTTGCGTGTGACATGATGTCGTTCAATCCCGTATTCAAGTTTGACCGGGTCATTTTCTCCGCGAGGGTCATGAACTCCCCGTTGAATCTCAACTTTAAAACCTTCTTTAGTGGCAATTGTTTGAATGGTTTCGGCCAGTTCGTTTATTGAAAAGCATTCTTCGGTCAAGTGATTAATCACCCGATGGGTCGCCGGTGGAGGCAACTGACTCCATAAACCCGACAAAGATTCCACACAGTCATTCAATGCCATCAACCCCGTGCGCTGGTGGCCTGTTCCATACACTGAAAGTGGCTTGCCATTTAAGGCCTGAATCATAAAACGATTGGCCACGGTACCAAAAAACTCGTCGTAGTCGATACGTGTGAAGAGTTCACTATGGCCATCGATATCATCTGTCCAGCTTCCAAAAACCGTGGACTGCATAATGTCAGTGATTCTAAGCCCCCATTTGCGGCAAGCTATCGAAATGAAATTGGTATCGTTGATTTTAGTAGCATGATAAATGTCATCGGCTTCGCGAGGATAGGGCACCGGTCTCAGCGCGCGCTTGCCACGAAACTCAGGTTCGAAATAGCCTTCGCAAACATCAAGTCCTGATTTTGCGTACTCACCAAAACTTCCTAACTTGATAATATGACAATTCGGCGCATATTTCTTTACGGCCCAAAGCAAACGCATATTGCCACCTTCATTATTGAACAAGGTGAAAATGGCTTCCGGACAGTCACGCATCGAATAAGGGGCCGAGCACTGCTGCGCCAGATGATAGACCGCTTCAGGTTGACTTTCTTTAATGAGATTTTCCAGTGCTTCGGAATTTACTTCCATTTTCAGAAACTGGATGTTGTTCAAAGCATAAATTTCTTTGGCCTTTTGTATTCGTGTCTCGGTATCCAGGATGGGAAGCAAGCTGCAGCCACCAACGTCCTCTACCAATTTTCGCCGGAGGTGATTATCTACCATTATAATTTTTCTTAATGGATTACGCCGGGCTAGCTTAAGTGATAATGGCCATCCCAAGTATCCATCGCCACCAAGTACAATAATCGGAGCTGAATTTTGCATCGGGAAATCCTCCTGTGCTTTTGCCAGATCAGCAAGCTTCATGCCGCACTACAAAAGGCCGAGCTTTTCCACCCAGATTAATTCTGCCTCAGTAAATGGGCGGAACAAGATTCAACGAATTCAAATAACCCCAAAAAGCGAAAAATAGTAACGTCATAGTCCCAGAAACCCATGGCATGTTTCGTGCTTTTTTTCCCTAAGTCACACTGAAAGGTAAAAAATGAAACAAAAGATAATATTTGTATTGGGCACTCGCCCCGACTTGATTAAGATGGCTCCGTTAATTCACGAGGCAAAAAAACGCGCTGATATCCAACCGATCATTTGTTCCACCGGACAGCATAGGGAAATGCTTGAAAATCTTTACAAACTTTTTGATTTTAAACCCGATGAGGATTTTAAACTGATGAGGCCAAATCAGAGTCTGGTCCATCTGCACTCAGAAACTATGAATTGGATGCATGAGATGATCGAAAAATACAAACCCAGTTGGGTGGTGGTTAACGGCGATACCACGACGGCGCATGCCGCAGCCATGACAGCTTTTTATCTTAAAGTTCCAGTTGCACAGGTAGAGGCCGGGCTAAGAACCTATGATATCAGTGCGCCATTTCCGGAAGAAGTGAACCGGAGAGCTATCAGTCTTATAGCGAAGGCCCACTTATGTCCGACCCAAAATGCCGCACAGAATTTACGAGACGAAAGAATCGACCCATCATCATTTATTGAGGTTACAGGTAATACTGTAATTGACTCACTTCATTTTGTTTCTGAAAAAATAGATGCACCCGATTTGAGCCAGCAGTTCCAACGAAAATTTTCGTTTTTAAAGAAGCGGAATTTTATTCTGGCAACAATGCATAGGCGAGAAAATTTCGGGCAGGCACAAAAAGAAGTTTTGCAGGCCTTTCTCGATATCGTTAAAATCAGAAACATTGATATTCTTTTTCCGGTTCATCCAAACCCAAATGTACGTGCTTCGGTGAATGACATTTACAAAAATGAGGCCGGAGAGGATGTCATTTGGCTCACAGAATCCAATAAAAATATCGCCGCCAGTTCTAAGGGTCGCATTTTTCTAACTGATCCATTTGACTACCTCGAATTTGTCTATGCCATGAAACATTGCAAATTTATCATGACTGACTCAGGTGGCATTCAGGAAGAAGCCCCCAGCTTCGCTAAAAAGTTATTAGTGCTAAGACAGAGCACTGAGCGCCCGGAAGGCGTAGTGGCCGGCTTTTCGCAGGTGGTTGGAACCGATCGGCAGAGTATTGTTAACGAAGCCTTTAAGTTAATCGATAAAGAGAACCACTGGGAAAATCAGGTGCCGCCTTTGAATCCATACGGCGACGGATTGTCTTCAGGCCGCATTATGCGAATTCTGGCAAATCCCGTTCTGCTGTAGCAAAAAATTTTTTTTCGAGTCATTTTGCTTTTGAATTCGATAACCCAGTCCGTAGAACTTGCAAAATTGCGTCGCTGCTGCGTGAGTTATTACCTCTGTCGGTTTGAAGAGCTGATGCTTCGGTTTTACTCTCAAAGCTTCCTGCTGTAGTAGCTGTTACTCCCAATAGAATGTGACACGAACTGTAAGCAGGAATTTTGGCGTCTTTTAAAGTTACTATTGAACTTCCCTTTTCCGCCGTTAGAGTTCCACCGCAGGACGTGCTGGCGGAACCCAGAATGATCATGCCCGTTGGCAGAATTTCGCTAAACGGCGCCGTGAATCTGGCCGCTTGACTGTTCGGGTTGATAAACCCGATAGCCATTGTGACAAACTCATTGGCCGCGATCGACTCGGGATTGAATGTCTTGGTAATTTTCGGTGCTGCTGCTAATGCCGACTGCGAAATCACGACCAATGAGACTACAAAAATACTGACGACTTTCACCATGTTTCATTCCTATTGTTAATTCGAAAGTTCATTTGAGGTAACGCGCTTGGGAGGCACCGGCATTGGAACCAGCGGTACTCGTGCAGGCGTAAGTTCAGCCATACTTACGCTGAGTGCTCCTTCCCCGAACCCGGCCGGTATGACGTGATCTGTTTTAGACCAAGCTGGAGCTTTTCCGCTGATTTTGGAGCGAGTCCACTGATAAACTGCATTCAGTAAGGCGGAAGTGTTAATAAAGTTGCTCAGAACCCAACGAGGCGGTACCAACATCGCCATTTTGAAACCATAAATTTTATAAACAAGAAAGCCTCGTTGGAAAATTCTAGAAACCGAAAGAATTAAATTCGCCCACATCAAACCGATAAAATAATCATAATAAGATGCTTGATTCAGAATTGGCCAATTCCCCGAATAAAGATAGACACTCAAAAAATAAAGCGTGAATAGCGTAGCCGAAATAAAGAGCGGAACGCTGATCATCCCTTTACGATCCCGCCATAAAAAATAATTTCCAAAGAAGTGACTTCGCTTTTTACGTTTATTTTCAAGGCTCTGAAGGCAGATTCCGAGACTCCACCTGGTTTTTTGCTTAATCGAAGCCCTGACTTTCTGCGGAAAAAACTCGCGCGTTGCAATATATTCTTTTACAGGTCTGCCCGTCTTGCTATCGAGGTTTTCAAAATATTCACATGAAAAATGCGACTTAACTTTCAAATCGTAACAGGTTAGGCCAAGATAATAGTCTTCCGTAAGCGTAGATTCGCTGAGGAAATGTCCGTCCTGTAGTTTAAGAAGCCGGTTTACAAGTGCAGTGCTAACCACTGTTCCGACTCCGGCTGAAGGCACGCCACCACCGTAGCAATCTCGCACCAGAAGATCTTTTGTATGAGATTCGGTGAACTCATCGATGTACACTCCGGCCGTCAGTTTACTGAGGGGCAAATCCAGTGAAAATACCGGAATTTGAATAAAGTCATAATCCGCAGACCGCAAATTCATCAGCTTGAGCGAATACTTGTGAATAACATCCTCAGCATCCTGAATAACCACAAGATCATAAGCATTGTTCGGAGTAAACTTGTTGAATTGGTCGATGTAACTGACCATTCTATTGATCATCTGGCCCTTTGAAGTAGGACCGTTTTTCATATTGACGATAACCCGCACATTCGCGAATTTTTTTTCCGAACGCCTGGCTGCATTTAACGTCGCGGTGTCATTCGGATAAACGCCAAGCAAAATTTCGTAATTTTTGTATTCAATGTTATTTACATTGCCGGCAACCATCCTTTCAAGAACGGCATCCTCATGCCAGTTGGCAATCATTATGGCAATTTTCTTTTCTGGAATCATATTCATCTTCTTGAATTCCAGAGGATCGATTCGGTAGGGTTTCGAACCTGAAAGGATCGCTAGCACATCAACAAAAATATCATCCAGCATGACTAAAAAACAAAATAGAACCGTACCAATCATCCAGACGTCCTGGAAATCCAGAAAAGAGATAGTATAGTCAAATATTTCCATATACTACGTCCTCAATCGATCCATAATTGCATTGCCGCCTGCATCTGCAGCCAATCACCGTTCAGGTCTTTACTTTGATAAAGCACGGAATGAATCTCGGCGACGAATGCGAAACTGTCTTTTTTTGAATTGACCGTGTAATACCTGTATCCGGGCCCTATGCTCAAATTCTGTCCGCTGATTCCGAAGTTGTTGTCGTCGTTCACCTTGATTTTTACCTGCGCAAACGGAAACATCACATTTGAAGCTGAGGCCGAACGGCTGATGTAGTAACTCTTTAGCGCCTGCACCTTCATAAAAGTGTCGATTGTTCTTCGGGAAACTCGGGGTATGAAAAATGATTCCAGATAACTGTTAAGTTCAAAGTGCTCGAATTCCGCATACTGATTGTAAATGAGGCCATAACTGTCCTGTGTATAGGAAGTGCCGGGAATTTTGTTATCTATATTTTCCAGAATAAATCTGAATTTCAAATAGTTGTTAAACTTGTAATCTACACCCAGACCAACGGCTGTCCGTCGGTCGCTTGTCCATATCAAATTATTAACTGTCCCCCGATTTAGATAATAGTAATTCGTTACAACATACCGGATTAACGGAACGAACTGGCTATCCTGCAGCCGGCCATACAGAGTGGTTATGAAATCATTCTGATTGCCGTCATAAGACATCAGATTTGTCTGGGATCCATAAAAATCCACTCCGATTTCCATGTTCTCATCTTTCGCTTCGTCCGTTACCACAAAGGTTCGGTTTACGACCGGCTGCTGGGCAATTGTCATTCGCGGCAGTACGGCTACTGCTAGTATCAAAATAATCCCGAGATAATTACACTTTGCCTTGTTCATCTTCACTTTTCACCCTCAATTTTTTTAAACTCTCCTTTGAATTCGTTTATTTCAAACTTTCGATTTCAATTTTGGGTTTGCCCTTTTTTATTTTTGTACTTGTGACATAGGTATCAAGATTAATGAACTTGTAGCCGAGTGCTTTTATACCACTTACCAGTCTTTCAAGATCTTTCGGTTTGGTTAAATCGGTGTTCTCGGCATTCAGCTTACCATCGAGCAGGAACGGATGATAAAATACAGAAGCCCAGACGTCACGTAACACCAGATTCCTCTTTGCGTCTTCTAAAATGCGGGCAACATTTCTTGTTGCAACCACCTGATTACTTAAATATGGCTGCACATTGCCTAGATTTTCTGGCACAACGTTCTGGCCATAAATATTCCCGTAAATTTCGTAGGGATAAAATTGTCCGAATTGGCGCTGTGTTGCGGGGGCTTCGACACTCAGACCGGCAAAAAAGTCGCGTCGATTTTGGGCCGATGCGTCCGTGTTTTCGCTAAAGTACAGCGGCTTTGTCAAATCCGGCTTTTTAAGCCCGGTAATGGCGGCATCTGAATAAACCCCGCGGCCTATGATCCAACTGAATAGTTCCCCAAACATGACGTTATCAAGGGCCGAGCCGTGATAGTGCGGTGTGACCCAAACTTTAGGAGCAATTCCAAATTTTTTAAGTGAATTGAAACCATCTTCAAATTTATCAAGCACATAACTGACGCTGTCTTCTGCAATGGGCAAAGTTTTTGTTGAATCCCAGAACTCATAATCATCGCCGCTGGCACCCGTAAATGGATTCTTTATACTCTGATACTGATGGGCAATTCCATGCCAGATAAAAACGCTGCCTTCGGATTTATAACGTTCAATAAGCGCTCTAAACTGTGGGACTTCTTCCATGCGGATTTCTATGCGCGTATCACCTTCTCGCGCAATCGCAAATAAGGGATCACGAAAAATCGGTACCAGCATAATGTGCGGAGTAACCGCGTTTCGTTTAAGAATTGTAACCGCTTCATCCAGATACTTCAATTCGACCATGGAATGAATGTCTTCAATTCGAAGCAGCGCATTTTTGGCATTGTGTTTGGGTTCAACTTTCAGAATATCGAACAGCAAATCCGCGAACACAAAGTATCTATCTGCTTCATGCATAAATGAAAATGGAGATTCGGTGACATAAAACTTGTTACCCGCCTGCAGCGCCCAGGGTATAACCTCATTAGTAAAGGAATGTTTAGTCTGAGCCAGCACGACCGATTTGTCAGAAACTTTATTGGATAATTTTGCCACCTCAAAAGCAGTCAAAAGAGTCTGGTCTGGCGAAGGAGTAGGCGCCCCGGGTGTTGCGGATGGACTCCAGACACTTATCTTAAAAAAGGTTTCTCCTTTGTAGAGAACATCGCGAAAGAAGCTGGGCTTTCCGTCGGGAGTGCGGTTGGTGTAATCTAAAGATGTGAATACATAATCTCTGTAGCCAAAGGTCTTTTCAAAATCCAGCCCTAACTGCCAGAAATTGTATCCCATCCAAGCCACCTGGCGGGTGGTCGCCTTGTAATCGCTGATGAATTCCGGCGGAAGTTTATTTCCAAAAACCGAACCGATATAAAACGAGGCGTGGCATCTATCGAGATTTCCTTTTTTATACATCTCTATGGGCCCTATGATCTGTTGATACTCGGGAAAGTGTCCCAAAAGATTCAACAGCATCAGGGAGTGCTGCCTTCCGGCCCTAAATGACGGGTCTGTACTGTTGTCGTAAAAAACCTGCACGCACATTCCATTTAATTTATCGACATCTAAATCGGTGGTAGGTACACCGGGTGCGGGTACGGGCCCGGGCACATCCGAAGCACTGACGTCTTTATTGCACGCCGTCAACATTACGACCAAAAATAGTCCGCCCAGAATTTTGAACACATAAATGAAACTTTTGTTTATTTTTTTCATGAGGCTAGCAATTGCAAAACAGGAACCATAGGTTTCTGCTTTTTAAATCACAATTTGGCTTGCCAGAAATCAGGACTGGGTAAAATGAGTCCTCGGTTGTTCGGAATTTACCCTTGTTTGCCTTTTAAGAATTCAAAGTTCCAATTTTCCAACTGCGGTCTCAACCGCGAAAATAATATTTCTGTGCAAAATCATATTGCGGATTTTTTCCACGTCCTTCGAAAATATTCTGTCCACATTTGCGAAGGGAACATCTCTGCGAACTTCATCGTACGCAGCAAGAACTCCGGCTGTTGGTTTCAACGGCAGCAACATATCAAGCGCCTGGGTGGCAGACAAAAACTCCATCGCCAGTACATACTGCGCGTTCTTCACGATCTGAGAAAATTTACGCGCGGCGATTGTTCCCATCGAAACATGATCTTCCTTTTCGGCAGAAGTGGGCATCGAATCAACGCTGGCCGGATGCGCCAGCACTTTATTTTCGCTGACCAAGCTGGCACTGGCAACTTGCACGATCATGTGACCCGAATTCAGGCCGCCATTTGTTGCGAGAAACGGTGGCAACTCGCTCATCTGTGTTGAAATAAATTTTGATATTCGTTCATGTGAAATACTGGCTAATGACGAAATACTGATAGCTGCGAAATCCATGGCGTGGGCAACCGGCATACCGTGAAAATTTCCGCAGGAAAGAATTTTACCTTCATCGGCAAAAACCAGCGGGTTGTCGGTGCTGGAATTGGCCTCGGTTTCAAGAATACGGATCGCGTATTGAATCGACATTTTAGTTGCGCCGTGAACTGCGGGCATACAGCGTAATGAGTACGCATCCTGCACGCGGGGATCGTTGATGGCATGACTTTCGGAAATTTCACTTTTAATACCAAGAATTTTCAGTAAATTTCGCGCTGTTGGCGCTTCGCCCGCATGCGGCCGGGTGGCGGCAATCAGCGGATCAAACGGTTTGCGTGAACCGCGTAAACCTTCAATCGACATCGCACCGCAGATGTCTGCGATTTTCAACAAGTCGCGCGCCTCATAAAGCGCAAGCAGGCCAACGGCCGTCATCACCTGACAGCCATTAATCAGCGATAGGCCTTCTTTAGCTTTAAGCTCAAGCGGCTTTACATTTTTCAAGGTTGACCCCCAGACCTCGCCTTCGCCGATCAATGCAAGCGCCAGATGCGACAGCGGTGCTAAATCTCCGCTGGCACCGACGCTGCCTTGCTGTGGAATTACCGGAATCACATCCTGATTTAAAAATTCAATTATTTTTTCGATCACCGCCGGGCGAACGCCGCTATGGCCCCGCGCCAGCGCATTGGCCCGCAAAATCATCATGGCCTTCGACTGACTTTTCGTAAACGGATCGCCAATTCCCACCGAATGTGAACGGATCAGATTCTTCTGCAGTTGTTCAATTTCGGAATCTGAAATCCGCACTGAAGAGAATGCGCCGAAGCCGGTATTTACACCGTACATAACTTCGCCATTCTGAATGCGGGCCTCGATGTAGTCGCGAGAGGCCTTTACTTTTTTTGCAGCTTCAGAAGCCAATTCAAATGTGCCGGGTGTCGTTGTCATTTCAAAAAGTGAATCAACCGTGACCGAATTTCCGTCTAAAATAAATTTTTTCATTTTGCTACCTCAATGCCTGAATGTTTTTGCGGTAGTTTGCCGCGGTTTTTTCGCCACTGAAAACCGCGCTGCCCGCCACGAGCACGTCGGCACCGGCTTCACGGCAAATATCTGCCGTTGTTGCGGTTACGCCACCGTCAACTTCGATTAAAAATTCTCCTAGCCCTTCGGTACGCCATTTTTTAAGTTGGCGTATTTTTTCTACCTGCTCTGCCATGAAACTCTGCCCGCCGAAACCGGGCTCAACCGTCATTACAAGCACAAGATCAACTAATGAAAGATATGATTTTATTTTTTCAACTGCGGTGCCCGGCTTGATTGTAATGCCGGCTTTGCAGCCGAGCATGCGAATTTTTTTAAGCGATTCTACCAGCACATCGGTGCTTTCGAGATGGAGGGTCAGATAATCGGCGCCGGCCGCTATAAACTCAGTTATATAGCGCTCGGGTTTTTCAATCATCAGATGCACATCCAGCGGAATTTTGGAATGCGGTTTAAAAGATTTGACGATCGGCATCCCGAACGTCAGGTTCGGCACAAAGTTTCCATCCATCACATCAACATGCAGCCAATCGGCACCGGCTTCGGTCAGTTTCATAATTTCATTCCGGATATCCGAAAAATCGGCCGAAAGAATGCTCGGAGAAATTAATACTTCAGACAAACATATCTCCCTTTTTAAGTTCTGTGGCCTTCAGAAAATCGGCAATGGGTATTCTGGCCTTTGACTCCGGCTGAACTTCAAGTACCGAAATTATACCCGCCCAGGTCTGAACCTGTAGCCCTGATGAATCCGTCGCAATAATTACGCCCGGGATTCCGGTTGAGTTTTCATCCGCAACCTTCGTGGTGTGAATTTTCAGGCGCTTTCCCTGAAACATCACATAGGTGCCCGGGCCCATCGTAAAGGCCCGCACGCGGTTGTGAATTTCGCGCGCACCCATTTTCCAGTTCAGCAAACTTTCGGATTTTTCAATTTTTACGGCGAGTGTAACTTTCGTTTCGTCTTGTTCCACTGGCAGAATATCACCTTTTATGCTTTCGAGCAGAGCGGTATCGAGCAGTTCACAGCCCAAAGCCGCCAGGCGATCATAAAGTTCTGTTGCCGTGACTTCATCACTGAGATTAATTTTCCGCTCGCCGATAATTGCACCGGCATCAAGTTTTTTAACCATTTTCTGCAAGGTAACACCGCCCTCGGTATCGCCGGCTTCAAGTGCGCGCTGAATGGGGGCCGCGCCGCGCCACTTCGGCAACAGACTACCATGAACATTCACAGCGCCATATTTAAAACTGTCGAGAAATTCCGGCGATAGAATCTGACCAAAAGCCACAACTATGGCAATGTCGGCCTGCCAGCTTTTTATGGTTTCGAAGGCATCGGTTTCTTTGCGCAGATTTTCCGGAGCCAATACGGGCAGAGAATTTTCAAGAGCCATCACCTTAACAACTGAAGGTGTAACCTGCATTTTTCTGCCGGTTGGCCGATCAGGCTGGGTTACGACACCCACAACTTTGTAGGCCGGATGAATAAGTAAAAATTTTAAATGCACCGCCGCAAAGGCCGGGGTTCCCAGAAAACAAACCTTAATAGGATTCATACTTTGGCAGGAACCTTTTTTCGTTGCGTCTTTTTTTCTGCAATTTCTTCTTTTGTGGGATAGCCGGATTTTTTGATCGTATTTTTAATCTTGTTACTTTTTGTAAAGCTGATGTGATCAATAAATAAAGTGCCGTCGAGATGATCCATTTCATGCTGGATACAAATTGCCAGTAATCCATCTGTTTCAAAGCGGAACTCTTTGCCATCGCTGTCGAATGCTTTGACTTCAATTCTTTCAAAACGTTCTACGGTTTCAAAAAAGCTCGGTACTGATAAACAGCCTTCGTCAAATGTGGTTTTGCCCTCACCCTTGATAATTTCAGGATTAATCAGTATTAAAGGTTGGCGAATTTTCTTTTCAAGTTCTGTTTGGTCGTCATCGTCCGTGCGCTCGAGATCGCGCGGCCGGGTATCGATCACCAGTAACTGGATAAGTTTTCCAACCTGTGCGGCAGCAAGCCCAATGCCGTTCGCATCGTACATAGTCTCGAGCATGTCATCGATGAGTTTTTTAAGTTCCGGGCCGAACTCGGTTACCGGTTCAGAAACTTCCCGCAGTTGTGGATTCGGATAGGTGAGTATTTCTAGCTTCATATCTTATTTTTAAACGATTAACGATTTGAGCGCAACAACAAGAATACACCCAGAATAACCATTGAAAAATTCGGTAGCCAGGCCGCTATTATTGGGGCAATTTGTCCGTGCATCCCCATGGTCTGGCTGGTGCTGTGGATAATCCAATAGATAACAACTAATCCGATACTGATTCCGAGGTTGCGGACCATGCCCCCGCCGCGGCTTTGCCCCACGCAAAAAGGCAGCGCCAGTAGGCTCATAACTAGGCCGGCAAGTGCAAAGCTGAATTTCGTATGAAAATCGACCTCATAACGGATTGTATCCAGGCCCGCTTCCTTGTTTTTACTGATAAACCGCGAAAGTTCGGCCTGTGTAAGTAGATCCGAAGTCTGCCCCGTACTCCGCAGATCCTGCGCATCCTCGGTCATGACAATCGTTTTCTCAAGAAACCTATCATTTAACGGAAAGCTCGACGTCTTGTCAAAAACTGTTATTGAACCGTGTTTAAGTATCCACTGGGTTCCGTTCATCAAAACCGAATCCGCTGTCAGCATCTGTACCAGATCCCACTTATCATTGAAGAAATAAAGCGAAAGCCCCTGCGCTTTATTTCCTTCTGCATTCAGGGTTTTAATATTGAAAATTGAATTTTTTGACCGATACCAGATTTTATTGGTTTTGATTGTCTGAAAACGTGAAGGTGTTTTTTCAAGATCGTTGTAGTAAATAAAATTCTTCTGTTTACTGAAGGCGGGCATGAGACGATCACTCAGATAGTATGAAAAACAGCCGACAATAATTACGGAAATGAAAATGACCCTTGAAATTCTGAACAGACTAAGGCCCGAAGCAAACAGTGCGACCAATTCACTGCCCTTGTTAAGAGACGAGAGCGTCATGACTGTGCCTACCACGCAAGCAATCGGCAACATTTTGTAGATCACGTCCGGAGCATAAAATGCATAGTATTTCAGAATCACCAGTCCTGCGACATCCTTGTATTTCACTAAAGACGACATCGCATCGGTGGCAATAAACAGAGTTAGAAAAACTAATAATCCGGCAGCAAAAGCCGTCCAAAACAAGCCAAGAAGGTATCGATCAATTCGGGCAAACATCGAATTATCATGCCTCGAACTTGACTCATTTGCTATCGTGTTATCTACTTAAGTATGGCTTTGCGTGTCTTACTTGCAGATGAAAGCTCGACCATTAAAAAAGCAATACAATTGGTGTTGTCAGAATA
>JANPPN010000193.1:0-6874 GCA_031428535.1 Bdellovibrio sp. | reverse complement strand
GGCCTTAATCGCGGATCGAATCTTTTTCTCGGCCGTTTCGGCCTTGTTCACGACGATATATGCATTCTCTAACCGAGCCGTTTGGTCGATATTAATACGTGCCTTTATTCGATCGATTCCGTGGGTTGACTCATTCATCCAATAAATGCCGTCAGTCATGCGGTCGCGCTGGGCGACTGAATAAAGCATAGAATTGGAGATCAAATGCGACCACCCGTCAGTTGCCTGCGAGCCGATTGAATTGATTCGTGACCACGCGCCGAGAACTTCTTTAAATAGCCATCTAAGCCCCGGAATTTTAAGATTATCAAACAGCCCGTCAAAACCCTTCTGAATTTCCGACATCGAAAACTTCAGGAAAAACTGCAGATAAGGCAAGTCTTCTTCGCGCTGACCTTCTTCGTGAAAACGCCGTAAAACCGCAGTTGACATATACATATGCGAAAAAATGTCGGCAAATCGCCCGGTGATTTTTTCTTTCATCTTCAACTGACCGCCGAGCGATCCCATCGCGATATCGGCGAGAATTGCAAATGTAGCCGAGGCCCAGTGCAAGCGACGATAATGGATCTTGATTTTGGGGTGAGTACCGGCCGGTGCCGACTCTAGGTACCCACGGGTAAGGGAAAGTAAAATAGAACGGCAGGCGTTTCGGACCACATGACCGATATGTCCCCAGAATGCCGTATCGAATTTTTTTGCATCGTCGGCCTCAATCGCGCTGACTTCATCAAACGCATAGGGATGACATCTGAGTGCGCCCTGTCCGAAAATGATCAGAGTTCGGGTCATAATATTGGCACCTTCAACCGTGATCGCAATCGGAGCCGCCACATAGCCCTCCGCAAGCAGATTGCGATGCCCAAGTGAAATCCCAGCGCCGCCAAGGATATCCATCGCATCAGTTGTAACTCTACGGCCTATTTCAGTGGCCTGATACTTCATCATGGCCGTAATAACCGGTGGTTTCAGACCTTTATCAAGCGCACCTAAAGTGAATCGTCGCATAGCTTCCATAGCATAGGTACTAGCCCCGATACGTGCGAGCGGTTCTTCCACGCCTTCAAATTTGCCAATGCTGACGCCGAATTGTTTCCGTATCAAAGCATGCGCCGAGGCAGCACGATAAGCTATTTTTGCTCCACCGGTACATTGCGCCGGCAACGAAATTCCCCGACCTGCGGCCAGACACTCCATCAGCATCGTCCAACCCTGACCGCAACCGGCCTCACCGCCGACAACGGCGTCTTCTAAGGACACGACCACATCAACTCCGGTAGTCGGACAATTATAAAATGGAATTGAAAGCGGATCATGACGTCGTGACACATCAACGCCTTTCGAATTTGTCGGAATCAGCGCACAGGTAATACCGATATCTTCACCTTTGCCGAGCAAGTTTTCCGGATCTCGAAGTCTGAACGCCAGACCGACCACCGTTGAAATTCCGGCAAGAGTGATCCAGCGTTTATTCCAGTTCAGTTTAATATAAAGTTTGCCGTCATCTCCCCTAAAAATAACTCCGGACGAGGTTATCGAGCCGGCATCGGAACCAGCTAAGGGCTCGGTTAAACCAAAACACGGTATTTCGAGGCCTTTTGCCAGGCGAGGCAACCAATGATTCTTTTGTTTTTCCGTACCGTAATGTATGAGTAATTCTGCCGGGCCAAGTGAGTTCGGCACCATCACCGAAATCGAAGTCGATAATGAGCGCGAAGCAAGCTTCATCACGACTTCAGAATGAGCCATGGCCGAGAAGCCCATGCCGCCGTATTCTTTCGGAATGATCATTCCAAGAAAGCCTTTGTCTTTAACAAACTGCCAGACTTCATCGGGAAGGTGACGGTCGCGCCAGGTTTTCCATGGGTTGCTAAGCACGCAAAGTTCTTCAACCGGGCCATTCATAAATGCGATTTCTTCTGCAGTTAGTTTACCGTAGGGCTCTTGCAGAATTTTTTCAAAATCCGGTTTTCCGGAAAACAAATCTTTTTCAACCCAGACAACGCCGGCCTCAAGCGCGGTACGTTCCGTTGCGGAAATCTGCGGAACCACACCTAATTTTTTCATGATGTTCATGACAAAACCTGAAACCAGAACCGTGCGCAGCGGTTTAATCAGAAACACCAGCATCAGCGTTGCATACAACGCCAGAAGAATTGCCGGCGCTCCGAAACCAAACAGGATAACCAGTAGAGCCACAGCCCAGACAATCAGTGGTGCACTGAAATAGCCGATAAAAAGAAGTGCCAACAGCGAGCCGAATAGCCAAAGCCCGAAATTGCCGCTATTACAGAAAAAACCGTTTAAACCCGTCAATGTATTCACAAGATGCTCCTTCAAAAAGATTTACACCCTAATTGGAGCACGACGAACAATGACTTGCAAGTCGAGCAAAAACTCTAAATTTTGAACTCGTGATTCAAGCGAAAGCAGGAATTATTTGGTCTCAGTTGGAGCCGCTGGTTGAACATCGGCTGACGCCCCAGAGGCATCTACAGAAACCGGCGCTGTCATTTCAGCTTGCGCCGGAACCTTTACTTCAGGCGCCGCCTGCTGAGGTGCATTTTTGGAGCAGGTAAAACCGGTAGTGAAAGATAATGCCAGAACTGAAAGTACGATAAGTTTGCTCATGAACGATCCTTTTTGCCCGTAGGCCGCAAGTTTTTTGAAGCTGTTTTTAAAGCTGGTTTTTTGAAAAATAGAAAGTCTCACATTAATCTTTTCTTGTTAACTATTTTTTTTGGCACTTCGGGCACCAGAAAGTGGACCTGCCCGCCTGAACTGCGCTCTTTATCGGAGTCTCGCATTTCAGGCAGGGCTCATTTTTTCGACCATAAACAAAAAGCGATGTTTGGTAATTTCCCTTTTCCCCATAGGAGTTTCGATAACTCGAGATACTTGAACCACCGGCCGAAATTGCGGCCGTCAAGACCACTTCAATTTCTTTGAAAACGGCGCTAAAGTTTTTCTGACTCAGTTTTGAGCATTTCTTTTGCGGATGAATGCCGGCCCTGAAGAGAACCTCCGACGCATAAATATTCCCCACGCCTACAAGTAACTTCTGATTCATCAGCGCGGTTTTAATCGGGGAACTGAGGCGCTTAAAGCTTTCACCAAGCAAGTCAAAGTCGGTCGAAATGTCGAGAGGTTCAACCCCCAGCAGGCTAAAACGTTCAACCCGTTTTTCCCGACGAATAACTTCGATAAAACTGAAACGCCGCGGGTCTTCAAATACAAAAAAATTTTCCTTATCAACTGCAAATGCCAGATGATCGTGTTTTCGCCGTTCCCAGCCCGTTTTTTCAAGCCGCCACGAGCCTGTCATTCCAAGATGGGAAATCAGTAACTCATCTCCGAAATCAAAAAGAATGTATTTGGCGCGCCTTGAAATTTTAATCAGCGGGTGGCCAAGAAGTTTTAATAATCGGGTTTTGGGAATTTTGAATCGCAGATCGCCCCGAAAAAACTTCCACTCGATGATCTTAGACCCCGGCGCGAGCATTTTAGCCAGATTCCGGCATACGATTTCAACTTCGGGTAGTTCTGGCATAGGGCGTTTATCCTTTTGAAATCATTGTAGATTTTTTTTGAGAAAAGTCTATATCAGCTTATGTTGGGTATATATTGCAATTCAATACACGTAATTACAGTATGGCTCAATATATTGCGCCAAATGCAACCTGTTTGATTTGGAGAAATATAGCCCAGTTTTTTTACATAAAATTTTGAAATTTCATAATTTATGAGTATACTTAATTTGATGAATAATATCGACATTAAAAAAGCATTATCAGAGCTAAATAAAGAACTCAAAGTTGTGCATGCGTCAGACGCGATTTATACGCTTGGTGGTGCTGCGCTTTATCTACTTGGTTACGAAGATCGTGCAACCGTCGATGTGGATGATCTGCGACCCGTTATGCAAGGGACTATTTTTGAATGCGCCAAGCGTGTAGCAAAAACACTTGGCATTGATGATTTTTGGCTAAACACAGGGGTCGCACCATTAGTCAAAAATTTTGAGAAAAATTGGAAACAGAAATGCCAATTAGTTTTTTCAGATACTCATTTAAAAGTTTATGCCGTTGATCGACAGACTTTAATCAATACTAAATTGGCTGCGGCATGTAATCGTTCAGAAAGTGATACTGAAGATTTAAAATGGCTGAAACCGAGTCAGCAAGAAATGCAAACAGCAAAGAAGTATGTCCAGACTGCAGAAAAAAACGTTCCCGAAGTTGTTATTGATGCTAATATCAACGAGGTGCTTAGTGGGTAATCTCAGTTATACCAAATATCTTTCAACCCTTGGAGTTCCCTATTCGTCAAACGAAGAAAATGATTCAAATATTTTACCAGAGCAAGCGCTTTGTTTGGCATCACCTTTGTTTTATTCGGATGCAAAAGCGTGTTCACTGACTTTCACATTACTAAAAAATAATTTTGATCTGTTCGATGATTCTAAGCTCAGTGAACAGATTTTAAATATGAATGACAAACTAGCTATCGCAATGCTTGGGGGGATTTTAGACAAGGCGAATAGGGTTCATTTTTTATGGTCCATTCGTAATTGTATAAAACTTTCTCGCGGAGCAAATATCAGTCTGATTAAAAAAACCATGCACATATTGGCGGATCACGGCAGACTTTCTTATGATGAATCAATGCAAAGTTTATTTGGGATCAATATCAACGAAATTGTAGAAGTCGATCGTAAAAAAACTATTCCCCGTTCAGCAATTCTTACGCGAAATGTTTACTTTTCAGCACGTGGGTCTGTTGAACAAAAACCAGTTCACAATTTATTTGAACCCGAAAATTCTGTGGAACAAATTAAAATCGACCTTTGCAGTGAATTTATTTCTATCGCTGAAAATCATAAGTTAAAACAAATAGAAGTTGCAGGCTTAATTCATGCAAGCCCAGCACAGATCAACGAAATTATGAATTTTCGACTGGACAGATTCACCATAGATTTTTTAATCGAAAAAACTCAAATGTTGACGACGGCCGTGACGATGCATAGATAATTTCACCTACTTCGGACTTTCCAGATATGCTTACTATCATCGAATTCACGAAATTTAAAATCGCAGATATTCCATGAATATGGTTTACGATATGATCTAGACATTTGTAGCTCCCTTGTTAGCTACATTCTGCCTAGAGCCTCCCTATTCACTTTATAGTGTCGCATGCTGTTTCCTCGCCAAAATTTATTTAAGCCGCTTTCAAATCGAACTCAATATACCCATACTCGACGACTGGGGTCTTAACCGTTCTGCCAGAAACTGTGGATGTTTTAATTGATATGGCGCCAACCGCCTCAAAGAAAACAATCAGCTTGTTGAGGTTTGACACGTCCATATCGACCAGCTTTGCCAACTCATAAACCGATTTTGGCTTGTGAGTAAGTATGGCGGATAATATCCCTAGGTTTTTTACAAAACGATCAAAGTCTTTCTTGTTATCAAATGAAAGCTCGAAGTGGTCACCTTTCAAGCGGCCCTTGCGTGCACTTTTCAGGGCTTTTTTAAAATCAGCAAGCGTATCACCGGAAGACTTAATCGAAACAATTAGTTTTTTCATAGTTTCACTCCTAATTCTTTAAGAACCCAATTTTGAAAATCTGCAATCAACTGTTCATCGTTCACGTATTTATAATAAAACTCTTCATCATTGATATGAGTATATGGACCTTTGGGGTGATGGTTGTCCATTAGAACAAAAGATCCCGTCTTCAAGTCCTTGCAGATAAGCCCGTACTTAATGCCATCCGGGTATTTTACAGACTGACCCACATCGTATATTGAAAGCTCAATAACATATCGTCCATGCAAGTTATTTTTTACGTAGTACCTCAACCGGGCTTTCATATTGGTATTATATTACCAATATGGGTATAAGTCAACCACTGAATAATCTGGATACTCAAACTAACAAATGATCGAATAAAATGAAGGCAAAATCCGCTCAGTTAAATAGATTAGAGATGGGTCGAAAAATAAATGGCGATGTTTTCGAGATAGGCGTTCAATCCACGTGAAGATAGAGTGTCGATTAATTTGTCCGTAAAATTAACTGCGCTCGACTCTTGAGGTAGCTGTCCCCAAACTTCTGAAGCATGCTTTCCAAAAATAGATTTTATGATTTCATAGCGTTTTCGATCTGAAGTAATAAAAAATGGAGCTATTCCTTTGCGAATAATCTTCCGTTGGGGCCCCATGAAGTGACCGTTACCATAAGGAGCCATCAATTTGACTAACTCAAGACCTAGAAGACGATTTTTAAGAATCTCTTGTTTTTCTTCCTTTGATAGTTGAATTTTAATTTCGCCATTAAGAACTTTTTCTAAGCGGAGAAGAAATTCAGTTCGAGTCTCTTTTGTGCCGATAACAAAGTTGGGAATCATATATTCACGAATTACTTTAACAGCAAAAATGTTTGGATTTTTTACGTCGGGAGCATGGACCAGCAAATCCTCATTGCCTCCAAATAGCCGAATCAAAAACGCCTCTCGGTCTTCAATCGTCTCCGGAGTTTTTTTAGCCAAAACAATTGCAAGCAGTTCCACGGTCGATTTGCTCATTGATTCCGTAATGTTATGACATCCCACGTGTCATTTTTAATTGTTTCTATATATTTGTCATGGAGAGCAGAATCGTTCTCCAACGCGTGCTTTAACCGCTGAATAATCGCTTTCGGCGCACTCTCAATGAAAAAATCCGAACATTTCAAGTTTGCGTGTGACTCTATAGATAGGAGACAGATCAATATTGAAGAAAGAAAATATTTGATCATAGGGTCCTCCTTGAGAGATTCGATGCAATACCTATTCCAACAGAACAGTTATTCATAACAATACTATAGCAAC
>JANPPN010000192.1:0-20645 GCA_031428535.1 Bdellovibrio sp. | reverse complement strand
GGTAAATTAACATAAATCCGAATTTCGAATGTCACTCTGTGCCGACGTCCAACTTAGGGATAAAGAGGCAAAAACACCTCGAATGAACTTCTTCCTTTTCAATATAGATCTGCCTTACAGGTCATATGCGTAACCCCTGATCGATCCCGCCATGCATATACCATGGTTGCGCTGATGCTCGAGTTTCCCAAATGCTGTTGTGATAAAGTAAGATCTCCGGTCATATTAAGGATCTCGCGAGATCAAGGCTTGGGTTGTGATCTTATATTGACCACTATGTTTTTTGCATGGTCATCGTTATTTTTATTTTCCGAAGCGGATTTTTCCAAACTTGCTCAACGGACGATGTCAGAGTATTTTTATAGAATGGCTAAACGTTCTGAAATTATCTCGAAAGAAACTTTAGAGGGGCTTTTTGCGACTCATCCGTATCTATTGGTTTTTAAAAAACATGATTGGGATGAGTATCTCAGTCTTCTGGCGCATATTTATGACTTGCTTGAGGAAGAAAACACGCGCGTGCCGTTCGAGGTGCTTAAGGCCATTTTGATTCAGCATTACAGCGCCAAGGTAATGAACGTAGAGATTAAAGTGGCTGAGTATTTTCAGATTATGATTGTTGAGCTGCAAGTTTTAAAAGATTCTCATGACAGCTTTGGAAAAAGATATATCGAGGCGACTCGGATTGGAAAAGATTTTTTGAAGATGATCGAGTCACTTCTATCTGAACGAAGGCGTTTTTCGGGCACAGGTGCTGAAACTCTTTTAGGCGCTTTGAATGGTCTTCTTATTTCAGGCAGCGAAATGACGGAAGAGGCGGCTCTTCAGCACCATAAAGAAAAAATCGCCGACTATCAGGCTGATATTAAGCGGATTAAAGAAAATGGAGTTAACGCGGCAGAACTTCTACCATTTCATCATTCGAACGAAGCTCTTTTTAGTCAGGCCGAGGAAGCCGCCATTCATATTCTGTCGGCGACAGAAGACGTTAAGGTCGCGGTTGAGCGAGAGCGAAAAATTTTGGCCGAAAATCATTTGCAGCAAAAGCAAACTCCGGGCGCCAATGTGCGTACCATCACGGAATTTCATCTGAACCTGAATAACACCGAAGAGTTTAAAAGTTATTACCAAGCTAAAGAGCTTTTCTCGCAATTAGAAGGTCACTCAAGTCGTCACAAGTATTCGAATATTCCTCGGATTTTAAATTTGTTAAAATCACGAAAAATTGTGGGGGAAGATATTTTGAAAAGATCTTATTTGGCGGATTTTGCGCGGCACTTTGCTGCGGCCGATGCCAGTATAAAAGAAAAAACCCGCAGTCAGATCGGAATATTGAGACAGCAGGTGGCCTATGCTTTAACGACGGATTCACGCTTGATTCAAGAAAATTTGAACGCTATTTTTCGACTTCTTTACGCTCACAAAGAAAAAGCGCTTTCGATCGTTGAAGTTATAAATCTTGAGCTGAAGCTTCCTTGTGAAACCGATTTTGGCCCGATCATGACCAATGAGTTTCGGATTCAAAAAGAAGCCGAGGCTGTTTCGTTAGTCTCTGAAGATTTAACGACTGAAGAGTTGAACTTCATGATGCAAGCTTTATTGAAAGCCGAAGAAGATACGATTCAACAAGTTCTAGAAGATCTAAAAAGCTATTTGCGACAAGAAGGTTCGGTAGCCATTGCTGATTATCCTCGCTTGAATAGTTTAGCGGCTCTTTACGCTTTGATCGAAGCCGATACGCTAGACACCGCCATTGAAAAATCTTTCCAAAATGAAGTTGATATTTTTTTAAACGTTCAAAGTCTTCATCTTGTCGTCAGAAAAGTGCCCAACTTCATTCTTAGATTGAAGGAACAGAAGCTATGATTTCAAACAACAGTATCATCGTCGCAGGTTGCTTGCGTCGGCTTTTAAAAAATCGATTTCTTTTACAAAAAAAATCGCGTGAGTGGTTTCGAAACATCGTGGATTGTCAGGCGCACCTGATTCCGCATATTGAGGCCATGGGGGCGCGGCTGATGATCAACGAAAGCCTGGGTATAGCTTATCTGGCTTCGGGCGATCCTGAGATTGAAGAAAAGATTGGGATTCAGCTTGGAACCACAATCACTTTGAAGAAGATATCGACAATGATTTTACTTTCATTAACGAAGCGTCTTTTAGATTATCAGACATCTCCCGAAAATGAAATCTGCGTGATCAATCGTCAAAGTATTAAAGATGAGATTCTTCCATTTCTAGCGCACATTGAAAGATACAAAGAAGATCGCGCTGTGGAAAAGGAACTGAAAGAAAGCCTCAAAGAACTGAAAGACTTACAAGTGATTTTTGAGTTGCCCGAGTCCGAAGATATTTTTGAAATTTCGCCGGTCTGCAATATTTTGCTTCCGTTTGAAGAAACGCAGCGCACGCGGGCTTTCGTCGAAGCCTATTTGTCGCAGTCAAACTCGATCGAAGATATCGTGGAGGAAAATTAATTATGCTTGAAAAAGGCCATTCTTTAATTCGGGTTGAAATGTTGAATTGGGGAAATTTTACGGGCTATCAACAAGCCGTTTTTCGAGAACAAATAAATCTGGGGCCGTTATTCAGTCCACCGCCGGCTTCGACAATCTTAGGAGTGAACGGTTCGGGAAAATCAACCTTGATTGACGGGATCATGATTGCCTTATTGCCTTTTGATAATTTGCTCAAATTGGGTGTGACAAACGATTACGAAAAAGGAACGTCCGGTGGACGGAGTATGACGGACTACGTTTTGGGTAAGTACGCTTCGACAACCGGAAAAGAAAATAAAAATCTTTCGAATGTTTATAATCGCGAATCAGGCTGTTCGGTTTTGCAATTGTGTTTACAAAACAATCATTCAACAGAATCTTATATTTCGGCCGGTTTGATCTGGTGGTATAGTAATTATCAAATTCAAGATCGACTTTTATATATCACGCAAAAAAATATGCGAATTGAAGACTACTGCGGATCAGCAATGAACCTTCCTAGAAATGGTAAAAAATTTAAAGAAGCGCTTCTGGCTAAATATCCTTCGGCGCAACCCTTTGACACGGCTCAAGCTTATTTTTCGACTTTGTCGACCCTGTTAGGAGGGATTACTAAAGAAGATCTTAAAATTTTTAATCGGGCTTTTTATGTGAAGTCGATTGAAAATATTGATCACTTCGTCAGAGAAAACATGTTGGTTGAAGAACCCAATCAAAATTTAGAACTTTTGTTAGAAAATGTTGCTAGCGGAAATGAGATCACTCAACAAATTGTTAAATGTCGTGAAAAGATTCAAGAATCTGAAAAGGTTTTGCATGAATGTTCTTTTTTGCAGAAAGTTTTAGAAAAGTTAAGTGGACTGATGCGGGAACGGTCTTTTGTAAGATTATTTCAGCAATGGTATCCGGTTAAGAAAAACGAAGAAGATACGGTAATTGCTCAACGGCAAATGGAAAAATTGGAAGCGCAGCTTCCTGTCGTTCAGAGCCAAGAAAGACATTTAGCTTTGCAAATTGATGCGTTGAGTGCTGTGCTCGCGACATCAGACACCGCTCATTCATTACGGCTGTGGCAACAAGATCTTGATAACAAAGAAAGTTTTCTGCGGACGGCGCAAGCCTCTCGACTGAAATTGGAAAATCTTTTTAAAAAGGCTTTTCTGTCGTTTCCGGCTAAGGCCAAAGTTGTTGAAGTCTTTTTGACTTTGAAAACCCGGTTGTCTGAACTGATCGACGAGATCAGAAAAGAATCTGAAAGCAATGCTTTATTGCTCGAAGACGTGACGTTGCTGAAACAACAAGCTGGTCCGCTCAGAAAAGAGATCGAGCATTTGACGTCGCACAAGACCCTGATTGATCCGGGGCTTTACCAAATCAAAATGGCGGCTCTGGCCGAGCTTAAAATTCCGAAGAACAATTTAATGTTTGTGGGAGAGCTGCTTTCAGTCAAAGATTTTTCCTTACGAACTGCAGCCGAAGCGGCTTTAGAACCGATATCAAAAAGTCTGTTGGTGCATCCTGATTATTTAGATTTGTTTACCGTCTGGTTGAATAAAAATAATTTAGCTAAAAGTATCACGGTTAAGCGGCTGTCCGCTTCGGATGTTAAAGATGCGACAGCGCTTCGTTCTTTCAATGAGCACTCTATTTTGTCGGCTCTAGAAATTCGTTCGGCTCAAGAGCATCCATTCTTTGGGTACTTGGCTTCTTGGCTGAATCATTCTTTTGATTTTCAAATTGTGGATGTTAAAGAATTTAAAAATGGAAATACTTTTTTGGTCACACGGGAAGGCCTAGTTAAAAGAGATTCTTCGACGATGCGCAAGCTATCTAAAAATTTGCGACAATGCTTGGGTTGGAATCCGGAAGAGCGTATTGCTGTGTTGGCCAATGAATTGACTCAATTGCTTCATGAGATCGACGCGAAAGAAGCGGCTACTAAAAAACACATGTTGGCGACAGATGAAAAAAAACTTCTGCTCAGTTCCCTTTCAGAGTACAAAACGGTTCAAGATCTTGAGTTTATCAATATCGAATCAATTCAAGTGCAGATTAATGACCTGCAAAGGCAGATTACTGATTTGCAAAAAAAAGACAAGAAACACAACGAGCAAAAAGAGCAGTTAGAAAATTTAAAACAAAGTTTGACGGCGACACAGAATGAACGTGCGGGTGTGGTCTCAGAGTTAGAAAGAACACGTCGGGTGCTCAAAGAATTACAAGGGCAGTATGCGGGACTATCGCATATTTATCAATACTCGCGTCATCTTGAATTTTTATTGAAGTTAGTAACTGTTGAAGAGATCAATCTGAAATTGAGTGAAGACCGACCGTTGTTAGTTAAAAATCAGGACGAGCTTTTAGATCGTATTGAAAGTAAAGAAAAAATTTTAGAAAATCAGAAGACGGCTTTGATCGGTACGGTCAATCGAATCTTGACGCAGTACCAGCAGCGCTTTGGTGATCCGCAGCTGGCTTATCAGCTTCGCGAAGTATCGGCTTTGCCGGCTGTCAGCCAAGATTGGCAAACTCACAAGGATCGTCTTGTGGCAACAGAGCTTGCTGGTCTGGAAAACCAATGGAGACTGTTTTTTAGTGATTATTTGGTTAAGTCGATCAAAGACACACTGAACGAAATTAAATCTCAGCGTTCCGAAATCGAATCGAATATTCAATCGATCAACGACGTCCTTAAGCTGAATCATTTTGAAAAATTACCAACTGAAAATCGTTTTTTACAAATTCATTCAGAAACCTCTTCAGATTCACGTGTTCGAGTGTTTCGCCGCTCATGTGTGGAGATAGAAAATTTATTGGCGTCTCCGGCTCTTCGGACTCAGTTAGAAAATGCTTCTTTAGAAGTTTTGGTTCCCTTAGAAAAATTCGTGAACGAATTGAAGGAAGATCCGAAGGTTCGAGAATTTGTGACCGATGTGCGCAATCATTTTGAGTTTGAAGTTCGCTCATGGAGCCAAAAAGAAAATTCCAATGAAGTCGAATTAGCGGAAACATTTACGGGTTCTCGGAACGATGCGAAAAGTTCGGCGCAAACCACGCAATTGGCCTATACTTTATTGGCCTCGTCTTTAGCTTATCGTTTTAAATTTAACGATCCGATAGCGGGCCAAAATACACCACGCATGATTATCCTGGATGAGTTCGGTGGTAAGTTTGATAATGAAAAACCACGCGACATCATTAAAATGTTGGGACAAATGGGATTTCAATCTCTTTTGGTCAGTCCCATGACGAAGGCCGAACTTTTAGCCGACAGTGTAAACACCATCAATCTGGTTCATAAAGCTTCGGCCAGTAAGTCGAAGGTTCAGCATTACATCATTCAATCGAAGGAAGATTATGACCGATTGATCCGTTCGATTGGTAAAGAGCACGCGACATGAAAAAAGCTTTAGACATAGAGCTGTTATTTGATCGAGCCTTTCGGCATTTTATTTTTAGTCCCAAGACCCCTTTTATTTTTGTCGTCCGAAGGTCTGCGTGCGTTGAAGACTTTCATGAACGTTTAGAATCTGAGCTAAAAGAATATCCTTTTTTAAAAATTCATAAACTTCGTCCTATCAAAGAGGGAATGGTGCGAGTTTCTCGCCCTGTCGAATTGCTTCTCACTCGCGAAGATTTTTTTTTACAGAAACCGCAGCTGAAAAGTATTTACCAAGCTATTGTTACAGCTCAACAAAATTGTCAGGTTTTTAAATTTTCTGAATTTTTAGAATCTTGTTACTCCCTCTGCCTGCGTCGAAGTGCCGCCTTAGCGGATGCGCTTGAAGTCTTTCAATATCTTGTAGCAAAGGCCGACGAATTGAAGGGATTGCTGCCGCGGCAGATTCCGCACGGAGTGTCTTCTAAGTTGATCGGCAAAGAAGCACTTTTGTTAGCGATGTTTTCATTTTGGACTGCTAAGCCAGGCGCAAGCTGGGATACTTTTTTTCAACACTTTGAACTTTTAAAGCGCGCACCAGAATTTCGATTTTATGCGCCGTCATGTCGGTGGCACGAATCAAACCTTCAAAAGTTTCATGGGATTTTCTTTAAAGAAAATCTTCCTTTTTTTTCTTTTCAATCATTAGAACGAACATTGGTTATCGAAAACCGAGAAAGTCTTTTGCCCTTGGTCGGTCAATGCGAAAAAACGTTACTGATTTGGGGCGAGGGCTGGAAGTGTATACAGTTGGTGCAGCTTTGCGAAGCGCTTCCGAAGCCTTTGTTTTACTGGGGTGATCTTGATAAGGAAGGAATCGAAATTGCTGATCAGTTTTGCGTGCCGACTTTGGCCAAGCCTCTGCTTATGGATGAAAAGACATTGGAGGCGCATCAGTCCTTAATAGAAGAGGTGGGCGTGGCCAAGACGAAATCTTCACGGGTGACTTTGTTGGCGGATATTTATCAGAGAGTGATTCAGAAAAAGTCTCGTATTGAGCAAGAAAAAATGATCTTTGATTGGAAGCTTTTGGATGCGTTATCTCTTAATCGAAAATAAAGTCGTATCCTGAAAACCTTCCGGAAAAGAGCTTTCTTTATAATCGCAAGAAAAAGACATTCCAAGTGAAACTAATGGTTCTGAGGGCTTGATCAGTTTTGCTAGCGACGGGTCTTATTTTAAAACTTAACTCGAATAGGTAAGGGCAGTGTTCATAAGTGCGGGCTGGGCGATTTTGTCAGGACGTTTGTCTAAGCTGCCGAGCTTAATTCGAACATGTAGAATGCCACAGCTATATGTAGCTATTCTGCCTAGCTACAAGTATACATAGACTTGATCTATGTGGCTTTATAAGTATACAATAATAGCTTATATAGATATGTATAAATATACATAAAAACAGGTGGCACAGTGAGAACTGATAAGAAAAAACAAACCAGTCAGAGAAACATAGTCGAGCAAAAGGTCAGTCGATTTTCAAAGCTCAGCGAGCCAGTGCCCCCATCTGGGTGGGTTAAAGCCATTCGCGGTTCGCTTGGAATAACTATTCGCCAGCTCGCTGATCGGATGGGTGTCGGGCATGGCTCAATCAGTCAGCTTGAAAAACGTGAACCTAAGAAGAAAGTTACTCTTGAAATACTTGAACGAGCAGCAGCAGCTATGGACTGTAAACTTGTTTATGCCATTGTTCCCCGTGAAGCCGGTGCGACATTGGAAGATATCATTGAAAGGCGGGCGTTAGAAACAGCTTCTAAAATTCTCAAAGCTGTCGGGCATACCATGAGTCTTGAAGCGCAGGGAACTACCGAAAAAGAACTTCAAAAAGAGATTGAACGAATCGCGCGCGACCTCAAGGAAAGCGGAGACCCCAGAATCTGGGGTGATATTAAAAATAAGCCCAAAGGTGTGAAGTAAGTTATGTCGAAGTATAAAATCACATACCCAATTGGAGCTACGCTTATAGATCCTGATGAGGCTAAAGATTTAATACCAGATTACATTTCTACAATGGGCGAGTTAAACCAGGTCGAGCAATCCAACATCGCAGATGCTTTCGTCTGGGCTGGTAGGCAAGCTCTTGATGAGCTTCTCACTGGAACATTTGTATTTAAACTTCACAAACGTATGTTCAATCAGGTGTGGAAGTGGGCGGGCCAGACTCGCAGGTCAAACAAAAACATTGGGGTTATGAAAGAGCACATCATGAATGACCTCGCTCAACTTTTGGGAGATGCAAAGTACTGGGTAGAGCATGTGTGGTGTTTTTTCAAAAGACGAATCGGCGGTACGCTTTCATCATCGTCTTGTACAGATACATATTTTCCCCAACGGAAACGGAAGACACGCACGCTTAATGACTGATTTGTTTTTAAAAAAATTCGGTGAACCTAGTTTTTCATGGGGAACTAATACCGCACACACCCCAATCGAAGTTGAGGGGAAGACTCGAGCTGAATACATAATAGCCCTTAAATCTGCCGATAGCGGCGACTTCGGATTGTTGATGAAATTTGTACGTAGCTAATTCTTGAAAAACGCACAATTTTTTAGCATTTACCCCTGCCGACTTCTTGTGCTTCGCTCATTGCGACAACACAACATGATCAAAAGTTTTCCGATCACGATTCGCGGCAAATATTTAATATTGTGTCCAGTGACGTCACTTTTTGATTTGAATTGACTGCAAACCAAAAAAGATTTGATTTAAGTTACACAATCAGACTTATAAAATGAAAAGAACACATTGATGAGAAAGAATACGAATTTAATTGCATTAGATCAACAACCACTGAGGTTGCAAGCGATTAACGAGCTTGAAACCTGGCACGATAAAATTGAACTGTTAGAGATTGAAATTCAAAAGTTTCACGAAACAGATTTCAAATTGTACAACGATTGGGTTCGGCTGACGCTGAATGATCTTCAAGAAGAAAACAATTTGCTTATCGATAAATATAAAAATCTAGCCTTGTTTCACAATTGGGTTGTGTTTACCACCGAGGATAAAAATATTTCGTTGCCGCATGCATTTTTTTTGATGTGTGAAGAAGAACTTAAATTTCAAAAAGGCTCTGACGAAGAAAAAGAACAGATTGGAAAATTGCGCCAAGAGCGTACCAATAAAATTAATACCAAATTAAAGTCAGAGAATAAAAACGATTTTAGTGACGAAGATGAATTTGAGTCAGAACCGGATCAAGACAACGATAAACAGTCCGATGATAATTTAGACGACAGTGATTGGATCAAAAAAGAAGAGCTTCAAATTCGGCTAATGAGGGAAAAATTTCAAAAGGAAATTCTTTTCTTTGAAAGTTTGACCGATAAAAAAATAGTTAAAAAAATGAGACAATTTGATGAAGGGATAAATTTAATGTCCGACTGTGTATACATTTGCAGTCAATGTTACCGTTTTGACATCGTCGAACGAATTTGGAATCTTGTTCCGCTAAAAATCAAGGCCCATTTCAATGCAGATTTTAAAAAACAAATGGGAGTAACCTTAGATCAGTACTTGATCAACGTAAAAAACGATGCGCAAAGGAGCTCAAATTCAGACGAAGATGGCGATGAATTTAATTTCAAAACTCATTTCGAGAATCCATTCTCAAATTCTAATAAGGAAATTTTGCCGGAAAATATAGAAGTGGCTAAGATTGTTTATCGCCGTATCATGATGAAAGTCCATCCAGATAAATTATCAACCGAGTTTGCTACAACTAAAAAAAATTGGCTTGATCGATTATGGAAAAAAATTCAAACAGCCTATGACAAAACGGATGTTAAAGCGCTGCAAAATCTGCATTTGCAAGTGCTGGTTACTTTAAAAAAATATGATGATTTAGATTATTCAGACCTTAAAGCTGGCGCTCACCTATTGCAAAGTGAGCTGGCAAGGCTTGGGCAGTCACATCAAGCAACGCTTCAGCATCCCGCCTGGGGATTTTCAAAGTTAAAATCCTATAAAAAATTAGAAAAACTAGTTGCAGAACCCTATAAGAAAACTTCAAAAGAGCTGAAGAAAGATATTAAGCGACTTGAAGGAACACATGCTGCCTTGAAAGACTTTGTAGACTCTGTACAAGCCGCCGGTGGCTTCCGTCGGAGTAGTCGGCGAAGACCGACGCAAAGACACAAAAAGCAACATAGATCTGACGAGCGCCAGTACAATTTGTTTTAAGACTTTTTTGATACTGACAAGTAACAAAATGAAATTGGGACAAAAATGTTGTATTGGGACAGATTTTGTCCCAATACTTGAAATTGGGACAAATATTATGCTATAATTAGGCATAGATAGGAATTGGGACAGATTTTGTCCCAATTCATAAGAATTGGAAGCCTATGCACTCTAAGATAAAGATCGATATTGAAGCGCTCGTTTTAAAGCTGCTTGCGGAAAAATCAGAAATTAGTCTTCACGATGTAGCACATATATCCGGGCTCTCGAAGTCAGATGAGGGCGACCGGAAGGCTATCCGCCGAGTACTCAATTCGTTAATCAAGAGCGGACTTCTTGAGGCAAAAGGAGCTGCGCGTGCGCGCACTTATGTAAAGACAGCTAAAAACTTGAAGACGCAAATACCTTCATCACTAGCGAATGCTGTGGACGTATTTAAAGGTATTCCATTATCTCAGGAGTCAGAAATACTTCTAGTGCATGTTTCTAAACCGCTTCAAGCTCGCGCTCCGGTAGGTTATATACAGGATTTTTTGCGATCCTATGAGCCAAACCAAACATATTATTTAAGCGGACCTCAGCGCATAGAACTTTTGAACGTCGGGAGAGTTGAAAACGAAATTCGGCCTGCGGGAACTTATGCGCGCAATATTCTGAACCGGTTGCTGATTGATTTATCATGGAACTCGAGTCGCCTTGAGGGGAACACCTATTCACTGTTGGAAACTAAACGCCTTATTGAACTGGGAGAAAACGCTGCTGGAAAGGATGCATTTGAAGCACAAATGATTCTGAACCACAAAGATGCCATTGAATATGTTGTCGAGTTAGCGGGAGTAGTAGAAGTCGGTTCTCATGAAGTATGCAGCATCCATGCGCTACTTTCTGAAAATCTTTTGGGAGATCCTAGTGCTTCGGGTAGAGTAAGGGAGATTGCTGTCGGCATTGGTGGTACCACTTATATGCCTCTAGAGAACCCTCATATTTTGAACGAGTGCTTTAAAGTCTTTATCCAAAAACTGAACCTCATCAGAGATCCCTTTGAGCAATCTTTTTTTTCACTGGTTCATTTGTCCTACATTCAGGCCTTTGAAGATGTAAACAAACGAACGGCGCGTCTGTTTGCTAATATTCCGCTGATTAAAAAAAATTTAAAGCCGCTTACGTTCACAGATGTTGAACAGGACGCTTATGTAAAATCACTACTTGGAATTTATGAAAAAAATGATGTCAGTCTTTTAAGGGATCTTTATATCTGGGCCTATAAGCGCTCTTCCCAGCGGTACTCGGCGATTCAGCAAGCTATGGGGGAGTCCAATTTACTGAAGTTGAAGTATCGAACTGTGATCAGTGACATCATTCGAACAATAATTCTCGAAAAGGTAGCCGGGCAGCAGGTGGTTAGTAGACTTCAAAACTTGATCGCGGCGCAAAGTCTGCAGGAAGCAGATGCTAATGAAATATTTAAAGTGATCGAGATGGAAATCCTGAGTCTGCACGATGGCAACATTGCCCGATTTCGTATTCGCCCAACTGAGTTTCAAGAATGGAAAAGTCTTCAATGAAGGCTTACCCGCGACCACAAAACAAAACGGCAGGTTAGCATCGTTTTTTAGCATTCACCCCGGCTTTACCCTGGAAACATGGGGGTTGCTAAGTAAAAATTTATCTGAGACTATTTTAAGAGCCGAGGTTCTATGAAAAACGGAAAAACTAAATATAGGATTTTACAAGTAACCGATTTAAAAAATGGTTTCGGACTAGTCGAAGTTTTAGTTGCCATGGTATTATTAGGTATCATAGCTGTTGGATTTAGCAGTTTGTTAACAGGCGCCATGAAGTCGCAAAAAGGCATTCAAGCCAAAGATCAACAACGTGAAATTACCGCCGAAATAAGATCGTTATTAAGTAATCAAAGAGCTTGTTTGAACTCTTTTTTCGGACGGAATCCGCAAACAGGTTTTACAGTCATGACGATCTTCGATGGAGCTACCCCGGGTAACGCGAAATATAAAGCCGATACACCAGATAAGACAGGCTTGCTTGAGTTTAAAGGTTTTGAAGTCAGCAATTACGTTCCGGATGCGGTCGTGCTAAATCAAGGTAACGCTGATTTAAAAGTAAAGCTTGCAAGGGTTGGCGACACAGGTTCGACGAAGAATTTATTCCCTGGTGCGATTACATTAAAAGTTAAGGTCATGGCTGGAAATATCACAGAATGTTATTCCATAGGTTCTAATTCGGATAGTTATTGGCAAATGAGCGCTACAGTTCCGAATGCTATTTACTATGCTGGCGGCAATGTTGGTATAGGTGTTCCGGCTCCGACAGTGAGCTTAGACGTCCTTGGATCCGTCAGAAGTGAAAGAGGCCACTTTATTACAAAGAACCCAAACGGTGCTGTGGTGATTAACGCCGGGCCACTAGGCCTTCCTCAGGCTGGCATTTGGTTTCGATCAGCTAATGTGCTTGGCGATGATGGGGCTTATAGAGATTTAATGTATATCGACGCAAATGGTAATGTCGGTATTAACACAACCGCCCCAGTGGCAAAGCTTGATGTGGCAGGCCCGGTTCGGGGTTCTACATTTACAGGCGCTTCGTTTACTGGCGGAACATTTACAGGTACTTCGTTTGCGGGCGGAACATTTACAGGCGCTTCATTTTTATACACATCAGATTCAAGGTTAAAGAAAAATATTTTCAAACTGACCGAGGGTTTAGATTTAGTTTTTAAAATGAAACCCGTCAGGTACCAATGGAAAGCCACAAGCAAAGGCGATATCGGATTTATCGCGCAAGATATCGAAAAGATTTTGCCTGAACTGACTGCGACAGACGATGATGGAATTAAAAGAATTGATTACGCAAAAATTGTACCGATTCTTGTAAGGGCCATTCAAGAACAGCAAATCCAAATTGGTGAGCTGCAAAAAAAATTGAACACTGAACGATAATAATCGTGCGTCAAAAATCTCATATTGAGAATTCAGTATTTATTTTAATTTTTAAAAAGAATATAGCGTGCTTAGGTAAAGATGTAATATTTGTTAGATTTTTAAATTACTATTAAACTGTCTATGTTATAATCAATTTGTGAGGAATTTATGAGCTTTAAAAAATTATCAAGCATTTTACTTGTTTTATTTTTTAGCTCAAGTGCGTTTACAATTAATACGATCGAAGAGGGCTGGCGCACTCAGAACGCAACTATTGAAGTGCGTAATGCAGAAAATACCTGCTTCAAAATTTCTGGGCCAGATTATTTCATACCGACTAGAACAACACAAGAATGGTTGGCGTTTGTTGCGGCAGCACCTAGATTGGGTGTCAATGTTGTTGCCTGCACCGTGTATGTATACTCTTGGAGAACAGGCAACTATGGTGCAATTGAGCCTCTTAACTTAATTGGACATTTAGAATGGAGACCAAATATTGCTTTTTGGTGCAGCAAGGAAGATCCAAATATTGCCGCATGGCCCGCGAGGAGCGTAGGGGCGGTTGATGATTCTTTGTGTCCGCAGCCAAAACCAGTTGAAAGATGTATTTGGACAGCCTATCCAGCCAATGATGTGATTAAAGAAGAATGCCACTAGCAGGCATTTACGAAAAACTAACAAACTAAATCAGGTCGAGCAATTCCGATATCGCTGATGCTTTCGTTTTAGTTCCTTGTAGTTAGGTTTGTATGCAATTCTATTACTTTAATGACAATTTGATCAAAACTAATTGGCTTTTGCAGAAGCATGTCGGGCTGAATGTTAGCGATTTCAGGCGACGCATTATCTAAATGTCCTGTTATCAGAACCACGCCGCCAGAATAGTGATTTTCTTTAAGCCATAGAATTAGTTCTTTTCCGGAGCCCCCGGGCATTTTGTAATCGCAGACGATAATATTGAATTCAGCCTCAGTTTTCAGGAATTCCTTTGCCCCGATAACAGAGTCTGCTTGCGCGACAGTTGCTCCTTCACGCCGCAAAAACATAGCTAAAAGAGTTCGGATATCTTCTTCATCGTCCACGACCATAATTCGAAGTCCACCAAGCAACTGAGTTTTTTGAACCATGCTTATTGCCACTAAGATGCTTTTGGTAAAATGACTTCAAATGAAGTGTTAAGATTGTTCTCAACCAGAAACAACTTGCCGCCTTGCTTTTCAATAAGTTTGCGACATAATGAAAGCCCGATGCCCGTGCCTCTGTTATTTCTTTTGGTGGAAAAGAGGACCTCAAATAGTTTGCCACGGAGTACTTGCGGGATGCCATTCCCGGAATCAATGACCACGATATGATGATCGTGGCCGTCGAAGGTGTAATCAATTTTAATCCATTTTTCTTTCAGATCGTGAACGGCATCAATGGCGTTTCCCACTAAATTCAGCAAGACCTGGCTGGTTCCGCTGCGGAGGCACCTTATTTCAACGTTGGACAATTGCTTACCAATTCTTAATTCAACTTCATTATCGCGCATCTTCTGACCGAGAACCACGTCGATGTCTTCTATCATGTCCATAAGTTGGCAGCTGACGGGCTGCTCGTCTTCGCGGGACATGAGATTGCGCATAGAGTGAAACACCACGGCCACACGCTTAGAGGCTTTTTCGGCGCGATCCAGGTGTTTCTTGACGTTTTCAATGTTGCCGTTCTCAAGTTCAATGCGACAAAATTGAATCATGCCATCAAGTGCCTGCAGCGGATTTGCCACTTCGTGCAGTAAATCTGCCGACATCTCTCCAATACTGGCTAACTTCGAATTCATAAGGAGTTGTTGCTGACTTTCATTGGTCTGATTAATAAGATATGTATTCGAGATCAAATCGGCTAAATTGCCGGAAAAATTCTGTACATCAAGAGACCAAGCTTTCTGGGGGCCTGAGTGTTCAAGACAAATCACGCCGATTAGCTGATCGCCGGCAAAAATAGCAGAGTCTATCATTGAGGTGATACCGTAAGCTGGGAAGTACTGAGAACAAAACTCCTTTGTACTTTCGTGCGTATAAACATCATCGACGACTAAAGTTCTATTTTCTTTGATAGCTTTTACATAGAGCGGGAAGTCAGACATTTTTAGCGATTCGCCACTCGAGAATTCATTTTTTCCTGCATCATAAACCCAAACCGAAGTCAGTGTTTCTCCGCTATCCCGAAACTCCCAAACGCTGACTCTCTGAACACCGGTGAGCAGAGAGACTTTTTGGCAAATAAATTGTGAGAGGTCACGCCAGCGACCTAAAACATGGTCTGGATGGTGTGTCGCTTGATTTACAAAGCTACGAAATTTCACCTGGCCTCCTAAAGTGCCCAAAAAGCGTCTAAAAAAATAACTATGCGACTTTGCGCTGATCGTGGTTAGTGATGCTAGCTCCTGCTTTCTTTATGGTAGGTAATATCATCGTAAATGTTGTATTTGATCGTGATGAATCTAAGGTAACTTTTCCATCATAACTTTCAGTAATACCGCGACAAACACTCAGTCCTAAACCCTGGCCTTCCCCCACGGCTTTTGTGGTAAAAAAGGGCTCAAATATTTTGTCCTGAAGCTCTTGAGGTACATTCGATCCGGAATCAACGACACTGATGATGACGAGATCTAAATCTCCGATAGCTTTTGCTTCGACGCGCACCCATTTTTGCGGCAAATCTTTAATAGCCTCGTGGGCGTTCTGAATTAAATGGAAAAGTGCCTGCGACAATTTGGCACCATTGCACGAGATATGGCATTCTTCAGTCGGTGGTCTACTCGAAAGTTCAATCCCGGATTTGCCGAACTGTGCTCGACATAGTTCTAGAGCGTTACTCATGATCTCATTTACATCTATTAGTTCCTGCTCATCGGTAGAAGTATCTTTCGAAAAATATCGTAAACTGCTGATGATTTTAGAAATTCGCTCCACGGATCGCTCTGTGGCCCGACATGATTCGGCCACTTGAACTTTGTCTAATTCTTTTTGATCCATTAGGTAGAGTAGGTTGCTTGCATGTCCTGATATCACAGCTAGCGGGTTGTTGATTTCATGTGCCATGCCGGCGGCCATTTCGCCGAGCGAAGCAAGTCGTGCAGAATTAATCATCCGTAGTCGGTCGCGGGCGGTGTACTCTCTGACTTCATCGAGCTTATACGCCATCCTCATTGCCGCTATTTGCAAGAGAACAAATTCCGAAATTTCTTTCGAAGGCAAACCTGGCGCAACAGAATACACTGAAACTATGGCACGCAATTGGTCCTTATGATCGAAAATCGGGTAAGACCAGGAAGCTTTTATTGCCAATTTTTGAAAAAGACTTTTAAATTGGGAGCTGCAACCAGATAACTGAATATCTTCAACAAACTGGGCTTTTTTCAAGTTCAGAACCGTCAGGTAGGGAGAACCGGCACAAAATGGCGCTAGATCTCCGAGAAAATCCTTGGGTAAAGATGCAGTCAACGCATGCGTGAAACCGGCCGACTTATCCAACATGCAAATAGTTGCCCGTAAATTCGAGGATTGAGCTTCGACATACTTAAGAATTTCAATCATTATTTCGGAGATTGCTTGGTCGTTGATTAATCCATTGAGTACCCTATTTCGTCCTGATAGTTCGTTGTTCAGCGATTTAATTCGTTCATAATTAAGCCGCATTTCATCGGAGCTGATATGCAGCGAGCGCTCCAAAGAGTAACGGTCCTCTTCGGCGTCCTTATAGGTTGCGGCCACGTGCGCTAAAAAACTCTGCCATTTTTTTATGTCGTCGGGGAGGGTGCCCGGATCGAGAGACCATTTTTGAAGTTGTTTCCCGAGTAGTTTGTTTTTAGGCTGCATAATTCTTTCTTTCGCGAATAAAAATTAATGTCCTGATTTGATGGTGCGCATCACATCCGGTAAAATATTAGGCTGTTCTCGGTTTGCCCGGCTCGATTCCTGAAACCAATTTGATCGGAAATAATTCCTTTATTTTTGTCATTAAATCATGATGCCGAAATGGTTTCAGGAAAACTGCGCTAATCCCGCTTTTTGTTGCAGCCATCAGCCAGTTTCGTTCAGGCTGGCCTGTCATTACAATTACCGGGATTTTTTTTCCAATCGTTCGTAAGGCCTCAATGAAGTCAGAACCATTTAGCAGGGGCATTTTGAGGTCGCAAATTATTAATTGATAGGTTTTTCCAGCCTCGATTTTTTGCAAGGCATGCTTGCCATTGGCAGCGACTTCGACGTCGTAACCCTCGCCGAACAAAAGGCGCTCGAGTATATTGCGAATTTCTTCTTCGTCATCGATCACCAGAATGCATATTTTTTTCTGTCTAGGTAGCGCATTAATATTCACTGAAACCTCCAACATACGTACTACAAGTTACGGATTCAAAAACCAGCTTACCTTAGTTTTCTGATTGGGCATAGTTTTCGCAATTTGAGTCAATCAAAACAAGAACTTTGGTGATGATCTTTGCCCAGATTGCCAATGAGGATTATCTCAATTTGAAATGAATTGCTGCTGCCGACACTGAATTAATTTACAAAGTCATCAATCTGATTCAGCAGATGTTGGTAGTAGGGGTTTACCCATTCTGTCGGGGAATTGACTTCAACGTCGAGTGACGACCTCTGAATGTTATCATGCTGTAAAATAGTTGTTTTTGAATAAGCAATGAGCTTAAAAAGATTCTGACTGACGTTTTTTAGATTTACGATTTCGCTGTGCTGTACCGTTGAATCATTTTCGGTGGAAATCAGCAGGAGAGGTATTTTTATTTTTGCATAGACTGCCAGTCGATCCTGCTGGTTCCGCCCGAAAACATTTTCAATTAATTTTTGCACATGAACACCAGCAATAGCAGGTCGAGATTGCAAATTGTATTCGTCTACAGCCGCAGTATTGCCACCACCACTTAAACGACTTGAACCGATTGAAAGGGTCCGATTTTGATCCATCGTAAAGAATGCGCCTAGCCTAGAACCGAAAATCACCGAATTCTGCAATTTGATGGCGGGCGCAAATAAAATAGCTTTACTGAAATTATAACCAGGTGCGTTTATTATTTTTTCAAGCGCGAGTAATCCGCCGGTTGAGTGTCCAATTAAAATAATTTTGTTTCCAAGAGACTGGGTGGCAAATAATACTTCAGATACCTGCTGCTTCCAGATTTCATAATCAATTTTATAAAATGCGTTTTGGTCTTTACTCCAATGGGCCTTAAGTAATGGCGCGACCACATTGCAGCCGCGGTCGTAAAAATGATTGATCAAGCCCTGCATGTCTTTTGGAGATTGAAACAATCCATGTAAGACCAGCGCCACGCAAGCGGTGGGGTGGGAGTAAAGCCGAAGCTGCATGTTTCGTGAAGGCACGAGAATCTGCGCCTCATTGTTTTTCTGCATTGTCTCAAGTTTAGCCTTGGCTGACAAAAAACGCTGGTCGGCCGCCACGTTGCATGCCGCCAATAAGAACGTAAATGCTATGAGCATAAATCTCTGCATAATTCTAGGTAAAAGCAAATTCAGAGCCAGGGCACTCGGGTTCGTTTTGCTAATCCGGTACGGATTTAACTTTGATTAAAGAATAGATAATCATGACAAGCCTCGAAATAAAAATTATAATAAAACGTTAGAACCGCTGGTGACAGATTGGTTAAACGAAATAAAAAATAGGTAATTGAAACACTATGGATTTAAATCAACTCATTCATAAAATTCCCAAACCGGTATTGGTTATCGGTATAATGGTTTTGTCAGTGGTGTTGTTTGTGTATAACGATCCCTTACGGGACGAATGCGAAGTTCAGTCTTCTATTTTTGAAAAGAAAACCCGGGGCCTTGTGTCTTCAGTAAAGTTAAATGGGAAAATTCAGTTTCCTCAGCTCAATTACTGGCGCGACAGGTGTAAAGAGGGTAATTCGATCGGTTCATGTAATGACTACCTTGAGGGATTGCGTACGATGTCGAAAGAACTCCGCCAATTGAATGAGGCCTGTCAGTTTAAATATCTGAGTCAAAATGAAAGCCTGACCAATCAGATTTCTCAGGCCGTGCAGATTATGGCTTTGGTGGCCTGGGGCGACAAGCCGCCGGTTGGTATTGCTGAACGAGTGGGTTGGTTTAATGAAACCCATATCCGGACATTCTGTTATCTGAAAAGGACATTTTTGCTTACTGCCGGAGATGAGGGGTTTCTGGCGCTTCGATCCAAAGTGTATAAAGAGTTTCCGGGCGAGTGGTCGACAAAGTTTGACATCAATAAGTTAGTGGATGCCAATACGGATAAAACGAAGCCGGTAAACGATATCGATGTTGCCAAATTGATGGCCGAAAATCGCCCGAGGGCCTACAAAACCGCAGCCAACCCGTCGGGCACCCTTATGAGTGATCAGATTTTTGAACTGAGTATTTTTTCAATTCGTTGTGATCTGTATATGTAAGCTAAAGCCCTGCCAGGCAGATTGAACCCCATTTTTTGCGACCGTTTTCTAAACTGATATTTCCTTTGAAAAAAAACTGCGGCTCTTCTTTGTTCTGAATTTTGTAGATCAGACTTTCCTGTTCTGTGATGATCCACTCTGCCGGACAAAGTCCGAAATCCGCTAAACTTTCAATCAGTGTTTCTACCTCTACTATCATTGACATAATTTACCCCCGTGTAGGAATGACAGAGCAAAGCAGATGCACAAATTTTTTTATTTAAATTCAATAGGTTGCTTTTATCGGAGTTATGTCTTGAAATTAGGAAACAGTCTTGGAATTAGGAAAAATTATGAAAAAAATTTCTTATAAAGTTCAGGTTATCGCTTTGGTTGTTTGGATCGTGGTGGTTTTGTGTATTTTCAAATTTGTACCGAATAAGCAGGTGGCGGGACTTTTTGCAGGCATCGGATTCCTGATATTACCAATCTTGTTTCTTGTAACTGAATTAAAGGGTGAAAAAAATAATCTGCACAAGGTATCGCTCATTATTTTTTTAGTCTTTACGGCATTGCCGATTTTTTTAGTTAGGATTACGACCTGGGGAGAAGATTTCAGTACGACTGATTTTTATGGGGTGCCGTCTGTGTTTCTGCATCGACTTGCGAATTTTCTTTATTTGGGCATGCTCGCTTCAGCCATCTATCATTGGCGTCGATCGGCATTGACGGAAAAATAAAAAAAAAGCCGACTTTTCAGCCGACTTAACCTATAGGAACAACCATTTAATAATACTAGTACGTATTAAACTAAGCTTCAAATGGTACTGGGCTAATTAATTCTGGACGTGGAGCAGTATCGTATGCATCCGTACCAGACGGAAGTAGCGCCAGATTTCGGGCTTTTTTGACTGCTGCCGATACGCGCTTCTGTTGTGCGATACTTAATTTAGAAATGCGGGCTGGAGTAATCTTGCCTGCGTCTCCGATAAAGCGAGCTAATGAAGCTGGATCTTTGTAATCAAAGTTATGGTCGCCGGCGTACTCTGTTCTGTACTTGCTGCGAACGTTTTTCTTGTTGTTTTCACGACTTGTTTCTTTTTCCATTGTAAACCTCTTGCCAATTGAAGAATAAATGTAATATACCAGAAACCCACGT
>JANPPN010000191.1:0-2432 GCA_031428535.1 Bdellovibrio sp. | reverse complement strand
GGTAAATTAACATAAATCCGAATTTCGAATGTCACTCTGTGCCGACGTCCAACTTAGGGATAAAGAGGCAAAAACACCTCGAATGAACTTCTTCCTTTTCAATATAGATCTGCCTTACAGGTCATATGCGTAACCCCTGATTTAAGACAGCAGAAGTTCTTAAAATCATGTTATATCATAAACTTGGAAAGCTCGAGGTCCCAGAACTAGCCCACAAATATTTTTGACGAACCGATTATTGTTTGAAACTGCATGGTATCTAGAGTGACGCCACTGTCGTTCCTCGCGGTGATCTCGAATGGAACATGACCTTCCGCACTCTGGACACTCTACTTGGCGGTCAACCGGCCATTCAACGCCGATTTCAACTTTCTTATCATCTACTTTTAGTTCAACATTTATCACGGTCCACGGAGGAACCAAACCTAACAATAATGCGTAATGATTTTGTAAATCCAATGATGTTTTCATTGGAAAATAGAAGCTTAAAAACAGAGCGTTTTCAAGCTATGCGCTCTGGGCTACGCACAAGAAACCCGGAATACCCCTTTTTTCATGACACCCTCACACTTATACGAATGAGGTTTGAATGAAAAAGTCATAACAGTCAAAAAATAATTTAATTACACGAATTTTAATGCAATAAGCAATGTCGAACGCAAAAATAAGCCCTGTCTTCAAATAATAAACGCCTATTTTTATTGCGACAACTTGATATTTTGTTGTCGATAAGAGATTTTTTTGAAAATATAACCCACATAAGTTTATCTGAGGTTATAAGGAGTGACTATGAATGTTGGTAGAAATGATCAGTGCCCCTGCGGTAGTGGTAAAAAATTTAAAAAATGTTGTATTCATTCATTTTCAGAGGCAAAGCCTGCTGCTCCACTGACCAGCGAAAATAGCCGCTCATTGAATTCTGGAAGAATTGGAATTAGCGCCTATACAATTGCAAAATTCGCCGAAGACAAATCACTCATGAAAATGGTCAACTCTGTTGCTCGTGGTGGAAGAGTGCTATGGACTCCTTCAAAAATTAGAGCCCTATCAACTGAAGAAATCGTTCAAAAAATTGAATCTGTCGGTATTAAATTTGATGAAACTTGTTTTTTGAATGAGTGTCAAAAGCACAAATACGCTTGGCGTGTTTCTGAAATGTGGCTGCGCCAAATTAAAGAAAAAATTAGCATGGACATGGATGATTTCCTTGGGCTTGCCTCGTGTATTTTATGGGAGCGCTTTAACAGCCCTAAATATTCTTACGAGATGCTAGATGATTTAATGCAAGAGGGCTATGCTTTTAGCAATAAAGAGCCGCAAAAAGCCTGTGATATTTGGTGGAAGGCTTGGGATATTTTTAAAAAACAAATAATTCAAAACTCAACAACAGCCGATGAAGTAGATGCGGAGTTTTCGGGAACTCAATGTTTTTCTAATTGGTGCCAAGATTTTAGGACGGCGCTTTTAAATTCTTCGATTAAAAACCGTGAGTATGCAAAACTTGGTGTGACCTACTGTTCTGAATTTTTAGAAATATTTGGCGTCGAAGATGACAAGTTATTCATTGATAGTTTTATAGGCGACATTGCTGAAATGTATGCTCTGTCTGGCGATCAAGATAAAGGCGAACGCCTAATGCGTGAACTTATTGAAAATGAGCCCCAGTCGGCCAAAGGCTATGCCGTTCTTGCACAAATAATATCCTATCGACCAAAAAATGGCGGCAGGGCCTGTATCGAGGAGCAGATTAAGATTTTAGAGCAGGCTCAGTCATATCCGGTAGTTGATGGTAAGGATTATAGTTTAGAGGATAGGCTGGAGGACTTAAAAAAGGAGAATAGCGGAAGAAGCTAAGCCAGGTTTTAAATCTCAAATACCTTTTCTTTTTTTAGATGATAAAAAATTTCGTAAGTTGCTCTAACATCTGCTTTGGCATTATGTGCATCTATAATTTTTCCACCAAAACAAATATTATAAAGTTCCGCCAATCTTGGCCATTTGTATCCTGAGAATAAGTAATTCAAAGCCTATTTTTGTCCTAAAGGTGAAGTATCATGGTCTTGTTCTGAGTCAATTTCCTCATTGTTTTATGACGTAACCAAGTAAATTTCCATCGAGAGGGTGGCTTGAGTCAGGAGTTTTCATCGTAAGCGATCCAACTAGCCTTGTTGTTGTCGAATTTCCTCTTCATAAAGACAAAAGTTTCCTCCTCGAAAACTACGTCGAAAACGTTGACTGGCAAGTGAATAAGAGTGGGCGAAAGCTCCGCTCTTAATTTAGATTAGTCGCATTGTGGTGTTTTTTCTCAAGTGGGACGAAAATTGCAAATTTAGTGTGTAATTTCTTGAAAAGGAATACACATGAAAAGAACGAAAAGAACATTTACGCCTGAGCAAAAAGCTAACATCGTGAATCAAATTGAGACGGACCGA
>JANPPN010000190.1:0-2789 GCA_031428535.1 Bdellovibrio sp. | reverse complement strand
CAGGGTTTCTTCATGTTCTGTCTGAACTACCTGTTAACCTACTGGGCCTCGCATCTGGCGCCTTCGGCCTTGGTTGCACTGGCCTTTACCTCACTGATTTTTTTCAATATGTTCGGTGGCCACTTTTTTCTGAAACTCGCGATCGAAAGAAAAGTTTTTATCGGGGCATTTATCAGCTTTGCCGGAATGATCCTTATTTCGCTTAATGAAATCAGCAGTTATAAATTACACCCCACGTCGCTAATCGGTTTTTTACTCAGTCTTATTGCCACGGTGTCGGCCTCAGCCGGCAATTTGGTCTCACTTAAGAATCGGCAGAAGAAAATACCCATCACCACAAATAATGCGTGGGGCATGCTTTACGGCTCGCTGCTTACCCTTGTCTTCTGTGTTGTTACCGGTAAATCTTTTACAATACAGAGCTTTGATTCTACATTTTTACTTTCATTTTTCTACTTAACTATTTTCGGAACCATCATCTCATTTGGCTGCTACCTAAAACTTATCGAACTCTTCGGCCCTTCAAAGGCCGCCTTTACAAGTGTGATCTCTCCGGTAATTGCTGTTGGGGTTTCACTCCTCTTTGAAGGCTTGCCACTCACCGGCTATTTAATTGCAGGAGTTTTATTCTGTGTTGCAGGTAATATCGTTGCCTTAATGCCCAATTATCTATTAAAACTGAAAAAATATGCTAATTAGAGAGTTTTTACCCAACGACATTCTTCAAGTAAAAATATTCACCGACCGGGTTGTCGGAGCCGGCTACTATTCAATTGCGGAACTCACCGAGTTTCAAAAAAAATCTATCGCAAATCCAAGCGGAGATATCTGCTCGTTTGTACTCGTTGATGCATCCACATCCGAAATCATGGGGCTGCGTCTGGCATTCCCGCCCGGCAACTGGGATCACGGTAAAGGTTCAAATCTCAGGCCCGATCTCTGGCCAACAAAGCTTTCTGAAACCGCTTACTTTCAAAGCCTATTTGTTTCGCCTAAACTGCAAGGGCAAGGTTGGGGCCCGAAACTGGCGCAGAAATCCATCGAGATTTTCCACAATCTTAAAGCCGCCGCCATTATTACTCACTGCTGGAAAGAATCTCCGAATAATTCATCATACAAATATCTGGCTAACCTTGGGTTTCAAACTATTATCGAGCACCCGAATTACTGGATCAACGTCGATTACGTCTGCACTCGTGACGGCAAACCCTGCAAATGTACCGCTATTGAAATGCATTTAAATTTAACTAAGGAGAATTTATGAAATCGTTGTTATTGCTGGGATTTATTATATATGGTTTGAATGCTTTTTCGCAGACTTCACCAGTTGGTCGTTGGAAAAGCATTGATGATGAAACTAAACAGCCAAAATCGATTATTGAGATTTTTGAAAAGGATGGGCTTTTATTTGGCAAGATTGAAAGGCTTTTCAGAAAATCGGATGAAGATCAGAATCCGAAATGTGATAAGTGTTCAGGGTCTCAGAAAAATCAATTGATTATCGGAATGCAGATTTTGAATTCGCTTAAAAAAGATTCGGATGTGAAGTGGTCCGGCGGGGAGATTCTTGATCCGAATAACGGGAAAACTTATTCGTGTAAAGTTACGCTGATTGAAGATGGGAAGAAGTTGGAAGTGCGCGGGTTTATCGGGTTTTCGTTGTTAGGACGCACTCAGGTTTGGGATAGGGAACCAGCGAATTGATTGAACTCAGGCCTTAAACTGGAACTTTTAGGTGCCTTTTCGGCCGCTTTAATTATTTCCATCATTCTATTTACGGCCTTCATTGCCTCATCAGATTCTGACTTTATGGCCGGAGGTAAAAAATCAGGATAGTACTTTTTAGACATACGACGCACTTGCAGCTTTAATTCTTCAATGGATGCATTTGGCATTCCTATAGCCGAACGCACATCATCAAGTTGATTAAGCCTGCCATTATAACTACTCACACCATTCAACTCAGCAATTAGGGGCCTATGTTGATCTCGAACGGCCTGTCTTTCAACTGCTGCAACTCGCTCTGCAGCTGCTTTTTGCTCTGCCACAATTCTCGCTGCCGCTTCCTTTTGAGCTGCAACTGCGCGCAATGCTGCTGCTTCTTCAGAGGCCTTAGCTAAAGCAGCCGACTGTGCCGGATCGATATGGGTCACATCTTTAAAATAATTTTTTCTTGTTTTAGTGACTCCATTTTCTTCAAAAAAAAGAATATTATAAAACATGCCTTTCTCATCTGATCCGCTATTTATAACCATTCCTTCAGAATAGGTTACCTTATCACTTCTTAAAAAATTTACTTTATCGCCTTCTTTATATTTTATAATGGCCTCATCAACTCTTACGTTTTTGGTGCCATATTCACCATTGGCCTCAATCCAGCCTACTTTGTATTTAGTCGGATTTCCCTGAGCGTCTCTTTCGGCAATTCCGATAATCTCACCTACTGATCGATTGCCACCAGATCTTGGAATACTAACAGTTCTTCCTAGGTAAGCTGATTCATCTTTTCCCCACGAACCGGCAATTCCATTACCTCGCAGAATTGCAGACTCTCTTTGCGTAAATCCGGCCGTTTTCAAAATTTCATCTTTTTGCCTGGTTAACGGCGAATCGGGGTCAAAATCATAGGGGCCCAGCTCGTGAGCACGCTTCAGTGCTTTCAACTGATCAGGAGTTAGCTTCCGCTCTAATACAGCCTCAGTAACTTGAATTCGCTCGTCAAGAGTCATTGAGCTCGCAAAATTTAAATCTCTATTTTGCTTACCTGGCTTCTTTACGAGCTCGATAAA
>JANPPN010000189.1:0-9263 GCA_031428535.1 Bdellovibrio sp. | reverse complement strand
CAGCGCTCCACCAAGTACAGTTAGAGTTTTCCAGGCCGCACCCGTTCCGTCATAGTAATCAATTGTTTCGGTACTTGTATTATAAATCTGCAATCCTGCCGCCGGAGTTGCAATTGCATTTCGTTGTGCGGTTGTCATTCGGGGAATTAATAAACCTGTAGTGGTCGATGTAATATCCAGTGCCGCAGTCGTGTTGGCTGCTCCCACTCCAATTCCAACGCGACCACCGGTAATTGTTAACTGGGTGGTGCCGACATTAATGCCATTCGCCGGCAGATTCAAAGTGCCGGTCATGGTGTCGCCAGCGCGATTTACCGGTGTATAACCTAAACCGGTTGTAACATCAGAAGATAATAAATTGCCGCCAGCCGTTGCGCGACCTTTCGAATCAACTGTAATTCGAGGATAAGTTCCGGCAGCAACGCCTGTATTGGCGAAAGTAAATACGCCACCGGTCACTGTTGAAACGTCACCGCTCGGCACAACTGAAGTTGCAACGTTACCAACACCCACATAAATATTGCCGGTGGTAAGTGCCGTGCTCTGTTTATTATTAAATGTTGTAAAATCCGCGCTCGATAAATAACCGTCAGTCGTTGTATTCGATTGGGTCATCGAAACAACCGGTGTGCTTGTACCTGTTGTTACAATAACCGGCGCCACTCCTGAAACATTTGCCGCCGAACCCACCTTGATCCATGCAACGCCATTTGAATAATAGATTTCACCGGTGTCAGTCGTTACATATACCCGCTGATTAACTCCAACGCCGTTAGCAGCTGGCATTGCCGCAAAAGTACTGGCCTGCATAGTTTGCACGCCACCGGCCTGAGTTAAGATGGCATCGGTAATTCCGTAGCCCGCAATTGTTGTTGGAGTTGCGGTGATTTTTCCCCAGGCAACATCATTTACTTTTACATTCGTAATAGCACCATTGCTGATCGTAATGTCGCCCGAGGCATTGATTGTGGCGTCACCACTCATCACAGTTGCCAAAGCCGCAGCGACTTGTGCGCCTGTCAAAGTGTAGGCTGTACACGTCACTTGATCTGTAACCGCGCTGTAAGTCAGTGCTGTACCTGCAGCACAGGCGCCTGCAACATTGAACCATGCGTTTGCGGCCGGAACTACATTTGCTCTGATATTTGAAATATCCAAAAACTTTTCAGCCGCAACACTACCGCCATTACCCACCCAAACCTGACCGGTGGTTAAAGTTGTTGAGCGTTTGTTATTAAATGTTGTCCAATCGGTGCTGGTTAAAAAACCGTTTGCGGCACCGGTGGCCTGCATAATTGAAATATTCGGAGTAGAACCGCCTGAAGAAGCCAAAGGTGCCGATGCGGTAACATTCGTAACACCAATTGAAGAAGGATTCACCCAGGACAAATCTCCTGAAGCATTCGTACCTAAAATAGTTCCGGCCTGAGGTAAATTCGAAGGCAATGTGATCGTGTAATCGCCACTCATCGGGCTCGGTGATTTTAAATGCACATAGTTAGCGTTACCGGCATTGTAAACAAAAACATTATTGGTCGATGTATTTATTGAGGAAACCGTATTTAAGATAACATTACCGGAACCGTCACGTTTTACAATTGTGCCGGCCGTGTTGGTGTTAGTGGCCGCTTGAGTGTCGGTAACCGAAGTATTTATTTCAGCGGCAGTTCTTCCACCGACAGTTGCTACTGCTGGATTCGGGTAAGTACCCGATAAATCCCCACTGGCAGCTGCGCCATTCTGAAGGGCACCCACAATTCTGGCATCATTACCGGCCGCAACTGTATTTGCAACTGTTCCTACCTGCAAAGTTAAAACCGGCGTTGTCGTTCCGGTTGCAACAGTTAAATACGCATTTGCCGAGGAAACATTCGTAACTGTACCACCACCATCAGTTACCGGCGTCCACACACCGCCAACATAACCTAATACCTGGCCGGCAAGCGGAGCAGTTGCAGCTACCGGTCTGCCATAAATTCCACGCACCGAAGTTGCGCCCTGCGTACCGACAACATCACCGGCAAGTGCGCCAGTAAAACCAACAGCAGGATCGCCCAATTTTAAGTAAAAGCTACTATTGTTCGTTAAAGTATTAATAAGTTCTGTGTATTGAGCATTGCTCAGTGGTGTAACATTCTGTGGAGCGCCGCCACCATTAACAACACGGACGAGAGCATCCACCGGGAATCCACCAACGTTCATCGATTCAATAGCCGAAGGCACATAAGAAACGGTCTGTGTTGGCAAAGTTTCCCACGGATCGGTCGGCAAAAGCCTGAACGAAACGCTAACACGGCGAGCGTCAGTTGAAGTCGGCGTGTACAGCGGGCCGCCGGCAGAACAATTACCCGCCAGACTGAACGCACCAAAAGTATTTTTATTACTGAATATTTGCTGAACGGTATAGCCGGTAGAATCCGTTCGCAGTCCGGTACCGTTATTAATTCCGATTACAAAAACACCGTTCACGATGTTTCGCGGAATTTCCTCTTCATACATCAAACAATTATCCGGCGAACCGGTCGGGGTCCTGACCTGAACTTTAAAGGTAACAGCTCCTGAAACTCCAAGATTTGTGACGCTATCAATAATCCGACCATGGTAACTGAGCTGTTGAGCATTTGCACCACTACCGAAAATTAGAGTTGCTAATAATATAAAGAAACCAATCATCATATTTTTCATTGGCCAACTCCAGAAAGAATATTTCCCTGAGAATTAACATAAACTTTATATTTGCCTGAGGGTGTCGTTATAGAAGAAGGCGGATTAGAGCCTACTACAGGCGTCGGATTTTCATAGGGATTTTCCGGCAAATCATAATTCAACACCGGATAATTAATATCTACTATTGGCTCTTCGTGAATCAGCGCCATGTTTGTGTAAAGTGCATTCGGTACTGCTGCAGTACCACCTGGAGACAATTCGCCCTGAGTACTGCCGGCAACAAATGCAGCTCCGCGATACTGAAATCTCGTCGGCTGCGCGATGACTGTGTTACTTACGCGGGTACCTAATGAATTGGTAGCCAATATATAGAAGTCATAATCGACACCATTAGTGAGTCCTGTAACTTGATAGGGCGAAGTTACACGAGCTACAGAAGACCAAGGGCCGGCAGGAGATGTAGTGCGGTAAAAAACCGTGTAAAACGGCGAAGTGAAAGCTCCTGTTGTTAACATGTAGGCCGCATTTTGCCACGAAAGATCCACTGTTTGGTTACCACCTTCGGCTTCGATAATTGAAAACGCACCCGGCGCCAAGATGTGCACGACGGTTAATTGAAAGTTTGATCGAGCATAAGTCCAGAAATCATAAAGCGTAACAGTAATATCAACAGTGCCGAACTGAAATGCCTTAGGCGCAATTCGTAAAGTACAATTCGGATAGGTGCCACCAACTGTTAACCCCGTGCCATCAATTATTGTGTTGTTCGAAGAAGTCGCTTTAACAAAAACCAGCGAGCAAACCATAAACGTATCCGGATCTGAAATTGTAAACGGAATACTCTGCACGTCATTTTCATCGATAATATAATCCGCGATGGCGCTGATCACAGGGGGCGCCGATGGTTGATGTTTACCGGGTTCGAAAGTAGGATCTAAATTTGATTTGTTTCCACCGAGCGGATTAAAATCACAACCGGTGATGATCAACATCACAAGTAGCAGTATCATATTGACAAAAATTTGACAGTTCCTTAACGTACCGATGTCAAACCATCCTTGCTCAACGTGCTGATATAAGTATACGTCATCATTACCAATCTTTCAGCTTCCATGCGTAACCAAACGTAAAACCCAACTCAGACGCTTTCTGTAGTAAAATATCCGTATCCTGTTGAGACAGTTCGTACTTCACTGTCCCGAAAAGATATTCTTTAATTCGATCATGCTGAACTGTGAACCCGATATCGAATGCCGTACCCGGAGTTACATTGTAACCACTGGTCGAGGCCCCGAGAATGCTTGTCAGCCCGACTTCCCCGTCGAACCTGTATTTTCCGGCCTGATGAAACATATAACTGACCGAAGAATGCAAATCGATCAATGGCACGGCATTCACAACAACACCGCCGTCGTCGAACAAAACAATATTCTGCACCGAGAATCGGTAAAATAATCTTTCACGCTGTGAAATTCCCGCTCTGAATCCCCACTTACCCACTTCAAATTTTGCATTGACGCTGAAAGTGTTCAGGATTTTTTTATCCTGATCAATCGTGCGCTCGCGAATTTCCGGATGAATTGAATTATTTATTATTGAAAAATACAGATCGGTTTTAAAATACTCAGTCCAGTAGTTATTCCAGCCAAGGCCAATTTCAGGATTCAGTTTGCTGAGTAAAATCCCCTGGCCTCCGGTTGTTTTGTCGGTGCCATCATAGCGGTTGTACCAAGCGCCGCCGATTGCATAAATTGTCGAATAGCGCGTAACACATTCGGTACCGGTCCATTCACCGTCACAAATCATGCGGTAACGAAGCGCTTCAGAAACTTCATCTGAAGGCGCCGTTCCTTCCAGCTCTTGCTGCACACTTCCGGGCATATCGCGGTTTAAGATATCAAGCACTTTTTCATCCGCACTCAGATTTTCTGAATTTATTTTTCCAGCAGCGCCGGTATTTTTGCTCACGCGCTCTGACGTGATCAGTCTGTAGGTCAGCTTGTCGGTTACCCGCCAAACCGAAACCTGCTCTTCGCATTTAAACGGAATAATTATTTCGTTCCCGGGTTCACTCGAAATTCTGTTCGGCAAGTTGTTAAGTTTCTGTAAAGCTTCTAACGAGCCTCCATCGCCTATCACAGGGTCGAGGCGAAAAGTTTTAAGAACCGAATAAAAATCTTCGCCGTTTTGAATAACATAGCGCGTTTCTTTCGCGATCGGTGTACAGATTTCTGCCGCATTTAAATTTATTAAAAATATAAATTGAAAAAATAAAATAATGAGGCCGCTAAAAAGCGCGCGAGGTAGGGGTATCATCAAGTTCAATTATTTCAATGACTTAGAATAAAGGAAAGCTCTCTTGTGTTATTATCTATTTTCTAGACTGGCAGGAAGTCTCGTCGGGCTGAGCTTATAATCTTCGGCCTGCACTTGTTGTGTTTTGGATTTAAAAATAAACCTCGACTTCAGACTATCGCTCGATTCCAGTGCAGTGGCCACTTCTGCAAGAGCCTGCGATTTTTCTTTCACATCACCACGACTATAGACTGTAGACAAAGATCGAGCAAAAAAGGGCTCTTTCGGATTCTCTTCATAAAACTCCTCAAACAAGGCCACGGCTTCAGTCGAGTGATCCAACTGCATCAACGCCCATGCCAGCAAGGGTTTTACATTTTTGTTTTCAGACTTCAGCTGCATAGCTTTTTTGACAAAATAAACAACTTCTTCGGGTTTTTTGTTTTTCAGATACCATAATTCAGCCAGCATCGAATACACCGGCGCACTTTCGGGATTTATTCTGAGAGCTGCAAAAATTTCCCGCTTAAAGGCTCTAGGATTACTTAATCGATAATGCAGAAACGCCATTTTCAGTCGCAATTCTTCATCGTTCGGAAATAATTTTATTCCCTTTTCAAGCAAAGCAACCGTCTCCACATAACGATCTAATTCGATAAGAAAATCGGCATAGGTTTTATAAATCGGCAATAGGTCCGGCCGCTGAAGATAGGCCGTCCGGATAGTGTTAACCGCATCATCAGCCAACCCCTTATGCTTACTATAGAGCGCCAAGCGCACTTTTGCATGGCCGAAATAATCTGATGATACCGGAATTTTACTCAGTATAAAGGCTGCGTCTTCAGACTTATCTTGGCTGATGTAAATCTGCGCCAGATAAAAGCGTGCCTCTTCGCTTTCTCCCGACTTAAGAAGAGATAAATAAATCTTTTCAGCATTATCGAGGTCCCCCGTCAGATAATGAACGTGTGCTTTTTTCAGATCAATAAGTCGGGCATCGTATGTGAGCGGCCGCTGCTTATCATATTCCCGCATCGCAATGTCGTAGTTTTCAGACTGCACGGCAGAATAAGAAAGGTGCTGCGAAATTTCAACGTCAAATTCCTTTGTGTCCGAGTACTTCTGTAAGGCCACAGTCGAGTCTTTAAATTTTTTCTGCGAAAATGCCAACCCCACATATTCCAGCAGAATCTGACGGTCGCGTGGGTTCATTTCATATGCCAGCGTTAAGTTTGAAATATAAAGTTCATCTTCCTTGGTCAATTTGTAAAGCATTGCTTTTTCAAAGGCGATCTTAAAGTCGTTGGTGCTGTCTTTGTTGATTCCCGCCAGCATGTTCATTGCATCCGGATATTTTTTCTCGATTTTGTAGAGGTAGAATAAGGCCCACTTCGCCTCTTCAAATTTGCTGTTTTTCTGCAACATCAACTGATAGGTTTCGCGTGCTTTAGAATAAATTTTGGCAGAGAGGTAAAGATCGCCCGTTTTTTTCAGGATATCCAGGTTTCCGGGCTCGAGCTTGTGCGCCTCACTAAGTTCAACCAGCGCCAGATGATTGCGGTTCGTTTTCCGGTATTCATCCGAAAGATTCACAAATGCAGACACACGCTTTGGATTATGCAAAATCGACAATCTGAAATTCTCGATCGCCTTTTCAACCTGATTATCAAGCGAGTAAGCAATTCCCATCTGTTCATAATATTCAGCACGTGTAATGTTGTTCGGAAACATATCCGATTGAATAGTCCGGACACTCTCTGGCTCAACAGCGATTTTCTGGGTTACACACCCGGTGGCTAACAGCGCAAATAATATAAACAAATGAAGTTGTTTCACGAATTACTTATCGGTTTTTTACAGGCTATCTTGAACAATTTTTAATGACTAGACCTTGATCTGGGTTATACTCTCAGCCATGCACTTAATTCTTTTGCTCACCGTATTTCTTTGCAGCCTCTCATTGCAGGCTACTGCCCCCCTCCCCGACATCTCCTATTTCAAAGAATCGTTCGAAGATTGCGATAAAGACTTCACTCAGCAGTTTTACCGCATTAAAAAAAACCACCCCAAATCCGAAATTCACGAGTTTCAGTACTCCGAAGGCCGCATCAAATCCTACTTTTTTCCGGCAACAAAAGAACAAAAAAACCTTTTGGTTATGATTTCCGGCACCCATGGCATTGAAGGCTTTACCGGCTCTGCCGTTCAGCGCTGGCTGCTCGATCAGAAAATCAATAATGAAAAAACCGCAATTCTTATGATACACGGGTTCAACCTTTACGGTTTTAAAAATGGCCGCCGTGTGAATGAAAACAACATCGATCTCAACCGCAACTTTATTCTATCGCGAAATCAGTTCGAAATCGAAGACGGCGGTTATGCCGATTTGGATTCTTTGCTAAACCCAAAAACTCCGCCTGAACTCGATTTTTACAGTCGGTATACCTTTATCCTGAAATCGATTTTTAATATCGCAAAGTATTCGCTTGAGACTCTGCGTTCATCAATTCTTAAAGGACAGTATTCGTATCCGAATGGCGTTTTTTACGGTGGGGTGTTGACTCAGGTTCAGGGCATGCTGATCTCAGATCTTGTGCAAACCTACATGAAGCCGTATAAAAAAATTCTGCTCATCGATTTACATACTGGCTACGGCGAGCGCTCCAAGCTACATTTGCTCGCCGGAAAAGCCGCAGAAAGTAATTCTTTGGTTTTACAAAAAATTTTCAAAGCCGATGAGATTGATTTTTCAGATAAAAAGAAGTTTTATGCTGTTCAGGGCGAAATGCTGGTTTACTTTGCCAACAAAATTAGATTAACCGTCAATGCAGAAATTGCCGGAGTCGTTTTTGAATACGGCACACTTGGTAGCCAGAAAACCCTTGGCGCAATCGAGTCTTTACGTCGGGTTGTACTCGAAAATCAGAATTTTCACTTTCCGGCAACTGCCGAGACTTCAAGCGAAATAAAACTGCTGTATCGCGAAATGTTCTATCCATCGGATGAAAACTGGCGCAGAGCTGTTTTGCAACAGACCGCCGAAAAAATGAAAGAAATCTTCACCTATCTCGATTGATTCGGCTAGATTGCATCCAGTTCTTTTTTCAGTTCGGCAACTTTTCCGAGGTGACTCATAACTTCTAGGTTGTCTTTCAACTGTTCAAGTCGGCTGGCACCTAGAATAACCGAACTGACGTTCGGATTCAGCGCACACCACGCAAGCGAAAGATGGGTCATTGATATTCCGGTTTTATTAGCAATTTCGGAAATTTTTCTTACCTTTGCCATTATTGCTGGGTCTTCGATTTCGTCACGAATATACCCAAGTGAAGGCATACTGGCACGGCTGCCGGCCGGGATCCCCTGCAAATACTTACCGGTCAGGTTTCCTGAAGCCAGCGGGCTCCAGGTCGTAAGGCCCAATTTCATTTTTTTATAGAGTCCGGCAAATTCTTTTTCAACTTTTTCTTTGTGCAATAAATTGTACTGAGGCTGTTCAACAATCGGACGATGCAAGCTATTTTCAATTGCGAATTTATAAGCGAGATCAATCGCCAGAGCCGGCCACTCACTTGTACCCCAATAAAGTGCTTTTCCATCTCGAATTATCTGATCCATTGCAAAACAGATTTCATGAATCGGTGTTTCAGGGTCGTAACGATAACAATAAATAACATCTACAAAATCGGTTTTAAGCCTTTTTAGCGAACCCTCAATCGCCTGCATCAGGTATTTTCGATTGAGCGTATTCTGGAAATTAATTCGTCTTTCAATTCCCCAGAAAAATTTCGTGGTCAGCACATAATCATTGCGGGTAAGGCCGATTTGTCCGAACACTTCGCCCATCAGCGTTTCAGATCGCCCATTTGCATAAATTTCCGCATTATCAAAAAAATTCACCCCGTGATCAAACGCGTACTTAATACAGTCTTTCGCTAGATTTTGATCGAGTTGTTTACCGAACGTAATCCACGATCCAAAAGAAAACAAACTGACTGAAAGCCCCGAATCGCCCAATTTACGATATTGCATTTCTGATTTTGCCATAGAGTGAATTATTTAGCTGATTTTTATTTTTTGCAATAGTTTATGGAATGCACTTTCCAAGACGGAGTGCAGTAGTCCTTCCATACCCCGTTGTCATAAAGGGAGTAGGCGTAGAACCAGAGAATTTTTTTAACAACTGCTGTGATAATTACCTGATCCGGCATATCAGCTGGTTCATTATTATCAACATGCACGCACCAACCATAGGCCCGCATTTGCGTAGAACTTAATGTTTCTATCGCATCTTTGCCCAT
>JANPPN010000188.1:0-10197 GCA_031428535.1 Bdellovibrio sp. | reverse complement strand
GAAAACGTCGATATCATCGGTTTTTCAGGCCTTATAACGCCTTCTCTCGACGAAATGATTTTCAATCTGCAGGAGCTGCAGCGCGAAGGCTACCGCAATCCGATTTTAATCGGGGGCGCTACAACTTCAAGAGTTCATACATTGGTCAAGCTCGATCCCCATTACGACGGAGCTGTACTTCATGTTGTCGATGCTTCGCTGGCTGCCGGCGTCTGCACCCGCTTACTCAGTAGCAGCGGTAATCAGTTTGTGACCGAAATTAAAAAAGAGTCAGCCGCCATCCGCGAGTCGTGGCTCAAAAGTAATTCGCAACTGAAAATTCATAACCTGGAATACTCGCGCTCAAAGAGTTATAAAACCGACTGGAACAAGATTGATATCGCCGTACCCGAAAAGACCGGTGTTTTCGAAATTCACTCAACACTTGCAGAAATCTCGCAGTACATCGACTGGAGCCCGTTCTTCTGGGCCTGGGAACTTAAAGGCACGTACCCGCGCATACTTGAAAGTGCAAAATACGGCGAAGAGGCCAAAAAACTTTTTGTAGATGCCGAAGAAATGCTCGCAAATATTATCCGCGAAAAACGATTCACTCCCCGTGCACTTGTCGGGGTTTTCAAAGCCGCTTCCCGCGATGAATCCGTAACAGTTTTTTCCGATAGCGGAACGCCGGTTCAAAAATTTGAATTCCTGCGGCAAAAGGCCGAAACCGTCGTCAACAACGATACCCACTATTGCCTTGCCGATTTTATTCTTCCTGAAGAAATCAGCAACCGAACCGATTTCTTAAGTTTCTTTGTGACCACTGCCGGCGGCGAAGTTGAATCTATTGCGAAAAAGTATGAAGCCCAGGGCGACGACTACAATGCCATTTTGACCAAAGCTCTTGGCGATCGCCTTGCCGAAGCCCTTACCGAACTGACTCACAAAAAAATGCGGGAATTATTCGGCTTTGGAAAATCCGAAATGTTATCCAAAGACGATATTATCAAAGAAAACTACCGCGGCATCCGGCCGGCTCCGGGTTATCCTTCCTGCCCGGTTCATGAAGAAAAACTTAAAATCTGGACCGTGCTGGATGTCGAAAATAGAATCGGCGTAAAATTAACTGAAAATTTTGCAATGACACCGGCCTCTAGCGTAAGCGGGTATTATTTTAATCACCCGCAATCAAAATATTTTCACGTAGGACCTCAATAATATGCAGGATATTTCGATACAGAAGATGCTTGATGGTTTCAAAAATTTTCGGATAAAATATTTCTACAAGCTCGATTTCTATCAGCAACTTCGCACCACCGGCCAAACCCCGCTTAGCCTTATCATTACCTGCAGCGATTCCCGCGTTGACCCGAGCATTCTATTCGAGTCTAACCCGGGCGAAATCTTCGTCGTCCGAAATGTTGCTAACCTGGTGCCACCTTATGAAAAGGGCGGCGGCTTTCACGGTGTGAGTGCGGCCATCGAGTTTGCCGTGCAGATATTGAAGATTAAAAACATCATTGTTTTAGGGCACCGGCAGTGTGGCGGAATCCGCGCATTAATGGATTCTCACAACGGCGATGACGACAGCTTCGTTTCACAGTGGATGAACATAGCCGCTAAAGCCAAAGCCAAAGTTCTTCATGACTTTCCAGAGGTCGGTTTTGAAAATCAATGCCGGCACTGCGAAGAAGAAGCCATCAAAGTATCGATTGAAAATCTCCGTAGTTTCCCGTTCATCTCAAACAAGGAAACCACCGGTCAGGTAAAAATCTGGGGCCTCTATTTCGATCTTGAAATGGGCCAGTTAAATATGCTTTCGAGTCAGTCGAAAGATTTCGAAAAAATTATTTAGTGATTCACCCAAGGAAGACTATCACCCAACTCGCCGGCAGCATCGCCTAAATTTGTAGTTGTCGTCGCATTAAGCAGCGCCCCATTGGTTGCTATACCCCAGCATTTTATTCTCTTTGTTGAAGTTAATACGCACGAATTATAGTAGCCTGTCGAAATAGAACCAACGCTAAAACCGGTTCCCATGTCGGCGGCCACTAGTGAGTCTCCCATTTCACCGGCGCCATCACCCCTGGCGAGCGTACTTCCGACTAATAGCTGCCCTGAAGTATTCAAGCCAAAACATTTTAACACACCACCAACAGACAGAGCACATGTCCCCTGCCTTGCGCCCCAGACTTTTGAAGGCACAAAACCTGTTCCTAAACTAATTGCTACTAAAGAATCACCCATTGTACTCGCTGCATTTCCTTTAGTAGTGGTATTGCCTTGCCCGAGTTGACCCGACTGATTTCGACCCCAACATTTTAAAGTGGCGTTATCCAAAACAGCGCAACTATGCGAATAGCCACTAGCCAATTCTACAACAGTTCTTCCTGTGCCCAAGTTAACCGCAACTACAGCGTCTCCCACTTCAGTCGCGCCATCACCTATCGAGTTTGCATTTTCATAGCCAAGTTGACCATTGTTCGATCTGCCAAAACATTTAACAGTGGCGTTGTCTAAAAGTGCACACATAAAATCAAGTCCACCCGTGAGTTTAGTCGCAGTTCTTCCTGTACCAAAATTAATAGCCGATAAATTATCTCCCATTTCATTAGCCGCATCACCACGATGATTTACGTCTCCAAGAGCTAACTGGCCATAAGTGTTTCGGCCCCAACATTTCGTTGTTGCATTATCTAAAATGGCGCAAGTCTCATAACCAAATGCGAAAATTTTTGTTGCGGTTCTGCCCGTTCCTAAATTCACAATTGCAAGGCTGTCGCCCATTTCACTCGGTCCATCTCCCAAACTTGCAGTGGTTCCCTGTCCCAATTGACCATACAAATTATATCCCCAGCACTTTACGTTATTATTATCTAATATGGCGCAAGTATGTGAAATTCCAGTTGCCAAGGCTTTTGCTGTTCTTCCTGTCCCTAAATTTACAAATGGTAAAAAACCGCCACCTTCATTGGCTGCGTCGCCTAAGTCGGCTGTTGAGCCGTTCCCCAATTGCCCAGAAGCTGCATCACCCCAGCACTTGACTGAATTATCATTGTACCGAACACAGGTATGGTAAGATCCTGAAGTTATCTCGACAGGTTCAATATGGGTAACTGCAGAATCCGAAGTGCTAAGTGCACTGTCCGTCGTGCGCACTGTTCCGCTCCCAATTACAGAAGCCGCCGTATAAACACCAGTAGCCGGAACCACTGTGCCGGTACCCGTTGGCACTGAATACGTATATCCTGGAACACCCAGTACGGATGTAAAAGTCGCCGTAGAAAATATCGGTAGTTTTAGCGTGGAGGGCGTAATTGTGAGCGAGCTTACAACATTAATTGTTGCAGTTGCTACATTACCAATTGTATCCGAAACTTGTACAATATCGCTGCTAGCACCAGCAGGCGCGGTATACAAACCCGTACTTGAATTAATAGTTCCATTTCCACTGAACATTGCAAAAGTTCGAGCCCCTACGCCTCCCGCACCAATGAATGTCTGAGTTGTATTTATACCTAAAGTTACGCTGGTTGGAGATATCGTTAAACCGATATAAATCGTGGCGGTGGCGCTGCTCGTGTGTCCAAAAGCATCAGTCACTCTGATGGTAGCAGTGCCTGTAGTTGCAGGTGCCGTGTAAATTCCTACTGTGGGGTCAGCAATAGTTCCGCCCCCGGCAGTAATCGCATAAGTTACCGGCGGTACGCCACCGGTAAAATCAAATGTAAAATCATTATCCACAACCACATAGGCCGAAGTCGGCGTAATTGCCAGCGCGGTATTAACGATTAAAGTTGCATCACTTGTGTTTCCAATTGAATCTGTTGATCGTATCGTAATTGTGCCTGCCCCCGCAGGAGTGTAAAGCCCCGTACCGGCATTAATAGATCCTGTACCACTGGCAACCGAATAAGTATAAGGCGATACCCCACCCGTTGAAGTAAAAGTCTGAGTATCGACCACTGTAATTATTGGCGCAGCGGGAGAAATGGCTAAAGCATTATTAATTGTTACCGCAGCATTTGAAGTATTACCATAACCATCCGTTACCCTGACTGTTGCCGTACCCGATGCCGCCGGAGCTGTGTACGCTCCAGTAGTGGCGTTTATACTGCCCCCACCTGCAAATATTGAATACGTATATGGCGACACCCCACCGGTTGCAGCAAAAGTAAAAATATTATTAACTGCTAAAGTTTTCGTTGCCGGTGAAATAGCTAAAGCCGGATTAATTGTAACAGTGGCGTTCGCCGTATTGCTCAAGCTATCAGTAACGCGAACAACAGTTGTACCTGAAACTGCAGGTGCCGTGAAAAAACCAGTTCCCGCATTAATGCTTCCTCCGCCGCTAAATATAGAAAATGTATAAGGTGGAGCTCCTGCATTGCCAGTAAAGGTTGTTGTATTATTCACGGCTAATGTAACAGCCGCAGGAGAAATTCCTAAAAGATTATTAATCGTAACTGTCGAATCTGCGGTGTTGCCAAGACTATCTGTCACGCGAACAATATCAGTTCCGACAGTACCCGGCGCCGTATAGGCTCCGGTTGTGGCGTTAATTATTCCGGCGCCCGAAAAAATTGAATACGTGTAAGGAACAACTCCACCTGCTGACGAGAAAGTCAAAGTACCGTTGATTGCCATCGTCTGCGAAGCGGGCGTAATACTCAAAGCCGGATTTATCGTAACACTGGCATCGGCCGTCGCACCCAATGAATCGGTCACTCTCACAACTGCACTTCCGCTTGTTGCTGGCGCTGTATAGGCACCGGTCGAAGCATTGACCGTGCCGGTTCCGCTGAAAACTGAATAAACCAAAGGCGGAGTTCCGCCAACGCCGGTAAAGCTGAATACATTATTCACCGCCAAGGTTTTATTCGACGGCGAAATAGTCAAAGTTGTAGTAACCGTCACGCTCGCATCAGAAGTATTGCCATAAGAATCAGTTGCTCTGATAACCGCACTTCCATTTGAACCGGGAGCTGTGTACTCGCCGGTTCCAGAATTAATCGTCCCCGTACCACTTAAGATTGCAAATGTTACCGTGGGCACTCCTCCGGTTGTAGTAAAAGTAAACATACCTCCAATTAATACTGTCTGCGCCGTCGGTGAAATCTGTAATGCTGCATTTACCGTGACCAAAGCATTGCTCGTGGCCCCCATTGAATCAGTCACGCGAACTGTCACACTGCCCGCACCCGCCGGTGCTGTAAAAAAACCTGTTGTTGCATTGATGCTGCCGCCGCCGCTGAATATCGAATAACTGTATGGCCCTACACCGCCGCCTGCAGAAAACGAAACCGTGTTATTGACCGCAACCGTGAGTGAGGTCGGCGAAATACCAAGAGCACCATAAACAGTCACTGTCGCATCCGAAGTATTACCTAACGAATCTGTCGCTCTAACAATGTTCGTTCCAGGACTGCTCGGTGCCGTAAATAACCCCGAAGAATCAACCGATCCAAGCCCGCTGGCCATCGAGAATGTAATTGGTGTAACACCGCCTGTTGTCGAAAAAGCTTGCGTCGCATTTAAACTTAAACTCTGGCTGCTCGGTGAAATTACCAACGCAGCATTAATCGTAATAATCGCATCCGCGTACATTCCGCTACCATCTACCACTCGCACGGTTACGCTACCCGCACTTCCCGGTGCTGTAAAAAATCCCGTTGAAGCATTAATACTGCCGCTGCCGCTGGAGATCGAATAGAGATAAGACCCGCTGCCGCCCGATGCCGTAAACGTTGTCGTGTTATTAACTGCAAGTGTAATTGCGTTCGGTGAAATAACGACAGGGCTATTAGAAGAAAGATCTAACGACGGTGCATAACCATCTGTTTTGCCACTACACGAAAAAATAGCAAGGCTCAAAACCAATAATAGATAAATTTTTAGTAATCCCACAGCTATACGTCCCGTCATTAAATAGTGTTACTTATTTAATTATCGGCGTTTTTTGGAAAACTTTTAATTACTTTCTAAAAAATTCTCATTGCGATACGGTTTGTGTGTCTTTTCGAAGCCACCAAATCGAGAATGTTAAGACATTTCCACAATCCAGAGTTTTCTCCTCTGGATTGTAACAAATTTTTGATTGAATTAATCGACTTCAGTTGGGGGTGTTGGAGTCGAGCCCATTGCGGTTCCGACTTCAGAAACAGCAACCAAATTCTGAGTGGTGGTACTTGCATCCCTACTGGCAACACCAGCATTCCATGTCATGATCATCGCTGTATTGGTATTACACGCAAGTACTGGGTCATATGTTATGCTTGACGCCGTTGGAGTAAACATCGTCGCTGGAGCTGTTACCGAAATGTTCTGCCTTTGAACAAAATTCACTGGAACATGATTATTAGTTAGTGGCTCAGGTCCTGTCCACGCGCAGATCATTCCAGTAATTCCACCCGGAGTTGTTTGCATCGTCGGTCCGAATCCAAAGAACGCAGAACCGGTAACCGCCGTCGAAGTGCCCGAAAGCACCAAATTTAATGTTCTTGTGTGAGAATCACCTTTACCAGCTTGCCATGCATAGTAAAACTGTCCTGTATAATTTGAAGGATCAAACGATGCTAAAAAATAATTCGCATTATCTGCCCAACCAAACATAAATCCCGGAGGGGCATGTACTTTTGCAAGATCGACTGAAAAATTTGTACCTGAAACATAAGGGTCGGCGTTGCTTCCGCAGAATCTTGCTGACTTAACCAAGTATTTTGCAGCACTCGCAGATGTTCTTTCATATGCCATCGAAAGCGCTTCGACGTAGCCAAATTCCGTTGAAGAACCGCAGTTTTGCCCAGCATTTATACCTGTTGCGTCCGCAACTTTCACTGAAATTTTTCCGCGCGAGGCCGTATCCGTTGCATCCTGCGGATTGTGCTTAGTTCTCAAGGTATATGTTTTCGTACCTTGATTTGCTGTCAATGTATAGCGGTAAACTCGAGTACCCACGCTATCAGCGTCGCGATAAATCACTGCAGAAGTTACTGTTGCTGGCGCGCCATTAATATTCAAGTTACCAGTCATTTGTGTTGTAATATCGACATTTGCAGAGGCCGCCGGCAAGGCCGTTCCACTTTTATTTGCAACACATGCCATTCCGGACATCATGAAAACCGCAAGATCCGCATAAGAAGCAACACCCTTCAAGCGGGAATTCAGTTGATCAGAAGCGCAAGCTTCACCAGCTGCGGAAGTAGTTTCCCAAATTCCCAAGTCTCCGCCCGGCCAGCTTTCAGGCAAGCTATCGAATGAATGGGATACAGTGTCCAGATTCGGTCCATAACAATTCGCATTTGTAGAATTCTGTATCGTCAAAGAAATCGCGCAAGTCGCAGGGGCCGTCGAAGCTAATAATGCTTCAACCGCTTCTTTTTTCTTCTTTAACCCATCGCCCGGACTTGCTGTATCTGCGTAAATACCAACGTCACTTGCCGAAAAACCGGTTATACTTCTCGAAGCCGTCGGCGAAGCCACCAACATATCTTCTGCCAGAGAATCCGCGAATGAAGACAATGACGCCGTCGCAGCCGGATCAACTGTCGACGTTATGCTACAAGATGAAAAAACGTAAACAGCGGCGGCAACGCCAATTAAGGCAATCGGATAGGCTCTCTTCTTCACTAAAAACTCCCGTTAGTATGTTACATGAATTGGTATTCAACTAAATGCTAGTGATAAATATCACCATTAAGTACCTCTATTAGAATAACTATACTTACGCACAGTTACCCCAGACTTAGGTCAGAATAATTACGGCTGCCACTTCCGAGAATTCGGCAAACCGGAACGCCTTAGTAAATAAAATTGTCGAGCATATCAAGAAACCCCAAGTTCATTAGTGCGGGCGTTGCTGACCAATATTCAACAAAAGCTGATCTGCATCTTTTTTAAAACCGGTCAGATCCACATGAGGACCATGAAACATGGCGCTCCAATGCCTAACACTCGCTGCAACCGCAATGGCCTCATTGATCTTGCGTTCGCTTGCGCCATTAAGCGTGGCTGCGCTTTTGTGAAAATAAATACAATAATCGCATGGGATCTGTGCCGCTACTGCAAGTCCGATCAGTTCTTTCTGCTCACCATTGAGTTCTGTGTACGGATTCAACTGCAGCCCTTTGAATTCGCTCCAGGCTCCCGCAATCGCTTCCTTCGGAAAAAACTGAAAAAATTGAGGAACAATTCCGAGCATCAGTTCAATGTCTTTGTAAGCGTCCTCAGCAGTGCCGGGCTTAAAAAGAAACATTTCTTCTTTTGGAAGGTTACCGGCCATCTCACTCATCATCTTCTCAACAAACGTCATAATTTTATCGACTTCTTTTCGGAAAGCTTTCTTATCCAACTGTAAGCCATTCAGCACTGTACTCCAATGCCGCGTAATTCCGGCCATCATCACGGCTTCAAGCTGTTGCTGCCGGCTTGCGCCCTCTCGCAGAGTTGCACGCTCTTCAAAGTAGAGAATTCTTTCGCAGGGAATCTGCACAGCGACAGCGTGGCTGATAAGACCTTTCAACTTGGGCTCGAGCGCCGTTTCCGAACTGAATCGCAGAGCTTTTGCCTCGCTCCACGCCCCCGGAAGGCTTTCGTCTGTAAAGTTGTTCATAAACGACGGAACAAACCCGAATGTTTTTCTGATATCTGCAAGTGCATTTTCGGCTTCAATCCATTTTTGGGGATATTTACTCGGCGGCGGCATGGCGGGATTTAAATTGTTTGGTGTGGTCTGTGTAGCCATTTTGAACTCCTTTAGTTTGACGTTTGATTTATGCAAACATTGAGGAGTTCATCAAATTTCGAGCCCGTTCTGATTCGAACTAAAACAGCGAGGAATAATTGCCTGTGGCATTATCCCATAGCTGTGGTGTTTGTACTCTTTTTTGTTTTGCGGTGACTGCCTTCATACATTTCATACTTCAGGAAGCGGCATTCGATGTTGCCGTTAAATACAAAATGCTTGCGGGTGGATTTTAATTTCATTTCCTGCAAAAGATCTTTATTGCCGGCCAACACCCAGGCTTCAGAGCCATTGAATCTGTGTTTAAGTGTAAAACCCAGATCGCGGTAGACATCTTTCAAATTATCTTCGTCTCCGATTCGCGAACCATATGGCGGATTACAGATCACCATCGATTTTTCTTCAGGTGGCAAAACAACCGATACCGGCGTGCACTTAAATTCAATGTGCTCAAGTACGCCGGCACTTTTGGCGTTACGTTTTGCGATATCAACTATTTTTTTATCGATGTCGTGACCGTAAAATTTAAAATCCAATACTTCCTTTTCACCATCAATTGCTTCCTGAACTGTTTCAGCCCAGGCCTGTTCATCAAAATCCAGCAGATTCATAAATCCGAATTTTTTTCGCTGTAAACCGGGCGCAACATTCAAGGCCATCATTGCCGCTTCAATCAGAATGGTGCCTGAACCGCAAAATAGATCCACGATTGAACTTTGCTTATCCCAGTCAGTCAGACCGATAAGACCTGCCGCCAGATTTTCTTTTAATGGCGCTTCGCCGGTACTCAGGCGGTATCCCCGCATAAACAGCGAATCACCGGTGGTATCAAGAGCAACTGAAAATTGATTCTTATGGCCGCGAACATGGATTCGCAAGTCAGGTGATTTTGTCTGAACATCCGGGCGCACACCGAATTTGTCGCGGAACTGGTCTACGATGGCATCTTTGATTTTCATGGCAACGAATCGCTGATCGTGCAGCATGCACTCGTTCACGACCACATCGATCGCTAAAGTCTGTGTCGGTTTGATGTATTTGGTGAAGTCGTGTTTTCGGATGTTGTTATAGAGTTCTTCATTTTGATAAGCCGGAAAATCCAGAATTGGTTTCAAAATCCGGCTGGCATAACGGGAATTAAGGTTGGCTTTGTAACAGCCGGCCCAGTTCGACTCAAACACGACGCCGCCAGAGGTCTTCTCCCATGTTTTTAAACCGAATGATTGTAATTCTTTTTCAACTAAATCAGCCATGCCCGTCGGGCAAGACGCGTAAAAATGTGCCATGTGAGTTCCTCTATTCGGTTTTCAATTCGTTCGTGAACTGTTACTTTTTGTTTAAGTTTCCGTATATTTCGGGCCGCCGCCGCCTTCGGGAACAGTCCAATCTATATTCTCAAACGGACACTTTATATCACAGGTTTTACAATGAATACAGTTTGTATAGTTAATTTGTAAATCATACTTTCCTGT
>JANPPN010000187.1:0-11964 GCA_031428535.1 Bdellovibrio sp. | reverse complement strand
ACCCATTCAGAAAAATGCGCACATAAAATATCTAATTTTTCGGCACTTGTGGGATCTGACTTTTCAACAGAAATAAAATTATCCCGCACAAACTTAAACCAACGCTCAATTTTGCCACGCCCCTGCGGGGTGTACGGTCTTGAATGACTGATCCCGATACCTAATTGAGCCGTTACTTGTTCTAAATGCAAAGCCCTAAAACAAGATCCATTATCGATGTAGAGTTTTTGCGGAAGCCCTCGCCTCATGATCCCTTGACGAAGACAATCTAGAAAGTTTTCTCTGGTTTCTGCTAAATAAAACTGCGCATGAATAATCAATCTTGAGTGATCGTCAATGATAGCAATTAAATAACTTTTTTTCGCCTTCCCATCAATTTTTACATAGGGCCCATGCATAACGTCGGATTGCCAAATTTCATTCGGATGTAAAGCCTCAAAGTGGCGCTTATCAATGGCAGCTTCATTAATTTTTGTGAGCTCTTCAGATTTTAAGTATCTGTACATTGTTGAGGGATTCAGAATTTCATTTTCAGCGATTAATTTTTTGTGCTTTAAGCAGATTATTAAGGCCGGCGCTTTTAAGTTTGGCTGCTCTTTTTTAATTCCTTAATGGCAAGCCTTAATGAACTCGACAACGCGCGGCTTTCACCGCGATCACTTCGATACTTTGGATACAGCCCTTCGATTCGATAACCAGCTTTTTTATATTCAATAATCCATTTCTCTAAACTTGACCGGGAAATCGTTTTCTCCGTCGAAAATGGGATGTCGTATCGTCTGGATATTTTATCCTTAATCAGCTTTTCTTTTTCACCGTAAATGAGTCTGACCCCAGTCGCAAATTCTGAGATTAAACCAAACCTAAAAGTTGCTATTGCTAGTTTTTTATCGCTGTCGCTCAAATTCTCACCACCTTGTTAGTTGAAAACCTTCTAACAAACGCGATTCATAAAATAAACGACACAACCAGGTGGGGTTGCGTCCGAATAAAAAACAATCAAATCGTTTTACGGAAAAAACCGAAGACTTTTTTGATAACTAAAACTTAAAAATGTTTCTAAATTTGTTTCTCCTGACATCTTTGCGTGGTTAACAAACCGCCTGAGCCAATGGCCACCGCGCTGCCGGGAAAAAGAAATAGGCCATGTGCCGGATGATATTCTGGTTAATAAAATACTAAAAATGGCTCGAATTGAGCTTCGAATCATGGGCCAGTGTCCATCTGGTCTGGTTGTTGCGACAGTTGTGCACTTCGGACAGCGATATCTTTTTAAATAAACACAGCCGTCTATTGACTGAAAATACCGAGTAACAAATCCATGGCCCCACATGAAGCGACTACATTTATTGCAAAAATGTCGTTCCCACTTGTGATTTTTGCCAGATTTTGATAATTCTTCGACTGTGATTTTGTAGTTAAAAATCATACGTTCTTTCTAGGGTTGGTGCTTGATACACCAGCTCTGTTTTTTTGAACTTATGATTAAACATTTTGCTTGAATTAATTCGACAGTTTTCGTTAATACCCAGTTTAATTCGACACAATCATGGAGTTTTTACTTATCAGAATATGCGAGTTCACACTGAAGCATTCTGCTCAACGTCTTTGTCTTATTGAAACTGATTCTCAACTAATTTGAACGCTAGTACGAGTGCTTTTTACGGAAACTATCGCCCGTCGTACGATTGAAGAGCTCAGGCTTTTCGAGTATGGGTGCTAATGTATCGCCAATGCTCCAAGGCGAAGCAAAAAAGCTGTCAGACGCCTACAACTCTACAAAATATTTTAGCGGTATTTGTGACGAAAATGAAAACACCATAACCGAAGATTTTTAACTATCCACTAACACATTGCCCAACATTTCAATGGCAGTTTATTAACAGAGTCCCTGGGGGCTCAGCCGGCCCGTAACCCAAGGATTCAGACTGAAAAATGCTGAGAATTGATTCAGGACCATGCGGGGATACTGTGTCCGAATACATAAAAGGCCGTTAATCTGTCTTAGCCGTCACTAATTTGGCCAAACTACCCAAGGATTGAACTACGCCGCCTCCTTCATAAGTCGCTTTGCGTGCGCAATATTGATCTTGGACCAATTGCTCTTTGGCCTGCGCGGTGTGAATCGATTGGTATACCTAATATCATCTACTTTTCTTCTAATTCCGTCGATCCAGCTAAAGCAAAGAGCCTGATCAACAGCTTCAGGATAGGTGACTGAAATTTTTCCGGAATCTTTCTTGTGGAATCCGATCCAAACTTCTTTCGACTTATCGTGTTCGGTAATGAACCAATTTCTTAACTCGGTCGATGTTTTAAAAAATAATGGCTTTATTCTAGAATCCACAAGTCGAAATTATGTTGACCATTGCAATTTTGCAAAGGATAATTCTTCTATGAAAACTTTCTTACCCATTCTTATTTTTTCCACATTCTTTATGCTCAATCCAACAATTGCAGAGGCTCAGGACTCACAGATACTTTTAAAAATCGAAAGATACACCTCCGCCGGTGAAATAAATCTGCGTACTTATATAAAAAATATTGAGGAGTACGAAGGGTTTCGATTGGCTTCCATTGAAGTCGTTGCCGGTGCACTCAATGAAACAGCAACAGCGACAGTGTTTGTTAATGGTACGCAGCAGGGGCAAGCATTACAACTTGGACAACTGACTTTAAAATTCGATATATTACTCAACACCGATTTTTTTATGGGCCAAGGTGCTGAAGATGTCAAAATACGCACAACCAACCCCGCCCACATCAAAACGGTAACTCTATTCTTAACTCGATAAAAAATTGTAGTTAAAAAAATAACTCTTCTAAAGTCTTAACAGAGTCCCCGGTGGCTCCGCCGGCCCGTTACCCAAGGATTCAGACTAAAAATTGCTAAGAATTGATTCAGGACCGGGCGGGGATACTAGACAAAACATGAGAAAACAGCTTTAATTCTTCTTAGCGGTAATTGCCCATGGTGGCCCCGCTGGTTGCAAGGTAACGGTTCAGAGTCGTGGTTGTAAATGACCTGCTCCACGTTGTTTGTTAAGCCCAGAATTTTTCTAGAAATCTGGGCCTCTTTTTTTAAACCAACGTCAAAACGACTTTAATATTGTTTCTTGTTGCGTTTGAGTAGGGGCAAACGATATGTGCTTTTTCAACTAGGTCTCGGGCTTGAACATTTTCTATATCAGGAATTGATATTTTTAATTCAACCTCAATTCCAAACCCTGTCGGAATAGCTCCGATACCGACGAAGCCGTCAATTTTAATGGAGTCAGGAAGTTTTACCTTTTCTTTCATTGCAACAAATTTCAGTGCCCCCAGAAAGCACGCCGAATAACCTGCGGCAAAAAGCTGCTCGGGATTAGTTCCGAGCAACCCCGCGCCGCCCAGTTCTTTGGGCGTTGTCAGCTTGGCTTCTAATGCGCCGTCAGATGATTTTATTTGTCCTTCGCGCCCACCACTTGCGGTAGCTTCGCCCTTATAAACTACTTTTTCGATTTGATTCATGTGATTCTCCTTGTTTTTTTAGTTGTTTGTTTTTTTAAAATACCGAAATGAATAAATACGGAATTAAAACATAGGCGGAAATATCGCGTACTAAGTAGTACGCGATTATCAGCAATACCATACGCCAACCGTAGCGTTTAAATGAAACTCTGATCCCTTCGTTTTTAATGCTTAAGACCATTTCTTTCATTTGTTGCATAGTTTTGCGCCTTCCTAAAATTATTTCTGCCACTTTTTTTCAATAAGTGCGCCGTATCGAGGATCACAGGCTTTGAAATTATCAATGTTCGGTCGAATGATCACTTCCGGAAGTCCTTTCATTGTGTTTGCGATGATCGACGTCATTCGCTCTTGTTCTTCAGTTGATAACAAACGGAATAAATCGCCTGCCTGAGCGTAATCATCATTGCCTAGATGTTGATTGTGTCGGTCAGCAGTTCCGGAAAGTCGTAAGGGCGGTTCAGCGAAATTGCCATCTTGAACAGGTCCCTCAAACCCGTTAGGCTCGTAATTGTCCTGCGTTTCAATGTTGCCATGAAAGCGCATGGCCCCGTCACGCTGATAATTTAAAACTTCATTCTTCGGGCGATTTACAGGTAACTGTTGATAGTTTCCCCCTATCCTATACCGGTGGGCATCAGGGTAGGAAAATAATCGAGCTTGTAACATTTTATCGGGAGAAGCGCCAATTCCCGGAGGTAGATTTGCCGGAGAAAAGGCCGACTGCTCGACTTCAGTAAAATAGTTTTGCGGATTCCGATTCAGTTCAAGAATACCCACGTCGACTAATGGAAAGTCTTTATGAGGCCAAACTTTTGTCATATCGAAAGGATTTAAGTGATAGGTATCAGCTTGCAGCTCGGGCATAATCTGCACTTGCATTTTCCACTTAGGGAATTCTTTGCGTTCGATAGCTTCAAAAAGATCGCGTCCGGCATAATCAGGGTCTGTTCCCGCCAGTTCTGCTGCTTTTTCCGGGCTTAAATTTTTAATTCCTTGCATTGATTTCATGTGAAATTTGACCCAAAATCTTTCGCCGTTCCTATTCCAGAGAGAAAAAGTATGAGATCCAAAGCCATGCATGAAGCGATAGCCGTCGGGAATGCCACGATCGCTAAATAGCGTTGTGATTTGGTGGAGGGCTTCGGGAGCTTTAGCCCAATAATCCCACATGCGCCGGGCAACTTTGTAGCCCGTTTGGGGATCTCGCTTTTGAGAATGAATAAAGTCCGGAAATTTCAATGGATCGCGTTCGAAAAATATGGGCGTATTGTTGCCGACAATATCCCAGATGCCTTCATCTGTGTAAAACTTAACGGCGAATCCTCGGGGATCCCGCTCGGTGTCGGCAGAACCTTTTTCTCCAGCCACGGTAGAAAAGCGAATAAAGAGATCCGTTTTTTTTCCGACCTTAGAAAATACAGCCGCCCTGGAGTATTCAGAAATATCATGCGTGACCGTAAATGTTCCATAGGCGCCGGAACCCTTTGCATGAACCACACGTTCCGGAACGCGTTCCCGATTAAAGTGTGCGAGTTTTTCGATTAGATGCATATCCTGCATGAGCATGGGCCCGCGGGGGCCGGCTGTCGCCGAATGTTGATTTTCGCTGACCGGGTGCCCGCTCGCTGTGGTTAGTATTTTCTTAGACATTACTGTTCCTTTCGTTATAAAGACTCATTTTAAAAAACGAGACCCATGATTTAAGTTTCTCTTTCAAATTAGATTTTGATTCAGGCTCAAGTAAGGCAAGGACTTCTGTGCGTCCGAACATTTGGGCAAAAAGAGAAGCAGTCTGCCCTTTGTTGTTGGCTAGACTGGAATCAGCGCCATAGAACAACAGCAATTTAACGACATCAATATGGCTCTTGAAAGTCGCGCCCATTAAAACAGAATTACCGCCAAAATCTTTATCATTGGGATCTGCTCCCCATTCTAAAAAAGCTCGAACAAGATCGGTTTGTCCGTGATAGCAGGCAAGCATGAGTGCTGAGTAACCTTTCGAATTGCGTAAGATTAAAATTTTCGGCCTTTCACTTAACGCAATTGCCTCAAAATAGTTAAGATCTCCGCTACGCGCTGCATTTGTGACTGTGGATATTACATCAGCCGGTAAGTTTCTATATTCACTGTAACTTCGCATGGGCCTCTCCTTTATACTTATCTAGTATCGTCATATATCCGAATTTTTTCAAATACTTGATTCCGATTGGCCTATAGGCTATACCTATATCATATGATGATCAATATAAGCATTAAACAGATTGAATATGCCCTGGCCTTAAAAAAATTTGGTAGCTTTAGCGCTGCGGCTAAATCCTGTTTTGTTTCTCAACCGGCCCTTAGTGAGGCAATTCAAAAGCTTGAGGTTGAATTGGGTGCCCAGCTTTTTGACCGAAGCAAAAATCCGGTGCAGGTCACCGAAATTGGAGAGGCTTTGTTAATACAATGTAATGTTGTTCATACAGAATGCCAAAATTTAATTGAAATCGCAGATACATGGAACAATCAAGTTAGGGGAGTTTTAAAATTAGGATTGATTCCGACTTTGGCTCCGGCGTTAATACCATTATTTTTGAGCGCATTTCGAAAAAAATACCCGCTTGTTAAATTTGAGATAATGGAACAAGGAACTGAGCAAATTTTGCAAAAGCTTGAAAATGGCGAGTTGGATGCTGTTATCTTATCCACTCCGGCATCGGCACCTGGGCATTTGATCGAGAAGCCGTTGTTTTACGAATCTTTCTTGGTCTATGCCGGCAAAGGAAGCGATTTGCTCAAATCGGATTCTGTCGTCTTTCCGGACCTGCAAGATCAAAATCTTATTCTCATGGATGAAACTCATTGCGTTCGTGATCAAATTCTGTCGATTTGCGAAAGAAAAAAAGACCACACTAGCAAGACAACAGTACACGGAGGATTTCAAACTCTGCTGAGTGTTGTCGATGAAGAGAATGGATTTACATTAGTTCCGGAACTTTTGTCCGCGTTCGCAAAGAAAAATCAACTTCGATCAATAAAAGCGTCAAAGTACCACCGTAAAGTTAGTTTGCTTTGTCGAAAGTCTCATCCAAAGAAACGGCTTATCGATTTAGTAGCCAAAGAAATTCTCGAAAATCTCCCTAAGCACATTTCCACTAAGCTGACTCAACGAATTGATGTAGTTGACCCCGATAAAAAGCGATTCTGAGTAAAACAACATCCTTAAAATTACGCATGGCATGTAGAGCAAATTGCTTTCCTGACCTAGAATATGCCAAAAGGGATCATCAAAATGTTAAAAGCCTACGCCTGTATCTGGTCTAATAAAAGTGCTGCCGAAAAGCTACGTTTGGGTCAACGCTTAGTAATCAACTTAAACAGCTAGAGGAAATGGTTGGGAAACCCCTCTTTGAACGGCGCAATCGAAAAATGATTCTCGCGGAGGCTGGAAAAGCAGCCCTTGATAGTGTACTAAATTTGGCGGTCTAGCTTTCCGAAAACTAAAGCGAACATTTCCACACTCGCACAATGATCAACCATTCGTTCTTCCCACAGCAAAAACTCAGGACACCATTCTGCAAATACTGTTTGCAATACAAGGGATCGGACTTACCCCGCTTTCAGAAGTGTCCAATGAAAATTTGATTAAAGAAGGATTGCTTCAGAAGATAGGAAACTAAAAGGTGTTCATGAGAAAATTTGGCTGGTATCAGCCCAGAGAAAACTTGAAAATCCGATTGCTGCAAAACTGATAAGGAGTTTTACGCTCTATTAATGTTCGATTAAAACAAACTATATCGTCTTAATTATCGATTTTTAAAAAGTTATAAAATAAGCTACATTGGTACGTTATAACAAAAAACCAGGGAGTACAGAATGGATCCAACCGAAGAATTTTTTAAAGACCTCAAACGAAACCCAAAGCTCATCAAGATTGGGCTTATCATTTTTGTTGTGGCTGTGATGGCCATGGGTAGCACGTTTATCATTCCGCCTGGACATCGCGGTGTACTTGTAACAATGGGCAAGGTTTCTCCTCTTTTTGCTCCAGAAGGATTGGGCTTCAAACTTCCCTTGGTAACAACCGTTGTCCCGGTATCTGTACGTCAGCAGACCACCATTGCTAAGACGGAGTGTTATTCTTCTGATCTTCAACAAATTGATGTTGAATTGAGGGTGCTTTATCGAATTCCTGAAAACATGATCGTGAAAATGTTTCGTGATTATTCCGGCGATCCATTCGAGAGCTTAATCGCGCCACGAATAAGTGAGGCACTCAAGGAAGTTACAGCACTGCAAAGTGCTGAACAGATCGTAAAAAAACGTGAAGAAGTAAAAGCCAAGACTCTCGAAGCGGCACGGGCAAAAGTGGGTGATCTGCTGGTGATAGAGGATGTGGTCATTCAGAATGTGGCGCTCTCTAAGGAGCTTGAGACAGCGATCGAAGCGAAAATGGTACAAGAGCAAGAGGCCGCGAAGGCGAAGTTTACCCAAGCCAAAGCTGAAATCGAAGCTCAGACGGCGGTCATTCGCGCTAAGGGTGAGGCCGAGGCTATTCGGGTTCGTGGTCGCGCAGTACAAGACAACCCAGGCTTAGTGCAGCTGCAAATAGTAGAAAAATGGAATGGTGTCTCACCGCTAGTAATTGGCGGAGGAGGAAGCAGTAGCGGTGCTAACATCTTACTGCCAATTGGAAATCTTAAGACACAGTGAAAACACAACGAAACGGAATCCTCCGATATATTTTGATGCTTATCCTGGTTATCGGGTTAGTTCGATTTTTTCCTGTTATAGTGCGCATGGTCCAGGCGGCTGCAATCGGAGTACGTGGATTTTGGTGGTTGATCCTTCCTGTGTTAGTTATCAGTTGGGTCATTTGGAGAATGATTAGGCGCGGGTTGGTTGCAAAAAAACCTGGATATCAACTTGAAAGCCAACGTTTTCGTGATGTGACGAACAGCGACCAAGGTCAGTCGGAAAAAAAATAGCTACACACTTTCTTTAACTAAAAATGAGGAGACAGGATATGAATCAAGATCGCGATCAGTACGGCCAAGGAGCTGCCTATTTTTATAAAATCAACAAGAACTTACTTGTGCAGAAGCGCATTGAGTTGGACGCCAAAAAAAATGAAATGACAGATCAATCCAATAATCCGAATTGGGAATGCTATGGAAAGTATTTTAATTCACGGCATCTATGAAGCCCATTGAAAACGCATTTGAGCAAATAATTTTTGCTAGCCGTTGGATACAAGCACCTATTTATGGTGGCCTTATCGTAGGAGCCGGCCTTTACACTTACAAATTTTTGGTTGAGCTCGTGCACCTTTGTGCAACTGTTAATTCGATCACGGAAGAAGTTCTGATGCTGGGAATTTTGACCTTAGTTGATATAACAATGGTCTTGAACCTTTTGATTATGGTTATCATCGGTGGATACGCAACATTTGTAAGTCGCATTCATTTGGACAATCATGAGGACCGTCCCGACTGGCTTGAAAAAATTAACGCCGGAACTCTAAAGGTAAAGCTGGCAGGAGCCCTCGTTGGTATCTCGGGTATTCATCTACTGAAGTCCTTTATCGATATGACTAAGAAAGATCCTGATCATATTAAGTGGCAGGTCATTATTCATATTGTGTTTTTATTTTCAACTCTTGCGCTGGCCTACACCGAAAAGGTGCTTCATGCATCTGAGGGTAGCCCAGCGAAACTGAAACATTCATAAAGGATTAAAAATGAATAAGTTCGTCACTGAAATCTCTGTTGCACCTCCATGGCTTTGGATTGCATTTACTGTTGGTGTTCTTGTACTGCTGGCAATCGACCTAAGCCTATTTGGACGTGGTAATCATAAAGTTAATACCAAGGCGGCTTTGCTTGAAAGTGGAATCTGGATTACTGTTGCCCTGTGCTTCAACGCCTGGTTTGCGATGTCTTTTGGCGCTGAACTTGGATTAGAATTTTTGACTGGTTACTTGGTTGAAAAGAGCCTCAGCGTTGATAATCTTTTTGTTATTTTACTCGTTTTCAGCTCCTTCCAAATCCCAGACAAATACCAGCACCGTGTACTTTTTTATGGTGTGTTGGGCGCGATAGTCCTAAGAGCCATATTTATTCTGTTAGGAGCTCATCTACTGAATTCATTTCATTGGGTACTTTATATTTTTGGATTCATTTTGGTCATAACAGCAATTAAATTTTTACGTGAAACTGATGAAAAAATTGATGCCAAAGAGAGCTGGTCGATCCGTCTGTTGAAGCGAATTATTCCCACAACGGATAAATTTGACGGAAGCCACTTCTTTGTTGTGGAGGGTGGAGTACGAAAAGCTACGCCAATCTTCTTGGCTCTCGTCGTGATAGAAGTGACTGATCTCGTTTTTGCAGTGGACTCGATTCCTGCGGTATTCGCGGTCACCAAGGATGCATTTGTCGCCTTTGCCTCTAACATCTTGGCAATTTTGGGCCTTAGGGCGCTATACTTTGTTCTTGCAGATTGGGTTACAAAACTTCGTTATTTGAAGCCAGGGCTTGCCGCGATTTTGGGCTTCATTGGTATAAAGATGCTTTTGGTCGATTTCATCAAGATCCCAAGTTGGATTTCGTTACTTGTAATTTTTGCGGTCCTAACGACGGCAGGACTAAGTTCATGGTATGTCGCAAAAGTAGAAGAACGTAAAAAAAGTGGAGTCGATCCATTTGGACAATAATGACATGCCGACCAGGCAAAGAATATTCCACGGCTAAAACGAATTATCGGCCAACTCGAAGTGGATCGAATAATTCGAGAACGTCAATATTGTCCTGAAATTATTCAGCAGCTCCGTGCTGCGAACTCTAGTTTAGGTTATGAGGTAGGTGCTGTAATAGCAGGATTAACCGCTGATATGTTTGGGCTTAATTCGGCAATCTGGTTAGTGGCGGGCATAAGGCCCTTATCGAGATAGGATCAGATTTACGTTTTTTATGTAGGCGGGGTTGGAAGTGCGTAATTTGATTTCTTCAGCACCTTGGCCCATATAAAAATCGGTGTTGAGTAAAATTAGGAACTTTAAAGTAACTTGCCCAAGTTGTAGTGTTTGACCCTGCTGCGTTTCATTAACATACACAGTCGTTGTTGCTGATTCATTAAGTGCACCAGCTACAACTTCAATGGCAGCCAACCGAAAGCCTTCGTACTCCTCAACATTTTTTATGTACGAGCGAACATTTATTTCACCCATAATGGAGGTGTGTCTTTCAATTTTTAATTGTAACTGTAAATTCTGAGCCTCAGCAGTAGTTGGATTAAGTATAAAGAATGTAGAAAAGATGAGAGCGGGAACTAGAAGTGATAAGAAAGATTTCATGAAAGTCTCCTTTTGAATATTAGTAATTACAGACTAAGTTAGTCAATCTGGGGAAGGTAATCCCTTTTATTTGTTCGGTCGTTGAGGGTATCGCTAGATGAGTCTACAGACCGCGTCTGACAAGCTCGCACGTCAAATATTTTTGAAATTTTTCTGAAGTCGGTTGCACGCAGGTGCCATCAGGCTCGATAAGAGTAACCCACTTAACTAAATGATTCATGTAAGAAGTGATTTCTTAACAGAGCCGCTGAAGTTCCCCCGGTTGTACGGTTACCTATTGTAAATGTCATAAATCTATGACATACTCGATTGAGTGAAAGCAATCCGTATTCATCGTAAGGTGACAAAAGAGTTAGAAGATTTAGGACATTCTCTGAAGCAGGATTTAGCCGAACTTCTGGTCTTGCTAGGCGAGGGTGAAAGTTTGGGAATGCCGGTCAGTCGTCCAATGCCGGTCAGTCGTCCAATGCCGGTTATTGAGCATGGAGAGCATGAACTGCGAATCAAAGATCATACCGGTCAGTTTCGCATTTTTTTATTTTACAAAAGATACAAATGCGATTTTGGTTTTTCATCTGTTTAAGAAGAAGACCCAAGAAACGCCTACACAGGAAATTGAAACTGGTAAAAAACGATTAAAGGAGATGAGGTCGTGAAAAATTTTAAAGAAGCTAAAAATATTCAAGAGCTTTGCAAAATCCTAGGACTTCCCGTAAGCGAAGCTCCTAAAGTAAAAATGCGAGTTGATCTGGCGGTCGCTATTCGGCACCTGATTGAACGTAAAAAAATGACTCATTTACAGGCCTCAGAAAAAAGTGAAGTTGGTCGAACAGTCATCACGGCTATTATGAATGGAAATTTACAAAAGATTACAACGGATCGCTTGATTGATATTGCTCAGAGCTTGGGACTCAAAGTTCAGATAAAGATTGCCGCGTAAGCAGGGGTTACGCATATGACCGCAAAGGCTAGCCAGTGAACAAAACTTTCAATAAATAGTCGTCCCTAAGGCCTGCTATTTTTTGTTTTCTGCGAATACCTTTTTTTGTCGGTTCTTTTTTTAATAAATTTAAAACCATTTTTCTTAATAAAGAAAAATTCTTGCCGGATTCTTCTGC
>JANPPN010000186.1:0-9025 GCA_031428535.1 Bdellovibrio sp. | reverse complement strand
CCGTGTTTTGCGAACACCGCCAGAATTGTTTTTAGACGGGCCACGTTTTTCAGAGTCCGACCTATTTTTAAGGGACCTAAAAGCGGGCTTCGCTTCTGATTTCTCTTCATTTTGGCCTTTCGGTTTCCGATCAAGATAATCTGCTAATGACGAGTAACGCGGCTTTGGAGCGTATTCTGTAGAGCCTGACTTTTCTTTAGCATCGTCCTGCGGAACTGTGGGTATATATCCTTGTTTTACATGAATTCTTGGATCAGGTTTTGCTTTTACGCGGGGCTCATAAAACTTGGTTTTTGGTTGTTCGGTTTTATCAGGTTTTGCAAAACGTTCTCGTCGGCCTTTACCACTTTTCGCAGAGGCTGGCTGGTGCCGGTCATGAGACTTTTTAAATTGTTTTTGCGGAATTTTAATTTGCGACTTAGAGGCCGATTTCGCATTCTTTTCTAACACGAAATTGATCTGGCCCTGTTCAATATCAACCATGCTGATTGTAACTCGGACAACATCGCCCATTTTGTATGAAAAACCCGAGCGCTTTGCAGTTAATGTCAGACTTCCTTCATCAAACTCCCACTTGTCCTGCCCGAGGTCATCGAGCCTGACTAAGCCATCAATGTTGAATTCACGCAGCAAAACAAAAAAACCGAATTTAGTAACTGAGCTGATCAAGCCATCATAGGATTCGCCGATCAGCTTAAGCATAAAGCGAGCTTTCTTAATGGCTTGAATCTGTCGTTCGGCCTTGGCCGCCTTCTGTTCACAGGCCGAAAGCCAGACACCGGCCGTTAATAAATCTTCTTCCGGCATCAGTCGATAATGACTGTTGGGCATAACCTGATTCTTGAGGAGTCGGTGAATAATTAAATCGGGATAGCGTCTGATCGGAGATGTAAAGTGCGTATAGAAATCAAAACCCAGCCCGAAATGGCCAAGGTTGTTCGGTGTGTATTTTGCCTGACTCATAGACCGTAAAGTTAAAATATGAATGATCTGAGCTTCAGCCTTGCCTTCAAAATCCTGAAGTGCGCGAGTCAGGCGTTTTTGCAATTTGCCACCGCTTAAAGTGGTTTTGTGTCCTAAGTTTTCCATGTATTTCTGCAGGTTCGAAATTTTTTCTGCATCCGGCGCCTCATGCACTCGGTAAAACGAAGGTACTTCGCGGCTACCGAGAAATTTGGCCACGGCAACGTTAGCTGCCAGCATAAGTTCCTCGATTAACCTGTGCGCAAATAATCTTTCAGACTTAATAACGTCAATCGGCTCTCCGGCGTCATCAATAACAAGAACAGTTTCGGGTACTTCAAGATCTAAAGCTCCGTCCCTGAATCTTTTGGCCATCAGAACTTTTGCCAGATCGGCACATCTGAAAATATTTTCTTTAACGTGCTTCAACTTTTCGATTGGCGTGCCGTCGATAAGCTCCTGCGCTTCGCCGTACGTGACACGCGCCTTGCTTTCAATTACACCTTCATAAAACGTAGAAGATTTCATTTCGCCTGAAAAATCAAAAACCATATCGGCGACGAGCGCCAAACGGGGAACATTCGGCATCAGCGAGCAGAGTCCGTTACTTATGGTCTCGGGTAGCATCGGAATTACAAAATTCGGAAAATAAACGCTGGTGCCACGTTCGTAGGCTTCTTTGTCCATTGCAGTGCCGGTTTCGACATAGTGACTGACATCGGCAATCGCCACGTAAAGGTGAAACCCGGTAGAAGTCATATCCACAAGAACCGCGTCGTCAAAATCTTTGGCAGTGGCGCCGTCAATTGTAATAATCGGCAAATGCCTGAGATCTTTTCGACCGATAAAATCTTTTTCTGTGGGATTTTGTGTGAATTTTTTTGCTTCTTCAAGAGTTTCCTTTGAAAAAAACTCCGGTATATTCTGCGTAATGACCACTCGTTTGATATCGTTCAGCGGATCCTTGGCGTCGCCGAGAACATTCAGCACCTCACCTTCGAAACTGCCTTCATCCGGAAATTTGATAATATGCACTTCGACAAGTTCACCGTCTTTTGCATTTTTGGATTTTTCGACCGGAATTTTCAGATCTTTTCCCCAGCCCCGGCCTTCATCTTTGATTGCGCCGAATTTTTCCGAAACCAATGAATACTTTCCGGCAATACGTTTTTGAGATCTCTCTGTAATCTTAATGATTTCTCCGCGGAACCGACCGTCTTTCTCTCTTTCGACGGAAATTGTTGCGCGATCATTTGTCATTGCGGACTTCATCGAGTGTTGAGGAACATAGACATCCGGGTGTTCTTTATCATCTGGAATAAAAAATCCAAATCCATCTGGGTGGCGTTTGATAATTCCTTCGAGCATTTTTCTGGTATTCGATTTTGAGTTCATATAAGGTATATATTCAGATTACGAATGATAAAAGTCATGTGGATTTTAGACCTAAGTAGTGGAAACCTTTAATTGAAAATATGTCAAACCCGATAGCTTCCATTTAAAAGCCAATTGCTAGACCAAAGGCCTGCTTTTGACAAACTACGTTAAGAGCGAGCGCGTTATTCACTGCCGCAAAAAAACTCACCTTTTTCGGGAAACTTTCAGCGGCTCACAAAACTATTTTTTTGATGTGATGGAGCTTTTTTGAATCCAGAATAAATTCATTTTTCATTCTCAAAAATAATATTTTGAAAAATAATTTTTTGCTAAAAACGAATTTTTTTTTGCCAAGAAACCAATCAAAATAAGTGATGCAAATAGCACACAGAATTTAAGAATCAAAGTCTGACAAAACATTTAATGGATTACCCAAAAACTTTTTCGGTTGCGTTTAAACTGGACCATAATTAACATCGTAAATATAAGTTAAAACAATAAAACATTTGCTCTTAACGAAAGGACGCAAAATGAAACAACTATTAATCATCGCTATCGCCTTAACTTCGGTTAACGCTTTCGCATCTCGTGCTCGCTTATTATCTTTAGGCAGCTCACCACACTTGGTCGATACTCAGTCGGTTTATGCAAAACCGTTTGATATGTTCAATCTTGCAAGTGACTACGTTGCTCTCGAAACTGGTACTAACTCCGGAATCACTGCATCTACTGCCGAAAATGCAAACCCAGAAGGCATGATCGTTCGCACTATGGGCGATGCGAAAATGGCTCTTTCTTTAGGTCATCAATCACAAAATGCATCTGGTTGGGCTTCTTTAACACGTCCTGGTTTACGACAATTCGCCTCAATAGCTGCATTAAGGGTTAACCAACAAAACCCAATCGAATTTTCATACGGTAAAAAAGCTGGAGAAATGACTTGGGCTGGAACTCTAGTTTATTCAAACTACAATAACAAAAAAGCTGCAACTACTGTTGGTCTTGAAAAAGAATCTTCAATGGGCGTTCGACTTGGTGCAAGCCAAGGTCCTTGGGATGGAACTCTTTCTTTAGGTTTAACAAACACTGCTAATATCATGGATGGCAACAAGTTCACTGGTACTTTAGGCATTGGCTTAAACGGTGGATACAAAATGGATACGATGTATTTCTTCGGTAACCTAGTTCAAGCCGGAGCAAAAGAAGAAACAGTTGCTGGCGTTGAAGCCATGAAAGTTAGTACACAGACTATAACTTTAGGTGTTGTTAACAGCCATAAAAAAGATGGAAACGAATTATTTTACAGTGTTGCTTTAAACCAAGGTGTATTTGCTTCAACTTATGCACCGGCGTCTGAAGGCAAAACAACAGTTATGATGTTGCCAATCACTATTGGTTTAGAGGTTGATGCAGCTTCTTGGGTTACATTACGAGGTTCGGTATCTCAGTCTACACTTATCAACGATACAAAAGTTGAAGCTGCTGGTACTACGACAACTGAACTTGCTCCAGGAGTAAATACAACGACAGTTGCAATGGGTGCTGGTTTGAAGTTCAACAAAATGACTGTTGATGGCACGATTATGACGACTTCAGCGTCTACAACCGGTAATAAACTTGATTCTGCTCAGTTGTTAGCACAAGTTGGAGCGACGTACTGGTTCTAATTTTTCTCTAATCGGAAAAAATTAAAACAAAAAAAGCCTTGGGAAACCAAGGCTTTTTTGTTTTAATGAACTCTGGGTATATTTGATGAACAGACTTTTGATCCTTTTTTTTACTCTTTTATCATTTCAGGCGCTAGCTTCTAAGGCGCGTATACAGTCGTTAGGTAATTCTCTTCACTTGATTGACCCACAGACTATCTTTGCTAATCCGATCGACCTTATCAGTTTAGAAAATTTCGTCAGCTTAGAGGGCGGCCCGACGGTCGCGACTTCTGCATTGAATGGTGCCGAAGGCATTTTTTCTTATGAGTTTAAAAAAAATCAACGAATAGCTCTGGCATTCGGACATCAAGATCAATCTATTGTGGATTCACGAAATTTAATAAATTTCGTTGGCAGTACACCTTTCGAGATGGCACAAAACCCTATACATGTTTTTTACTCGATGGAAGACAATCTGACATCGTGGGCACTCGGACTTTCGTACTCAGGTAAAGACGATAAAGTTGCAGGGCTTGCCGAAAAATCAATAGGAGTCACAGGAGGAGTTGAACTTGGTAATCTTCAGTTCAACAGTCTATATATTTTCACAAACTCAGTCGATGCAGGGGGTGGCAAACAATTTGATGGTAGCGGGTATTGGCAGTCTACGATTTCTTACTTGTTGGAAAACACGACGATTGAACTAGCCTATACTACTTCAAAGGCGAAACTTTCGACGACTACGGGTTCCGTTATCCAGGACGATGAATTACACGTAAAAAACGTTATTTCTCTCGGGCTTGCAGATTTAAGCCCTCGCGACGGTAACGATTTCTTCTGGGGAGCGCAGGTTATTTCAACAACATTAAATTGTAAAATTGACCTTTCAGTCGGGTGCGATAAAGCCTATACGCAGACGGTGCTTCCGGCTTGGTTCGGGGTAGAAACTCAGATTGCCGATTGGCTCATTTTCCGTGGCAGCGTTAAGCAATCGTTTCTGGTCAGTATTACGAAGGACGAATTCGGATATCCGGCATCAGTAGTTAGCGGTGCCACCGGCGCAATTTCCAATTTGGCATCGGCGGCAAACGATACGGTGGTTTCTTCAGGCCTGGGTTTCAAATTTAAAGAGCTGACAATTGATGGTTCTCTTACAAGCTCCGCAACTCAGAGTTTGAATTTTAATAATTTTCTTTCGCAAGTCGGCTTAACTTACAAATTTTAGTCGAACTTCGCCGAGTGCTATTTTCCGATTTTTGAAAGAACGTGCGACTTCGCCAGTTGAAAATCCCGTATAATTTCATTTCGTTTATTCTTCAGCACATATAGCTTTTCAGAGGCGCCTAATACATCCGGCGAATTTTTTACGCCGCGGACATATTCGGATTGGGTCATTTTATAGTATTTTTCGGCCCGCAGGATGTTTTCTTCTGCGGCGTGAACCTGGCCATGCAGCAATTCGAGTTCGTCCATTTCATTAGTTATGTGTAGCTCTATTTCGCTTTTCTGTTGAAGCGCGATTTTTTGCGAACTCAGTGCCTCTTTTTCAAGAGACTCGGCTTCATTGCTGCTTTCGAATCCTGATGTCAGATTTAACGTAAGCCGCACGCCAACGGCGCTTTCCTTTCGATCAGTTGCATTCGGAAACTCTTTCGCGCGTTCATTGTACTGATTGTAGCTGGCAAAGGCTTCAAGCTTGGGCAACCAAGTTCGGCCGAGATTTGCAGCTTCAAGGCGGCTGACGTGGTACTGAATTTCATTTTCTTTATAAAGGAAAGCATGATCCTTTGGTGAATGTGCAATTGCGGATTCATAATCATGCTCGTGATTCAATTTTTCGCTAAAAACTATTTCGCCGGGCTCATCAATATCGAGGAAGACCGCAAGAGTGTTGACCAGTACTTTCAGCCCGAGAGTGGCTTCGTCAAATTCCTGCTTCAGTTCCTCGGCTTTCATTTCAAACTCAATCCGGTCGGTCGCGGTAGCAACCCCGCTGTTAATACGCCTGTCTGCGGCTTTTAGATTTTGATCATTAATTGTAATAGAGGATTTTAATAAACTGATTTTTTCTATGTTGTAGAGGGTTTGCCAATACGCGGTTCGTGCTTTTTCCAGCTCTTCAGACTCAACTCTCATATGCTGAAAAGTTTTTTTATTGTGCTGAAGAGTGCGAATTTCCGACTGCAGCTTATCGCGTCCGCCATTATACAGATTAACTGTAAGCTCGGCACCGTAATGGGGTTGTTCTTTGTGGGCCTGATCACCGGACTTGAAACTTTCCTGGCTACCATAAAGTTCGAGATGAGGTAGGAACGATCGCGAAAGCGAACCCTTTCGCACTTCTGCCGCTTCAGTTTGAAGTTTTGCTGCTGCAACGCGAACATTTTTTTCCTGCAACAGACTTCTTAAGTTAGCTGAAGTGATTTCCATTGCAATTGATTGCAGCGGAAAAGTTAACAGCACGATCAACTGAAAGTTTTTCATAAGTGTCTCCTTATTTTTTGGGCTCAATAATAAATTTTATTTTATCAGGGTGGGAAGCATTCGGAGCTTTTACTTCAAGTATCAGTGTGTAGCGGTGTAGGCCTTTTGCATCGAAACTGGCTTCAAAGTAGGTTCCTTTTCTCTCTAAGGTAACGGCTTGTTTGGTTTTGCTTCGGGGTTTCTGCGCTGCTGCGGTCATTTTGTAAGTTTCGACATTCTGCGGTTTCAAATCTAAATCATAAACATAAATTTTCAGATTTTGACCTTTTGCGACGACTTCAAAATGTGATACTTCAGTAGATTTCATAATTCCCCCCTTCGGTGCTTTGATGGCGGAGACGGCGTCATGGTCGTCACCTTCGTGAGCGATGCTGATTAGTGAAAATGACAGCACCGTAATAGTCAGCGCAATTTTGCAGATTAAATTCATAAGATTTCTCCTTTTTTTCTATTTACATAATTTTCAGCAGCATTTTTTCCAAAACGGAAGAAAAGTGCAGGGGTAACAACGATGTCGAGTAGTGTTGAGCTGATCAAGCCGCCAACAATGACGAGGGCTACCGGGTGAAGTATTTCGCTTCCGGGTTGGCCGTGCGCAAAAACTAATGGCAACAACGCGAGCGCTGTGACAAAAGCGGTCATCATAACCGGAACCAGTCGTTCAAGTGAGCCTCGTATAATCATTTCCCTGGAAAAGGCTTCGCCTTCATGCTTCATCAGATGAAGATAATGTGAAATCATCATGATGCTGTTTCGCGAAGCCACCCCGCAAAGCGTAATAAACCCAACTAGGCTTGCAACGGTGATAGTTCGATCCGTCAAAAACAAAAGTATTATTCCCCCAATGAAGGCCAGAGGAATTGTTATCATTATCTGCACGGTTATTTCGATCGACTTAAAATGATTGTAAAGTACAAAGCCAATTCCAAATAACGAAAGTAAACTGAAGAGGAGGATTTTTCGGGTTGCGGCCTTCTGGCTTTCGAACTGGCCGCCGTATTGAATATAGTAGCCTTCGGGCAATTGAACTTTTTCTTTTACTTTCGCCTGAACTTCTTCAACTAAACTGCCGAGATCGCGTTCGCTGACGTTGGCGCTGATGACAATTCGCCTTTGCCCATTCTCGCGGTTGATTTCGTTCGGGCCCGTGGATTCATAAACGTCGGCCACATCGTCCAACAAAATTTTTCTTCCATCGGGCATTATTTTGAGCGTTGTTTTTTGCATTTGTTCCAGCGTCCCGCGCGAGTTTGCATCGAATTGAAAGAAAACATCATACAGACGATCTTCGTCAACAATCTGAGTTACGGTTTCTCCGTTGAACGCGGTTTCGAGCAGCTTTGTTACTTCGCCTGCGCTAAGGCCGAATCTTGCAGCGTCTTCGCGGAGGACGTGAATTTTAATCTGCGGAATCAGCCCCTGCTGTTCGATGCGCAGATCAACCAATCCACGCGTGCCCTTTATTGCATCCTCGAGCTCGATTGATTTTTCACGCAGAGTTGCTAAATCAGGTCCGAAGATTTTAATTGCCAGTGCGGCGCTTACTCCCGACAGCATGTGATCAATTAAGTGCGAAATCGGCTGACCGATGTTAATTCCCATTGTAGGCATTTTTTCTTTAAGTCGGTTCCGGATATCATTCAAAACGACTTCTCGCGGGCGACCGGTCTCTTTAAAGTCGATATCCATTTCGCTAACATTGACTCCCATGGCGTGCTCGTCAAGTTCTGCGCGACCGGTTCGTCGAGACACGGATTTAATCTCCGGCGTGGCCTGAATCACAGCTTCGGCCAACTGACCGAGTTTGTTCGATTCGTTTAAACTGATTCCCGGCGGTGCTGCAACAGCTACCATTGCGGTTCCTTCATTGAATTTTGGCAAGAAATCGCGGCCCATAAATGGAATGAGTAGGAGTGCAAACAGCAACAAACCACCGGCAATAAAAAAAACTTGATTTGATTTTGGTAAGGCATAATTCAAAAGGCGCTTGTCGAGTTTTTTTAACTGGCTTACAAATTTGGTTTCATTGTGCTGGCTTGACGTGTGCTTCAGGAAATAAGAACAGAGCACCGGAGTTAAGGTCAGGGAGACAACAAGCGAGGCAACAAGAGCCGTTAAGTAAGCAATGCCAAGCGGGGCAAACAGACGACCTTCAAGACCGGTCAAATTAAAGAGTGGAATGAAAACCAATGCAATGATAACGGTTGCAAGCACAATAGAGTTTCTCACTTCACTCGAAGCATCAAAAACTACCTTAAGCAGGGATTTTGGTTGCTCGAGAAGTTTGTTTTCGCGCATCCGCCTGAAAACATTTTCAACATCGACAATTGAATCATCTACCAATTCGCCGATTGCAATCGCCAAACCTCCTAAGGTCATTGTATTGACTGTGAGTCCAAAAATTTTAAAGATAATAGCGGTAAATAAAAATGAGACCGGAATTGCAGTTAAGGTTATCGCCGACATTCGCAAATTTGCCAGGAAAATAAAAAGGACGACAAATACCAGCAAAGTTCCGCTCTGCAGCTTTCCGAAAATTCCTTCGATCGAAG
>JANPPN010000185.1:0-19827 GCA_031428535.1 Bdellovibrio sp. | reverse complement strand
CCGCTTTTTCGGCCGCTCTGTTATCAAAGTTAATTCTCGAATAGCATCAAATACGACTTTAAATTGGTGATCATATTTCTTCTCTAATGTATCTAGCTTCCGAGCTAACTCGGAATGCGAAGATAAAATTTGTCTTAAGTTGATAAAGGCTCGCACAACTTGAATGCTGGAAGCTACTGCTGTTGGACTATTTAAAACATTAGCCAACATCAGCGCACCGTGTTCGGTAAATACATAGGGCAAGTATCTACGCCCACCCCGACCGGTCTTTGAGATCACAATCTTTGATCTCAAAGACTCTGCTTCAATTTCTGTTAGTCGAAACATAAAATCCATTGGAAAACGGTCTAAATTTCTTTTAATCTGTTGGTTGAATTTCTTTGTTTCAACTCCATAAATCCTAGCCAAGTCAGCATCCAGCATGACCCTGTGCCCTCGTATGGTGAGAATTGTCTTTTCAATTTGATCTTGCAGAATTAGATTCATAAAAATTCTGTATTGCAATTTTCAAGAGAGTTCCAAATAAAATAGTGTAATCCACACATTCGAAATGCTACTTAGTAATATTAATTCTTTGAGGTCACAAATTGTGACCTCAAAGAATCTAATTAATTTCAGCTACTTAGGTGTGTTTTTTAAAAAAATTGTCTGTAGGCCTAATGTCCGAAATGCGATTTTTAAGTAATTTCAATAGCTTACGATGTTTTTATTGAAAAATATTTTATCAACCTGTTTTACTCACACAGTAATTTATATTTGTAGTAACCTATCTATATGGAACTCATTATTATATTCGGACCACCTGCCGTCGGAAAAATGACTGTAGGAATGGCTCTCGAGAAAAAAACAGGACTTAAGCTTTTTCATAATCATTTGAGTATTGAATTTGTTAATCCATTTTTTAGTTACGGCACTGAAACTGGTCGAAAACTTGTAAGTGAATTTCGTCGCAGAATATTCGAAGAAGTTGCAGCGAGCGATTCTAAAGGCCTTATTTTTACTTATGTTTGGGGTTTTGATTTACCTTGCGATAAAGCCTATATAGATTCAGTATGCGAAATGTTTAAATCTAAAGGATCTCGCATTTCTTTCGTAGAGCTTTCATCAGACCTTAATACTCGCATCGAAAGAAATAAAACAGAGCTTAGATTACAACACAAAACTTCTAAGCGCGATTTAGCTTGGTCTGAGCAAGATGTTATCAATACAGATAAAGAGCACAGAACAAATACTTATAATGATTTTTATTATCCAGATATACATTTAAAAATTGATAATACAAATTTAAATCCAGAAGAAACTGCAGATAAGATTATTCAGCGCTTTCAACTTTAAATTAGGATAGAGACAAATGAAAAAACTAATTATTTTTGACTGTGACGGAACGCTCGTAGATAGCGAAATCATCGCATCTGAAGTTTTCCCGGCAGTTTGGTCCGAAATGGGCCTAAATATGTCCTCTGATTTTTTTATTAGTAATTTTGTTGGTAGGGCTTTTTTTATTTCTATCTGTATCAGTACTTTGTGCTAGTTGGTTTTGATAATAAAAATAAAAAATAGACCATAGCCTGTATATTTCAAAAATCGAAATTCCGATATAGTGAATATGAAAATATTTTCTATATCTGTGATAATCATTTTTAGTATTCATACATTCGGAGAAAATAGCAACACTAAGAAAAGAAAGATAAATTCAGAGCTGCCTGAATCGGCAATTATTAATTATATTACAATAGACTCAGACCAATCTTACAGCGATCTTAGTTCAGATTTTAAAGAGAAGAAAACAAAAAAAATATTTAAATCTCTCTCAAACAACCAGTTTATTAATTCGATCTTAACGCTTTCAGATTTATCAGAAAATTTAAGTTTGTGGTCTGCTTACGACCGAGATCAACTCATTCTTAGAAGCCACTATTTTAAACTCGACCAATTGGTAAAATTATATCCACAACTTGATCCAAAAAAGCTTTTAAAATTAAAAACAATTGTAGAAAACAATGAAAAATGAAATATGTATACTTGTTTTTTTAATTTCAAGCAGTAGCTTTGCTGATGTTTTGTTTGTTGATTTAAATATGTCATCAAAAGAAATTGAAGCTGCCGAAAGAGGAGCGAGGGCACGCGGCGAAAAGCTAATCGTAATACCAAAAGTAAATGCTGCTACTAGAAAAAAACTTGAAACAGCGCAATCTAAAGTTTACCAATATACTGGTTTTTTAGCTACTAGATGCAACCAAAATGCTAGTGGCCAAACAGACTTATCTACTGTTGGCAGTACTATGGTTAAGCAATGTTCTGATATGTTCAATAAAGAAAGCGCAGCAAAACAAGAGCTCGAGGATATTAAAGAAGCAAATCCAACAAAAATGAGTAGTAAATCTCTTCAGGAAGAAATTGCAGAAATTTCAAAAAGCGGAGTAAGGCTCACAAGTTTAGTTATTTCTGGCCATGATGGTCATGGTGCTTTTTCAGGAATTAATGGTGAATTTAATTATAAAGATTTTGAATCTGCTTTTAGCAAAAACAAGCCTGTGGGTGATGACATTAGGTCGTTAGCACTATGGGGTTGCGAGTCTGTAACACCTGGTAGTGCAGGTTATTTCTGGCAGGGTATATTGCCTAAACTAGAAATTATTGCAGGATTCGACGGTGTAGCGCCAAGTAACGATCGAAAAGCAGGCCACGATTATTTAGAGAGTTTTTTAAAGCAAGAAAAAAAACTAACTGAAATTAAAGACCAAAAAGCTTTAAAAACTGCTTTTAAAAAACTCGAAGGTGTTAATATCGTTACAGCTTCACTTTGCACAACAGAAAACTTTATTAGCCACCAAAAAAGTCTAAATATTAAGTCTGAAATAAATAAGTGCCTAGGTGAAGATGGCCTCCGAAAAATTAAAAAATACAATTGTATCATTAACTCAAAAGATGAGTGCAAAAATATGAATCAAGCAGATATTAAAAAAGAAGTAGTTGATTTATACAATACAGCCTCGCAATTAGATTTTTGTTCGGCAGACATGCATCCCAGCAGTTATTTATATCTACCAACAAAATTTCAACTGCATACTTTAGCTAACTTTGAAAATGTAATAACAAATTTCAAAAAAAATCATGTTGAAGAAATTAGTCAAATCCAAAAAATTATGACCCAAATTAATCCCGAAAAAGCAAATAAAATAGATTTCAATAAAGCGACTGATTGGCCTAGTTATGTAACTTTACATAACCAATTAAAAAAGTTTTTAGAAAGCGAATATTCTAACAGTACAGACATTGACAAGCCCAACTTTGCCAATTTAAAAGCTTTAAGCGCTTTTATACGTGGTTTGCATAGCAATTTTTCAAAATTGCAAGTACCCGTTGAATATGGAGATCCAAACTCAACAGTAAAACTACGGGATTTTAAATATTTACAAAAGACTCAGTATAAAAATTTCGTACTTGATACTGAAAAAAATGGAGCCGAATATAAGCTCGAAGTAGAATTTAATGCGCATCTTACAAAAGATAGTCGCTACAAAGAAGCTGAGCTTCTTTCGCAAAATAACACAAATAAAGCAAATAAAATAATTCAAGATCTATATAAAAGTGAAATAGAAAAATTAAGACTAATTGCAAATAACAAAATAGATAATGAAAAAGCCACATTTAACAGACCACATGTTGTTGATGCCTACATGCGCGGATTTGCAAGCTTACAAGAACGATTAAATGATCGGTAGAGAAGGACTAAAGGCTACTTGTAGGAACTCCAAATAACAAAAAATAAAAATCATGTCTATTTTGCAAAACTTTTGTTTAGGGTCGAGAATTACTTCTGCCCGTCTTACCTTATGCGGGACTTTCACTTTTGCTCTAGATTTATGGTAGCAGTTATCAAAGAACTTGTGCTGTTTCCTTTCTGGGTAAGCTCATACTCATCTGCAGTTCGTGGCGTTGCGCTCGAATCTTTTGGCTGATTACCAATGCTATTATTTCACAATCCACTTATTAAATGATAAGATATTCTTGCCCATTAGTGATGGAAATTCTAAATCAACCTTGCCTGTTTGAAAATTTTGGTTGATTTTTTTTCCCATCAATCGAGGTTGGAGTTTTTTTGCCTTTCTTAAGAGGATGCCACAAGTAGCCGTAAGTCCTTTAAGTTGGAGTTTAATGTCTCAGTTTTTATTCCGGTATTCAACGGAGCGCTCTTTTGACCAATCCGATTTAGTTTCTCCAGAAATGGATCTGACTCTCCAATATACGAATCCATTCGATATCTTTTCTTTTAAGATGAACTGACTGCTCGGAATGTTGGCTGTTTTAAGAATTTTTAAGAAATTTAAATCGGTTGAAAATTGCAGTTCGTATGTTTTGGCATCTTCAGTTTTTTTCCAGGCAAAAATAATCGGGTCAGCAGTATTTGCATCAAAGGAAACAAGAATTGTTTTATCGGGCGGTGCAACCAAGGCAGGAATTGCCAGCTTGATGGCCTCGGGCAATTGCGCGACCACAATCGCAGGTGATGGTTCTTTTCGGGGTTTTACTATTTTTTTGAATGCAGGAACTACATCCGGCAGATTCTCTTTCGGTTCGTTTAAAGGTTCGGGCTGTGTAGTGACCTTTGCAACTGGCGGCAGTTCAACAATTGCTGATTTTGTTTCCGGAACCGAAGTTACAACCTCAGCAGTTTTTTTGACGTGAGCTAATACACCGTTAACTTCAACACTCACATTTTCTTCCGCACTCTGAATTTTCAGCTCACCTTTTGAATCCTGTTCAATAAGCAGACTGACGCCATCTGCTCGACTTAAAACGCTGCTGACTTTTCCATTTGCCTGACGAATTTTGATCGCTTTATTCGCACGGGTTTTAACCCGAATCGATCCTAGTTTAAGATTGAAGATGGTTTCCTGGTTTTCTGTCAGCAGAACAATCAAACTATTGGGGTTGACAGAAATTCCCCCAACAGAATTCAGTTTAAATTCGATCTCCGATTGATCTCCTGTAAACAGGCTATCATTTTCAAATAAAATTTCGTTCGACTGCGCCGGATACCAAGTAAGGCTTTCGCGCATTCTTCGTCGGGCATCATTTTTAACCTGCAATATTTCACCGATCTCGGAAGTGCCCCTTTGAGCCGGAATAAAGTAACGGAGTAATAAGTCCTCTCGCCAAATCAGAAGGGCGATGAAAGTCGCACCGAAAAAGGAAAGAGCGAGCATTAATTTATCTGAAAAAGTACTCTCTGAAATCACCATGATTTGTCCACCCAAGGACTTGTCGGTAGGTCTTTAAAAAAATTGAACAAATTATTTTTCGCCAATTGACCAAGGTCGGGGAATATATGCCTATGAAACTGAAATGTCTGGAAACAAACTGATCTTTCTTTATACCTTAGTCTTTGCGCTTTTCGCAAGTGCAACCGAGCAAATTCCCGCAAATATAAAATTGCAACCACTCGCGCAGGTTGAATGGTACAAACCAGAAACTTCCGAATCGAAAATCCCCAATAAAGCACAGGTTTTGCTTTCGGGAAAAACTCTGCCGGGATCTAAGATTAAACTTTCGGGCGATGAATTCTGCTTGTTGATTTAAAGGGCGAAATTCAACAAGTGCCAACCGCCGAGGCGTTTCAGCAGCCCCATGTAATTGCCGATGAAAATGGATTTTTCGAACTCAGCTTAACTCTCCCGTTAGTGACGGCAGACTGCCCCATTCATATCGAGAACCGCACGACCGATCCTCAGGCATCAGCTTTGAAAACAAATCCCGTTTTGATCGCCAGCGTTGGCGGTAGACTGGCGCTTGGGTCTCTATTTTTATGGCCAATACCAGACATTTAATTTCAGCGATCACGAAGACGTCTACTTAAAAGCCAACAGTAGCGGAAGTCCAACCATCAGCGGAGATCAGAAAATTGTTAATTTTCCTCTCGAGGCGAGGCTCGGGTGGGAATTTGATTAAGCCCTTTTCGAATCAATTTAAGAATTTGCTCTTTTTAGAAATTTAAAATACTTCGCCGGTATAACATCCAGCTGCATTGCCTGGCCGCTCTCGTCTTTGATATCTATCGGAAAATGCACCTCTCCATTGCTGTACTCTTTTCCGTTACTAAACAATACCAGCATTTCACTTCCGGCTAATTCGTTAAAAAATGGAACATAAAAAGACTCAACCCTGCAATTGCTGGGCATAAAGCCGTCAATCATATTCATCTGGTCTACAAACACTTTCGGGCATTCACAAAATATTGTTTTTACATCAGTAACCGAATTAAGCCATTTGAGCCATTCACGGATTCCACAGGAGTTCAGCTGTTTGAGTTTACCTAAATGAAACTCAATTTCATCTGCACCGTTCAGCGGATATTTCGTAAAAACAAAATCTTCATCCAAGACGCCTTCAACCTGAACGATTTTGCGAGATTGTACCTGGCTAATTGAAATATTGTGTTTGCTCACTTTAGACTTTCCATAACAATTTTGCAGAACCCCCAAATAAAGGCTGGAATTCGAAAAGTGACATGCAACCCACTTTTGGGAATCTTTTTTAGACTATCAGATTCGCGTGTTAAAATTGTCACCTGAATATAATACTTCTCTGGATCCAAGTAGACGAGTCCAGTAATCGCAGGCTTCAACCTTAGACCCGACGTCAGGCGCACTTGATTTATGATTTTATAGTCTCTAAAATAACACGAAGAATGAACTATCAGAATCAGATTTTTGACACTTTATTGGATGCCGTTTTTGTAATCGATGCCAATCAGCAGATTATCTATCTAAATGACACCGCCGGAAACCTCCTGCAGGTAGCGCCCCAAAACCTTATCAGAAAGGCCGCGAAATTCGGAGAGCTTTTCAGCTTTTCTCAACCGGTCCGCGCTCTGGCTAATTTACACGTGATAACAGAGCCGACATCCTATCAGGAAGTTGACTTTTCAACTCAGCTCGGCACCTTGGGAGCGCTTCAGATAACTGTGCAGCGACCGGACTCAAAAATAGACAATTGGGTTATTTTCGCCCGCGAGACCACGATGGAGCAGAGCCTGCATGAAAAATTCAAGGCCGAGTTGTTCGAAAAAGAAAAATTATTCAACGACCTTCAAATTGCACATCAAAGTCTTGAAAGACACTCGCGCGATCTTGAACTGACAGTTGAACAAAGAACTGTTCAGCTATCCAAACTGAACCAGTTAAACCAAGCGATGCTTGATAGCCTCGATCAGGGCTTTTTGATTTTTGATAAAAATGGCCTCTGTCTGGATATCTGGTCTAAAGCTTGTATTCGAACCGTCGAATCAATGCCGGCGGGTAAATATATCTGGGATGTTTTAAAGCTCACTCAGGAAAAAACCGAGAGTTTCAAACAATGGATCCAGCTTGTCTTTAGCGAATTTTTTCAATTTGAAAGCACCGTTAATCTTGCACCTGCTCGGTTTGAACATTCTCAGAAGAAAACAATTACATTAAACTATTATCCAATCTGCGATAGTCAGGATGAAATTCTCTATATAATTTTGGTCTCAACTGATATTTCCGATTTGATCGTTGCAAAAGAAAAGGCTCATCAGGAAGAACTTCAAGTTCAAAAAATATTACACTTGGTAAAGCATAAAAGAGAATTTTTCGGGCTAAATAACGACATTCTGAATCAGTTCTCATTCCTTGAAGGCGAAGTTAAAAAAGCTCATCCCGACCTTACTTCAATTTGCAGATCTTTACATAATCTTAAAGGTGCAACCGCAAACTTTCACCTCGTCGTCTTTTCTTCGAAATGTCATGAATTAGAATCCCATTTGGCAACAGTATCGGAAATTTTCACACCTGCCGGAAAGAGCAGAATTCTGGCCGCTATCTGGGATATTAAAATGTCTTATCAGGAATTTCTAAATGAGAATGAATACATCTTGGGAGACATTTCCAGCCAAAAGGGCCGAAAAATTGAAATCACTTACCCGGCCTTGCTTGAGCTGCTTGAGTGTGTAAACGACGAGGAAACCAAAGTACATTTAACTAACGAGTTACTTACCGAACCCATAGATGTACTCTTTGAGCCGTTCCACGACTTAGTTGATGATCTGGCAGCAAAACTTGGAAAAAAAATATTTCCACTAGAAATAACCGGCGGTCACATCAAAGTTTTGCCAGAGCACCTGGATGCATTAGTCAGAACGCTGGTTCATGCGGTAAGAAACAGCGCCGACCACGGGCTCGAGTATCCCGATGAAAGAAAAAAGCGTGGTAAGAATGAATATGGCAAAATATCAATTCATGCCGATATCATCAGCCGAGAAAATCAATCCTGGCTTAAAATTAAAATTGCTGATGATGGCCGCGGCATAAATCCAGATCGAATATCAGAAAAATTGTCTGAGTTGGGCCTGCAAAAATACATCAGTTCGGATTCAGATAAATTGATTCAGGCCGTTTTTCTTCCTGCCTTTTCAACCAAAGCCGAAGTATCTAAGCTTTCAGGACGCGGAATCGGGCTCAATTCGATCCAGGTGGAAGTTGAAAAATTGGCTGGAAATGTCTGGGCAGAGTCAGAAGTTAACGTAGGCTCTGCCATCTGTATTGAAATCCCTTTAGAGAAATTTGAATAAGTTTACTTGCGATTTCTCATTTTGGTATCCGTCGTAATGCAAAATGAAAACCGTCTAAAGTCCATGGTCAGCTGCCATGGATCAAACACGACGGGAAATTTGGGCTTAAGCGATCCGTCGCCAGCACCCGGTTTCTGGATCCTTATCCTGTGTATGACCTTTATCAATAAAAAGAGCCCATTCTGAGAATTTATGGAAATTAAAGTGGCTTGTATAGACCTTAGGGCATGTTATTACCGGTTTGTCTTTGTCTGAATTCAATTATGAATTGTAAGATAGGTGACAAGACTGGCGGAACAACTATGAACTGGATTCGAAATCTTTCTCTAAAATACAAACTGACAATTTTGCTTGTGCTGCTTACCGGAACAATGCTTTCAATTTACGGATACTTAGCCTTGAGGGATTTCGAAAAAGACAAGCTCGCCTATGTGCTTGACGCCAATCGCGCGCACTCGCGAGCTGCCACACTGCAAATTCGCACCGAGATTGGCTTCATCGCAGAACGTGTAAAAAACGTGATGAACGAGTTTTCGTTATCAACACAAAGTTTTAATGACCGGGCGCTTGATCTTTTTAATAAAGCTGATCAATTCGAAACTTATACAGTTTGGAAATATGATGCGACAAAAAATGCCTACCAACAACTCGCAGGCCTAAATGCCGCACAGCTTGACGCCGCTGCCGCTGAACAGCTGATTCCTCAGGTTCTCGAAAATGAAATCGCGATGACCGCACTGAAAAATTCTGAAAAATGGTTATTTGGTATTTTGATTCAGGTGCCAGGTGATCGTCCGCTGGTTGTTGTGACAATCCCCAAGTCCACACAATTTCTGGCGCTATTTCAAGTGCCCCAGATGTATGACACTTATCTTGTCGACAACAGCACGGCGCGGGTAATTCTGTCTCCCGCAACAAGCACTTACCCGGTTGCGGCCGAAACTGCGGTACAGATATTTAAACACACGCTCGAAAGTATAAAAGCCCCTGAAGGTGCGTTTGAATTTAGAGATGAACAGCGAAGTGACTGGATGATATCCAAGGCGAGCGTTGGAATGGGCAAGTTAAGCCTTTTATCAATAGTTCCGAAACATGCAGCGCTTGAAGCAGTTCGGCTCCTTGTCATAAAGTCGGTCCTTTTCCTGTTTTTTCTGATTTTCACGACGATATTTATCAGCATCATTTCCAGTCTTTATCTGACAAAATCCCTGAAAGAATTGTTGGGTGCAACCAAAGATATCGCAAAAGGAAATTTTAATATCAAAGTTTCAATAAAAGGAAATGACGAAGTCGGCGTATTAGCAAAGGGCTTTCACAAAATGAATGAGGAAATTCAGCGCCTGATGATTGAGACAGCCGAAAAAGCCCGAATGGAAGGAGAACTCAAAACTGCACAAGTGGTGCAGTCGACGTTATTTCCAAAGCAGGACTTAATCGAAAAAGATTTTGAAATTCGGGGCTTTAACCAATCTGCCAGCGAGTGCTCCGGAGATTGGTGGTACTATCAAAAAATAAAAAATAAGACGATTTTTTGCATCGGCGATGCCACAGGACACGGCGTACCTGCCGCCCTTTTAACTGCATCTGCAAGAAGTTCGGTCAGTATCTTAGAAACATTTCCGGATATAACAATGCCCGAAATGATGATGATTTTTAATCGCGCGATTTACAACACGGCCAATGCCCAAATCACAATGACATTCTTTCTGGGTTCATATGATCATACCTCCGGCATTTTATCCTATATTAACGCCAGTCATGAGCCACCGATCCTGTTTCCGAAAAAGGAGACCATTACACGAGAAGACTTTATATTTTTGGATGCCGAAATAAATCCCAGCCTGGGAAGGGATCCAAATAGCCTTTTCAAGGTGGCAACAGTGCCACTTAATTCCGGAGATCGTTTGATGCTTTACACCGATGGAATGACCGAACTTCAGGATAGTTCCGGAAAAACCTGGGGAGAACGAGCATTACTGAAGTGTCTGATTCGTTGTGCAAATGAACAAATGAATCTGGAGGCAATGGTTAAGGAAGTTTCAGATGAATTCACCAATTTCAGAAAAGAAACCGGCCTTGTAGATGACGTGACCTACTTTTTTGTAGGCCGATAGGACTCTAGGTTAATATTTCAATATAGAGTCAAAATGAAATGTAATATAAGTTTTCACCATGAGTGAGCTTTTAATTCATCTGCAAACCAACGAAGACAATCGTGATCAGAATTGGGACGAAAAATTTTTCAAGCTGATGACCGACGCCAATCTGCAAATTTTGGCCGACGACCCCCACCAGGGGCCGGGAAGGCGTGCATGTTAAAGAAAGTTTTAATCGGATCACTCAAAGGCAATTTCTACTTTTGGGCCGTTACTGTGTTTATGGGCGCTTAGAGGTTTTTATTAAATATCACTTAAGCACGACATAGCGGTTACCGGCGGAATACTGTTACAAAATGAGAATTTATAAGACTAAAGTTGGGCCTGCACACTGCCGATATATAGAGTAATGGACGTCAGCAGAAAAACAGCTTTCAGTTTAAAAATTCATTTCGTTTTCCTTTTACTGACGAGCTCATTATTTTTTTCATGCAAAATCAAATCAGATCTCAATTTTTATATCGGCGATTCACTAGCTCCGGATAGCTCATCGCTGGCTTCAATAAAACCACCCTGTACAGATGGTGAAGTTCTCGGAGTGAGCCAACTGGGAAATACACTCTATATCGGTGGTAACTTTTCGATGGTGGGCCCTTGTTCAGGCGCCGCCTTTTTAAATAAAACTACAGGTAGCACTATTAGTACTGACTCATCCTATATTACAGGAAATGTTCGTGCGTCGATCTCAGACGGCGCGGGCGGATTTTTTATCGGCGGCAATTTTACCAAAGTAGGCTCTGTAAATCGTAAAGGCTTTGCGCATATTAATGCCGATGGTACTTTGGATACGACAATTTCGGCCGATGTGACAGGAACAGTGCTGTCATTAAAACTGCATAACAACATCGTTTACATCGGTGGTGACTTTACCGCAATTGCAGGTACGCAAATTCATTATTTAGCCGCTTTTGATTTAACCACAAAATCTGTTACCTCATGGAATCCTAAAATGGGAAATTCAGTCAGTTCGATAGATGCTAATGGCGCGAATCTGGTTATAGGTGGCGCCTACGAAACAGTGAATGTGGTAGCTTACGGCCATGTTATTCCAATAAATTTTGATGGGACAATTACAAGTACTTTTCCAACCGCAAATGGGCTTACGAACAATCAAATAATGGATTTTACTTCGGATGGCGCAGGCGGACTGTATGTCGGCGGCTCATTTACAGAAATTGGGGGCTACCCAATTAAATATTTGGCGCATTTAAACGCAGATATGTCCGTGGATACAACCTTTGATATGAATGTTGTAGGTTATGTCTTCCAAGTAAATAAAGTCGGAACACGACTAATAATGTCTGGAGGATTTCAAACTGTAGCCGGGCTTACGCGCTGGGGTGTTGCAGGCATTGATTTGACTAGTAAGACTGTATTACCCTGGAGCGTAGATCTTGTCACTGGGCCAGGTTGGGCAACTTACGGACGGCAACTTTTTATCGATGGCAACGTGGCCTTTGTCACGGGCATATTCAGTCAAGCCGCCGGAGTAGCTCGTAATACAGTCGTGGCATTCGATATTATCACCGGAGCCTTGTACGGTTTTAATCCAGCAAGTAATCACACCAATGAGTATTTTTCAATATTTGCGAGTGGCACCACGGTTTATTTGTCGGGTGACTTCACATTGATCGGTGGACAAGCACGAAATCGTCTGGCCGCTATAGATTTTACGACGAGTTTAGCCACGGCCTGGAATCCGAATCCTGATGCATTTGTCCACGCTATGATTTCGGATGGCACAAAATTATTTCTTTCAGGAGATTTTAATAATATTGCAACCTTACCACGGACAGGTTTGGCCTCATTCGATTTAGTCTCTGGACTTATTGAAGCGTGGGATCCGGGGCTCAACTTTGAGAACGGGAATTTAGCACTACAAGGCACGAGTTTATATATTTCAGGCCGATTGGATGTAGCTGGCACAATCAAAAAGAAGTTGGTTGAAGTTGATACAGGCACTGGCGCTATTGGAACAATTAATTACTTCAGTAGTGCCGGCGGTCGTGTTAAAGTCGTGAATGGAAAATTGTTCTATTACGCATGTCAGAGTATTGGTGGTAATTCTCAGAGATATCTCGCACAAATCAATCAGACAACAGCGGTCGCGACAGCTTGGGCACCCGAACCTGACGCGGATGTTGACACGATTTCAATCAATGGAAGTGTTGTGTATGTCGGTGGTAAGTTTAGCAACATCGGTGGTCAGTCACGTAATTTTATTGCAGAGCTCGATTTAACAACTGGTTTAGCCACCGCATGGAATCCAAACTCAAATAGCTTTGTCAGAGTCATACATCAAGTTGCCGGACGGATTTTTGTAGGAGGCAATATCACGACTATTGGGGGCGGCGCCCGTGCGCTATTGGCCGAATTAAGCCCAACGACTGGGTTACTAACAACTTGGAATCCCAATATCACAAATGGTTACGATGTTTACGGTTTAAGCGACGACGGCACACAGCTTTTTATTGTCGGAGATTTTGAAGAATTTAACGGCACGACAAAAAGATTCAGAGCTGCCAGCGTAAATTTAGCTGATGCTTCGTTAACATCTTGGGAATCTCATTCGGCGGCAGTGCAATACGCTGTTTCGGTCGGAACAAATTTTCTATTTATCGGCGGCGATGACGAATTGACCGGTGGAATACTTCGGTCGAATCTAGCTGCTTTTGATATAACGACTTCACAAATTAATTCCTGGAATCCCAATGCTAATGCACCAGTTTACACTGTTTTAACTGATACTGACACAATCTATGTTGGCGGTGATTTTACAACTATCGGAGGAGTTCTTCGAAACTTCGGGGCCGCGCTCGACAAAACAACTGCAGCAGTCAAAGCTTGGGACCCAAATGCAGACTCTAGTATTCTAACAATTAAAAAATCAGGTTCAACATTATTTCTTGGTGGCTTTTTTTCAATGATGGGAGGGCAGGTTCGAAACGCCCTAGCCGCTGTCGATGCGGCCAGCGGAGCTCTTTTTGCTTGGGATCCAGACCTATCTGGCGGAGCTTCTGTCTATGATTTACTGATTTCAAATAATCAACTTTATGTTGGTGGGTCTTTTTCAACAGCCGCTGGCGGGGTTCCGCGAAGCGGCGGAGCCGCCTTTAATATATCAGACAACAGTTTAACAGCTTGGGACCCCAATACGAATAATTCCATTTATTCACTCTACCCGCATAACGGTTATATTCTTCTGGGCGGCGACTTCAACCTGGTCGGCGGAAATGCAAAAGCGCGTCTAGCAGCCACAAACGCATCAACTGGAGCATTTGTTATCTGGGGGCCAACAATAGATAATAATGAAGTTAAAAAAATCACAGCTAGCTCAGACAGTGTATACATCAGTGGCAGCTTCACAAGTGTTGATAGTCAAACCCAAAAATTAATCGTAGCCCTTGATGCTACCACTTCGGTTGTTAAACCTTGGAATCTGATCACTTCAACCTATTTGTATGCCTCGATTGAATCGATGTATGTTGTTTCGGATGTTATCTTTGTGGGCGGTTATGATTTGAGCCAAGCCGGTACCAGTCTTAAATCATTTGATTATCTGATCGCGCCCTAATTGTTAGGTATTTAAAATCCATAGCCCATCCGAAAATTTAAATTCGTGATTGAAAATTTCTGCGCTCCGGCTACTTTTGTACCACCGTTATTAGCTGAATAGACATCACTTAAATTACTGAAATCAAAATTAAAATTCTGGTGGTTAACAAAGAGACCCATTTTATACTTTTCAAAAAATAATTGAGTTGCACCGACTGAGGCTTCGAATGAAAATTGCGGCGAAACTTTATAGCCACCATCGGAACTGAGGGGGTACAGATAACTTAAAAAACTTTCGATTTTCCAGCCGGCATTCAAATCGAACTTCATTCCGCCGCCAACGACCGCCAGTATTAAACTATTCGATTTAATTTCAGCTTCAATAGCGTTGGTTGGGCTTGTGCGGCTCACAAACGGATGCAATGTATACACTAAGCCTGTGATCAAACTTAGCTGAGCTTGGCTTTGATTCACCTGTATAGTCCAGTTCGGTTTTGTGTAGGCGGCGCTCAGTTCTACACTGAGCCATTTAAATTGACTGTTGACCAGCTGAGCGTTCGTGTTCGAGCTCGAATTTCCATAACTGTAGTTCAGATAGCTATCCAAAAGCCAATTCTCATTCAGCTGTTTTGAAATTTGAAAATAAAGATTTGAAAAACCGAATTGATTAATTTCTAGATTTGAGGGAATAGTGGTCGTTTGATTGTATAAAAAACTATTCATTCCTAAGCCCAGCCACAGCATCCAAGCCTGAGGCTGCTCAATTTCAACTTTTACATCGGGCTCGTTTGAAATTTTAACCGCTTCTTTTTTAACCGATAAATTCAATTGATAAATTTTAGAGGTGCCATCGGGAAATTTAATTTCAAAAGGAATCTGGGCATTCAACAAGGGCAAACTTAACATTATTTTAAATATCCCCTGACTATCAGCGAAAGCCACTTCTTGATTAAAAACTTTTTTAGCGCTTTCGGTCTTAAAATCATCAGATTCAGAAAAGAAAATCACCTCATCGCCAGCTATACGAATTTGCGTCCCAATTGAAGTTTGTCCGGTAATTTCTGCAGACACCCGATCAGGGTCACTATTGGCTAAAGTTTTAATACTTTGCCAAGCCACTGAATTGTCTGCGAATATTGCCTGAGTAAAAAAAACCGGCAACGAAAATAAAAATAAAAATAGTTTCATCCCAAAATAATATAAGTAATTGAGCTAAAATCAATAGTTGTTTTTGAAACCCCGCTGATTCAGGAAAGGACTAAAGGCTACTTGTAGGAACTCCAAATAACAAAAAATGAAAATCATGCCTGTTTTGCAAAACTTTTGTTTAGGGTCGAGAACTACTTCTGCCCGTCTTACCTTATGCGGGACTTATCACTTTTTCTCTCGATTTATGGTTGCCTGTCTGTAAAATTTGGTTGATTTTTTTCCCATCAATCGGGGTTGGAGTTTTTTTGCCTTTCTTAAGAGGATGCCACAAGTAGCCGTAAGTCCTTCGAACCTCAACCAATAAAAACATTATTGAATCGGACAGATTTCATAGCGTGAGCCATCGAGTTTTGAACTGAAATAAGCCAACGAAATAAAAAGACTGCTGGCGCTCGAGCATTGAGCTTGGGACATAGGGCCATACTCGGCATTCAACACCGGTTTTCTGCGCTGAATAAAAGGCTGATAGCTGAGACATTCACCGTATTTGAAACACTCTTCGGCAACTGCAAAATCAAAAATGTTCGCCTGTTCCGGCGCGATTTCCGGCGCATTATTAACTGAAAGTATTAAATTTCTATCGTGTGCGGCAAAAGCTAAGAACTGGTTGTATTCAAGCTGAGTATTTTTGGTAAGCGAAAAACCAGTTGCATTGGCGTAGCCGTCGGCATTGTCAAAATTTATTCCGTGGCAGCCTTTGCCGCGGGCTAAATCAAGTCTGGCTAACATGACAGAGCGAACAATCTGGTTTTGGGTGTCGATCCACCTTTCACCAGCTCCCGCCTGTACCTGATTGCCGATAGCGTTACCCGGAAATTGATCCGCATCGGGGTTCCAGGCTTCAACGGTTCCGGCTGAAATAGTACAAATGACGGTATGCCCACTTTTTTTCAGATCGGAAATTTCGCTGGCGGTGTGATCATACATATCGACAAGGTAAATCGAAGGTGGCCGTATCCCGAGCAATCCTGTTAACTGGTAATACCAAGAGACCACGCCTGGCAATGGAATGGCGGGTTTTTCCATTATGAATTCCTGATCTTTGTAAAAGATAGAGTTCAGGTTCTGAGCATCAAGGCGAATTTGCGAGATAGCGATTGGCTCCGGTGTCGACGTCTGACAATTCTCGCGAGACAGCGTTGCATCTGTTGAATTCGCACCGAGCACGATGCGGGACTCTACTAGAGTTCCATCCGGACAGTCTTTGTTGCGAACAAAAAGTTTTCCATCATATGGCTGGCCGTTGCTATCGGTAGGTTGCGGGCTTGAATCCAAAAATGAAGCACTTGTGCTGCTGTTGAGGGTTGAAAGATCCTGTTTAGATTGTGGCTTTTCACAATTTTGGAAAAAAACCATAGCAATGAGGGTGCTCAGCACGAATAGTATGCTTACTTGGTTTTTCATCAATTCTCCAATCTAATTTTCGGCCTATAACTCAGCAAAATCAAGTTAACAGGCAAACGAGAGTCACAATGAGACGCGGACGAAGAGTCCACGTCTCATTGTGATTGATGGCTTTCTGGTTACGGTGCACATGGCGAGAAAGTGCGGCCATCTAAATCTAAGTTATAAAAGACGGTTGAGAATTTAAGACTCGCTGCCTGAGAGCAGATTGAAGCTGAATAGTTAGAGTATTCAGCATTCAGCACGGCTTTGCCTTTTTGGATAAATGGAGAGTAGGCACTGCATTCATTGTACTTGAAACATTCTTCAACAATAGCGTAATCAAATTTATCAACCAATTGTGTAACCAAATCGGTTGAGTTTTTTAAAGCGATTGTCAGACCGCGGGCATGGGCTTGCTCAGCAAGAAATGAGTTATAGTTAACTTGATCCTGCATTGTAAAACCAAAACCATTTGCATTGGAATAGCCATCAACATTATCAGGTTCTAACGACTGGCATCCTTTGCTGACCGCAAGATCCATGCGTTTAGTCATAACATCCCGTACATTTTGACTGCGAACATCCAACCATTTTTCATCGGGCCAGCCATTGAGAGTATTACCCAACGAACTCGCTAAAAACAGATTAGCATCGGGTCGCCACGCTTCATACGACCCTGCCGAAAAATAACACACCACTATATGGCCGCTGGCTTTAAGCGAAGCAATTACGGACGCTGATGTATCAACAAGATCGATATCATAAATTTTTGCATTGATTTCAGTGCGTAAGATTCCTTGAAGCTGCCAATACCAGCTTGATCCTACTGAAATGGCTGAAGTTGATGGAGTTAGAGTCGGGGTTGGGGTTGGGGTTGGGGTTGGGGTTGGGGTTGGAGTCGGGGTTGAAATCAAAGTTGATTGGTCTGCAACAACAAGTTTATCCAATACACAATCGTCAGCACCTGCAGATGAAATCATTTTTACGGTGATAATACCATTTACAACAGCAGAATCCGGAATTGCATACTTAAGCACTTTGTATTGGCTAGCCGAACCTGTCGTGCTACCTAAACTTATAAATTGGCCACTTGAATCCAAGACTTTAAAAGTGAAGGTATCCTCAGATGTATTTTGTTTGAACGAAGCGGACAAAGCCAAGGAAGAAGATAACTGCTGGGCCGAAATCGAAAAATCGACAGCTAGGTTTCCTCTGGAATTGGTATAGAGTTTAAGCGTTTTCGCATCTGCAGCAAAGGCTAAAGCCGATACAGAGCCACTGTAACTGCCCACCTTGACGACGAAAGATTTGGGTACAGCCTCTGTTGCATTTGCAAGCTCACCACAAGTCCAGATTAAGAGAACACACAGTTGTATCATTTTGAAATACTTTTTGGTTAAATGTTTCATCGTATTTCCCCCTTGTAACAAGAATAAATTCTATAAAGCTTTATATGAAGTGACATGTTTGGTGGGATATTCAGTTGTATTGGAGTTAAACCGATAGAGCTAATAGCAGGAGCAAATGCGTGTCCCAGCCTGAAACACTCAAGTACGATTATCTTTTGCAAGAATGCGATTTGCTCATCAAGGCCGGAAAAATTAATTCAGTCGTTAGTTTAATTTCCAAAATAAATCTGACACAAATTCCGAGAAGTTACCGGCAAAGCATGGCAAAACTTTTCAGAAGAGCGGGATTAATAAATCACGGAATACGTTTACTACATCCAATTATCCGGGATGACAAACTACTGATTGAAGCGCCTACGCCCTCTGAAATCTGTGAGTACTCGGCGTTAATCTCACGAATTGGTTCAATCAAAGAATCTTTAGAGCTTCTTAAAGGCATCAATCCGGTTACAAACCCCGAAGCGCTGCTTTACAGTGGTTTTTGTCATGTGTTAAATTGGAACTATATTGAAGCCCGTAAGTATTTTGAGCACTACTTAACTTTGGAAATTGATAATTATTCTCGCTTAATTGCCAAAGTTAATCTGTCAGCGTGCTATGTGGGATCGGGCGACCTGATTTTAGCCAAGGCTTCAATCGACGAAACCTTACAACTTGCCCGCGAGGCTAAATCCACACGATTACAGGGGAACTGTCTTGAACTCCGGGGTCAGATGAATGTTTTAAATTATAATTTTTCGGAAGCAAAAAAAGATTTAAAATTGGCGGAAGAAATTTTTACCAGCTCTCAAAGCTACGATGCGCTGTTAACCGGCAAGTGGCAGTCGATCATCGCGGCGTTTGAGACGAAATCTGTTGCGCCGATTTTATCATTCAGATCAAGTGCCGAAACCCAGAAACACTGGGAAAGCGTGAGAGAATCGGACTTGTTTTGCCTGATGATCAGTTTTGATCAAAGAATGTTTGATCAGCTGATTTTTGGCACACCATCAAGTGCTTACCAAAAAAGAGCCTGTGAACTCATCCGACATGATGCGAGCGAAAAACTGATCTGGGGAGACCTCGCAGCCGGTTGCATTGATTTATCTGATTGTGAGAGCGAAAGTTATGTCGGGCTAAGCGCGGGGACAAAAATGCCTCATATGTTATTGGCTCTAACAAAAGACCTCTATGCGCCAAGAAGTGTGGCGGCATTGTTTTCAGAAATATATTCTGACGAATTCTTTGATATTGATAGTTCTCCTTACCGCATCAGGCAAATTATCAAAAGGCTCCGGCAATGGCTTGAGAAAAATTCGTACAATGCCGAAATTAAATATGAACCCGGCGGTTATCGGCTTTTGGCCAAAGAGGGCTTCAGTCTGCTCTTGCGCAAAGATCAGAACGCGACCTCGATTTCGACTGAAGTTTTATTCTTTTCCAAATTAAAAACTGCATTTAGTGAAAAAGGATTTTGTGTAGCTGAAGCTTGCAACGTATTGAATATTTCGGAATCTGGTTTTCATAGATTTGTTCGGCT
>JANPPN010000184.1:0-3421 GCA_031428535.1 Bdellovibrio sp. | reverse complement strand
TGTATGATAAGTTACCTACGTATATTTTTTTTCCCATTAATTCCTCCACGGATATGGTTGCCACCTCAGAAGAACTAACAAAAACGCTATTTCACTCAAGAGAGACTTATGTTTGAGCCCTGAAATTATACTAAACTTCTTGAAATTTCCAGTATTTTTTTTTAATTCAGCCGATAATGGCTTTTTTACCCGACTAGCCTAGTGATTTCAATAACTTACGATTTATTGAACTGAATACCCACCCAGCACATCGTGTAGTTTTGGGCCCGATTCAACCTACGCTTTCACGTTGAAAATCAATTCGGACCCGATAACATGTCCATATGAAAAAATACTTCTTTATAATACTGGCGGTCTTTATGTCTATTACAGTTAATGCTTGGGAGGCCTCGATGTTTAAAAAGCCAACTGAATCCGAACTAAAAAAAACTCTTTCAGCTATGCAGTTTAAAGTTACGCAAAAAGAAGGCACCGAACCGCCTTTCAAAAATGAATACAACGGCAACAAAGAAGACGGCATTTATGTTGATGTGGTTTCGGGCGAACCGCTCTTCAGTTCGAAAGACAAATACGAATCGGGTACGGGCTGGCCGAGCTTTTTTCAAACACTGGTAAAAGAAAACATCGTTGAAAAAGAAGATAAGGGTTTGTTCGGAAAACGCATCGAAGTGCGAAGTAAATTCGGTGATTCACATTTAGGCCACGTCTTTCCTGACGGCCCGGCACCAACCGGATTGCGCTACTGTATGAATTCGGCGGCGATGCGCTTTATTCCGAAAGCCAAACTAAAAGAAGCGGGCTACGCCGAATTCGAAAAACTTTTCGAAGGAGATAATAAAACCCAGACCGTAGTTTTTGCGGGGGGCTGTTTCTGGTGCATGCAACCGCCGTTTGATAAACTGGAAGGAGTCGTTGGCACAACCGCGGGTTACATCGGCGGAGCCAAAGAAACCGCAGTCTATGAAACGACGTCGGCCGGCGGCACCGGTCATCGCGAAGCCATTCAGGTGGTTTATGACCCGAAAAAAATAAATTATGAAAAACTTGTGCAGGTATTTTTTCAGAATATAGATCCGTACGATGCTAAAGGGCAGTTTTGCGATAAGGGCGAACAGTACACGAGCGCAGCTTATTACGCCAATGACGAACAGAAAAACACGTACGACAAAGTTAAAAATGAACTGATTAAATCCGGCAAGCTTAAAGGCAAGGTTGAAACGCTGTTGCTTCCTGAAAAGCCGTTTTATCCGGCCGAAGATTACCATCAAGCGTATTATAAAAAAAATCCGATTCGCTATAAATACTACTCCACCAGTTGCGGACGCGCCAGCCGACTTAAAGAAGTCTGGGGAAAATATTAAGGGTACATCGTCATCCATTTAACGTAAACGGTGCTTCCGAAGCGGCTGAGTTCATAAGTCGTGTCACCGCTGGCGTTTCGGGATGCGTTTGCCGGGTAGTATTTAAACGTAATAGGTCCACCAGCGTCTTGGGTGCCCCCAAGTGTGGGATCAAAAACGCACATTGTAGTGCTCCCCTGAGCGATTGCTATTTTGTAATTACCGCCATTACGCATATTCTGCAAGACGATATTTCCCGAACAGTTAAATGTAGATGTAATGTTATTTCCTTGCGCAAAATCAATTGTGTTCGTTGAGCTAATAAAATGCGATCCCGAAATCGAAGTGGCGCGCATTGTACCAAGCACGGCAAGCTTTGAATCCGGCGATTGTATACCGATACCAATATTGCCAGTATTCGTTATCCGCATCGCTTCCGCACCTGTAAAAGAAAATCCGATTACACCGTAGGCGGGTGAAAATATACCTGTGGTGGAATCGCCCGAGAAACTGTAGGTCGGACTTGTATTTGAACCGATCGGCATCAAAAGCGGACTTCCTGCGCCTATTGGCAAGAAACCGAGCGCTGAAATGACCTGTCCGCTTACTAAGTTGAAAGGCTGGCAGCTGAAATCGCCGGTTAGCGAAGAATACTGAATCATGTCTCCCGAACCGCAACCGCCCCCGATATTAAAGGCCGGACCAAACGGAGTATATGCAGCTTTGATATCGCCAAGATTAATATTTCGTGCGACTGCAAGGTTGCCACCATCGCCGAGGAAAGCTTTTCCAAAAGGAAGGGCTTTTGTTAATGAGTTGACGATGCGTGAGTCATCGCCGGCGGCCACGGTACCCGCACCTATACCGACATTTTTACTTGCAGCGTCGCCCAGGGCAGTCGGAACGTATTGCGAACCATCGTATTTCAGAACATCACCACCGATCGGAGTCGCTGTGCTGACGGGCTTACCGCGGATTTTCGCAACGACCACGGCAGAGGCTGTGCCGGCTAGGTCTCCGGTGAAAGAGCTTGATAGCCCCAGTTTACTGTTGAAAGTTGTCCAATCCGCGGAAGTCAGATAACCGCCGGCACTTCCGCTGGCCTGAGTAATTGAAATAACCGGAGTTGTAGAGCCGCTAGAAACGCCGAGTGGCGGATTTGCGCTAACATTTGTAACTGTTCCGTTTGAACCAGCTCCACCAAATAAACTTGAAGTTCCGTCGATGAGTTGAGACAAAACTGTAACCTGTGCTGAAGTAAGCTCTGGGGCTGCGCTGGAAGATCTGACAAAATTCGTTGCGTTGAATCCGCCAACAGCGTCGGCATGCGCCGCCTGCGGTGCTTTACCAAGGACGACAAAACCGCTGAGGAGTTGAAAAGAAGAGCCGGAAGCGGTGGGATCCACTTCAATTCTTAAACGACGGCCATCGCCGGCAGTTGGTGTGTAAGAACAGGACATCCCTGACATAGGAACCGGATCATTTTTGAAAACGCCATCTAAAGAGTTAGCTAAGGGGTATACATCGGTACCGTCTCCAACCTGAACTGAAAAGAAACCTTTGGAGTCTGTTAAAATACTGTGAGTTTCCATGTACAAGATACAGGTAGTACTGGGTGGCACAACGGAAATTCTGACCATCGCCGCTTGAGCAAAAAGCGGATTGTCTGATGAATTAGTTAGGTAGCCTTCGTAAGTAAATTTGGCCATTGCATTTCCGGCAATAAACAGTGAAAAGCCAAAAGCCAAAATCGGTAAAATATTTTTCATTGCGATACCCCTGTTTTCCAATCTCTAATTTTTATCGTGACTCCAGAAAGTTCATATGATTCTGCTTTTGATTCTTCTTTATATGATGCCCGAGAATTCAATTTGAAACTTGCGCTTGTAAGAACTGCCGCTCCCAATAAGTGTGTTCCGCTGCCGGCAACGCCGTTTGCGGTACATGTTGCCGGAAACGAATTCTCGTAAGCAATATGCGCTGACTGTTCGGGCATTGTCAGAATGATTGTGACTTCTTCGTCTTGTTTTTCTAAAACCACGCCGGTTTTTTTGCCGATCAAATAAATTTTATTGAGCGAA
>JANPPN010000183.1:0-21017 GCA_031428535.1 Bdellovibrio sp. | reverse complement strand
GCCTTTGTCGCCTTCACTTTTCTCAAAAAGCTGAATCCCACGCATCTTCTGGTCGACGACGTCTTTTTTAATTTCTGGATTTAAAACAAGTAATTTATCAGGCTCGACAAAATCTTCGTTTTTTTTTTCGAGCTGACTTGGCGACATGATAATGATTTCAATAAAGACAAAAACAACAAGTAAAATGAATAGAACTGTATACCTATTTAGTTTCGGAATTTGCAGTCGCATCTTGTTTATTGAATTCTTTAGATACTGCAAAATTGATCGGACCTCCGCCCGCTTCATACACCGAATACATGATTTTTTTCAATGTAAGAAAATCAATTGTCTTGTCGGCCTGAATCGTGACTTTTTTCCACGCATTGAGGTCTACAGGCTCTTCACCGAGAGTTTTGCTGACCACCTTTGCAAGCTTAGACTGCAGTTTGGCTTCTTGCTCTGCCTTTGCTTTCTCAAGAAAAATCCGGGCCTGGTCGCGAAGACTCGGGATTACCCAGCTTTTTGAATCTCTAACTTCTTCAAAACTGGCAATCCGTGTATTATCAATCAAAAGCTCTTTAGGAGAAATTGTAACAACCAACGAGGGCTTAAGTTCGACGACCCGATTGGCTTTCGGAAGCGTCACTTCTTTCGGTATATAAAGAATTTCACCAGTTGTGTTGTAATTCTGTAACAGAAATACAGCGAGTACCGTAAACATATCAACCATCGCAGTTAGCGACAAAATTGCGGTTACGGATCGTTTGTTTCCACGACGTTTTAAAATGTTGTGATTGCGATGGCGCTGGCCGGGTCTGAAAATTGCCATTAGTTCGGCCCCCCTGTGAGTAATTCCGGAGAGAATCCGGATTTGAGGCCGGCATCCATAACTGTAATTACATGCTCGTAATGGATATCATCTGAAATCGCGATTTTGACACCCTCTTTTTCAGGATACTTTTTCTTAATTTTCGTCAGTTCGGTGATGAGGGCCTCAGCATTGTACTCGTTATTCACCTTGGGAATCGGTTTTGTTTCTGTTCCGATTTTAACCACATAACCGTTCGCCACAACATCCAGTCTGAAAACCAAATCCTCTAGCGGCGGCGGTTTAAAATCCTTCTGGAGGTCGTCTTTCGGCGAAGCAAAGGAGGCTCCCAATTGAATCATCGACACTTGCGTCCATACTGCGGAAATCAAAAGAAAAGTAATCAGCACAGACATCAAATCGATAAACGGAACGAGATTCAAGTCTACATTGGTATTTCGCCCTCTGGATGATGATTCTATCTGTGACATTTTTACTCTCTTCTAAAAGTTAACTTAAATTTATTCTCGTAATTTATCGCGGTTAGCGGCAACCAGATTCATCAATGACATACTTGTTTCAAGCAGTTCATTTTCTGATTTCTGAATCATGTGCTGGAATAATCCGTAGAACAAAATCGCAGCAATCGCAACTGTTAGACCGAAGCCAGTACAGTTAAGTGCGTGCGAAATACCTTCAGATAACAACTGGGCTTTTGTTGCCGGGTCAGCTGAAGAGACCGCTCGGAAGGAGCCGATCATACCGATGATGGTACCTAGGAGTCCGGCCAGAACGGCAATGTTACCGAGCACGGCTAAGAATGAAGTCATACCTTCAAGCTTTGGCATTTCGCGGAGAACCGCGGCATCCATCGCCACCTGCACTTCTTCATCAGGCCGCTTATTCATCACCTGCACCAAACCGGATTTTACCGTGTTTGAAAGCGGAGTTGAGCGCGAATCGCAGTAAGAAATCGCTTGGCGCATGTCTCCTGCAATCACCATCCTGAAGATCTGATCGGCGAACTCTTTCTTATCAACCCTCAATGATTTTAGAGCGATGAATCGCTCTATCACGAGTATTAGGGTTAATACTGCAATCACAAGGATTACATACATTACGAATCCGCCTTCGCTAAATGCTCTTACTATCGGATTCATGTTTTCTACTGTTGCAACTGGGTTCACGTTTCGCCTCCTCTAAAATTTTTGTCCATGAAACACAAATGGGAAAGAAATATCGGCCCAGGTGCCCGCTGGGGGCTCTGGGAATCTCAAACCTAACATTCTAGTTTTCACACATTCTTCTACTAACTTATTTTTAATATTTGATTTTTCCATTACGATTCGGGCGTTTTTAGGCATGCCCTGTTCATGGATTTCCCAGGCAACAACAACTTTACCTTCAAGTTTCGTATTCTGGCGATATTCTCTTTCGTAACACGACTTGAACTGAGAAAGAGCGGCCATAATAACCCGTCTTACGGCTTCCTTATCGATCGAGCCCGCAAAAGATTCTTCGCTTCCGCCTGCGGAAATCTGAACTTTATCTTTGTCACCGAATCCGGTTCCGCTTCCATAACCCGTCATACCGGTACTGCGTCCCTTGGTGCCGATTCCGGCTATTCCCTGAGTTGCTGTACCTGCGCCGCCGGCGCCAGTGTCTTTAAATTTAGAACCTAAATCATCGCCGGCACGGTTGGCACTGAATCCAGATGCCCCTTTTGCTTTTTCTCCGGCGCCAAGCAATTCTCCCGAACCACTGTAGACCTGATCAAGCTTCGAACGAGCGCCGCCCGAACCGAAAGCGGCAAGTAGACCTGAATTATTCGGATCCGGCTCTTTACTCTTTGCGTTCGCGCCATCCGTCGGACCGGTCTTAATTGCGCCACCCTGTTTGGTTGACGTAAACATCTTTGCTTTGAGCTTAGTATCTTTTGGTTTAATTTCAGCGGCTTTTCCGGCCGCCTCACTTGCTTTTGTTTTGGCCACTTTTGCCGGTTCAACTTTTTGCTCTTTGATTTCAACTTTTTTAATTACTTCGGGCTGAGGCGGTTTCACTTCCGGAGGTGCGGCTTCAACGATTTCTGCTAACGGCACTTTTGGTGGATTAGTGAAAACAACCTTAGCAATTATTTCAAGTTGCTCATCGGTCTTGTCATCTTTTGGTTTACTGACTGAAACCAAAAGACCCGCAAGCACGGCGATAATTAATGAGGCGAGCAATCCGGTAAATTCAGATGCCCCGAGTACGAGCGGAGACTCAAAAAGAATGACCGGAGGTTTCGGCGCAAAACGAATAACCAATTGCATGCCGTTGACCAACCGGATAAAGCAAGCTTCAGCCTGTTGCAACTTATACTCGCTGTCTTTAATGACTCTGATTTCGCCGTCGCGCAAAACTTCGACATTCATTTCAGAAGTCGTATGAACTGTGACGACGGAATCTAAGCTTAATAGTTTCCAGTCTTTTGGAGCTGAACCTTCAGGAACTGAAATGTCAGCGTTGACACCAAGAAGCTTTTTACCCTGAACTGGAAAATGATAAGTCTCGACGATTCTTTCCTGCCAAGAAACAATAACTTCAACATAATTACCGGTACCGACTTTAAGATGGTCTTTCAGATCCTTGTAGTCACTCTTAGGTGCAAATGTGTTTCGCGCTTTTCTTCGGGCCTTAGCGGAAAGAATGACGGTTTTCGGTTTAACCGGTGGAATATAAGCAGGCTTGACTGCTGCAGGTTTTGCAATTGCAACCGGTGCAACTGGTACAGGCGCCGGTGCCGCAGGTGTAACAGGTACTACAGGTCGGTCCTGAGGCGCAAGTGGTCCCGGTGGCAAGTCTTCAGGTTGAGGAGTTGAGTTCGGAGTAATGTTTTTTTGAGAACCAATAAAAAATACTATTGAGTACGGCCCAATCTGAAATGTGTCGCCGTTTGAGATTGGTTCATCAAGCACGAGTCGCTTATCGCGAAATGTTCCTTTATCAGAACCCATGTCACAGATAAAAAAGCCATCGCCTCTTTTTTCGACAATACAATGAATCGAAGAAACATCCGAACCAAGGTCGATGTGTACGTCAGGACCGTTACCGATAATGATCCGGTCGTCATCGACAAACTGCTTAACGACAAATATCTGTTCTTTTTTATAGACTCGAAAAACTATAGGGGTTTTCATCTTCCACCTTTTAGTCTTTGAATGTCTTCAGAAGATCTTTTCATTTCCGGAATAAAATTTTCTCTGAGACGAATCAAACGTTTATAATTAAAATTCTTTTTCTGAAATAAATATAAGAACTCAGGCTTCTGCGCTGTTCCTTCAACCAATTCATCTTCAAAATTAATTGTATGTTTCTTTTCTGGTTTTGATTTAACCGCAGGCGCAGCATTTTGCGCTGTAGCGTCAGCCTGTGCATAAGCAAATATTCCGCAGAATGTTACAGGAATGAATGCATAGAATATATTTCTCGTAAATGTCATCAAAACTCCGTTATCCTATTTTAAACCAGCTTTTGCCTTATTTTCCAATTCCTTTATTACTTGACGAGACTCATTGTCTGTTCCTACGAACTTTAGTCTGTTAACTAAGTCTAGTCCTTCTTTGAATTTAGCTTGCTTTTCTATCAACAAAATCGAGTAGTTCAGAATATAACTCTTGTTATCCGGATTATCTTTCAGAATTTTCTCGTAATATCCGGCGGCATCGCCGTGTCTGCCGGTGGCGACAAGTGCAATCGCATAATTATTCAACGCACTCGCATTGGCTTTGTTATTGTTAACCGCTTTTTCGAGAGTAAAAACAACTTTGTTATAGTCTTTTTCACGTGCATAAATGGCCGCCGCATTTGCTGCTGCGAAAGGATTATCGGGATTTACCTGCAAAGCCTTGCGGAACATGGAAATGGCCTCTTTGCGATTGTTTTTGGCAAGCTCGACGAGTCCGAGATTATTAAAGGCTTCGGATGCATTCGGATTTACAGCCAGTGCCTTGTTCAATAGCAATGTAGCGGCCTCATATTGTTGCCTCTTATAGTGCCACATCGCCAGCGCATTCAGAGCTTTGGAATTTTTCGAGTTGAACTGCAGCATTTCCTGGCTGGTTTTTCTGATTTTTTCTTCGTCGCCGGAGGCAATGGCCTGATCGAGTTCGGCCTGTTTAATCTCGGATGCTGCCGGCGTCGAAATAACGGGCTCCGATTTTTTATCCGGAATAGGGTTGGCTTCGGTCTTCTGACCCGAAATTTTTGCATCATTACCTGAAGACGTTCTATTTTCGGTCAGAAAACTTTCTTTTTTCGGGCTCGAGCTGCAAGAAGCCAGCACAAGACTAATTCCTGCCGTCATCAATAACTTATTCATTTGTCACCTACCCAATCAATAGCCTGGCTGTCGTTTGGTACCTCACCGGACGCATAGTATTTTTGCGGATACTTCTTACTCATTTTCCTGAATGAATTGGCATAGGCTTCGTTATAAATCTGAAGGTCCATTCCGCGTTCAACTGCCAGTTTATAACTTTCTTCAGATTTATTCGTAAACGGCAATGTAATCTTTTCGATTTCGGCTAAGTAAAGTTTTTTCTGGTCGGCATTCAGGTTTCCTGGCACCGGAACAGAACTAAAGGAGTGCGCCATATGTTCGTTAGATTCACCCAGAATGTCGAGCGCGCTGACGATTTCCTCAGCAGAATCCAGTTTAATAATGATACCGAGTTGCTGATTGAGGACACTCATACTCTCAAGTTTTTTACCGACGGCAGCTTTCTGTTTTTTTGGATCTGCCGGTATCGGTATTTCTTTCAGACTATGAAATAGCTCGATTGCCATTTTCAGTTTCAGCTTGGCAAGATACGCATTCGAACCTTGCTTTTTGGCAGCCGGAACATTACCCAAGAGTCCGCGAATCCGCTGTTCCGTGGCTGCAATATCGCCCTTGGAATCTCGTTTCGGGGAAAGCTGATGGATCCAGTAAACAGATTCGATTTTATTTTCAGCCGAAACTCCCGGCATTTCAATGTAGCTCTTATAGCTGTCAACCGCGTCACGGTTGCGCGAGGCCTGGCGCTGCATTGTCGCAATTTTCAACTGGATTGCCGAGTTCTCACCTTTGCTCTTGCTGACCTTCATATAATTTCGGTAGCCAGCAATAGCTTCGGTCGTTTTACCGGTTATTTCGAGCATCAGAGCCGCATTGTAAAGATAATTATGGTAAAGCGGGTCTTTAGGATTGTCTTTGGCAAGTTCGGAATATAGCCGTCCCGATTCAGCAAAAAATCCCGAGTCCTGTAGGAGTTTTGCGAGAAGCCTTTTTGATTTAGGCTTAAGTTCTGCGACTGTCGGCGAATTAGTTTCGAGAACTTTTTTGTAGTTTGCAATGGCCTCTTTGTTTCTTCCTGCCCGTTCAAAATTCACGGCGGCATTAAAAAACGAAACTCCCATAAGCTCAGATTTCGGATATTGAATCGCAAAAGCCTGAAACTGGGCAGCCGATTCGAGATACTTCTTTTCGAGCTCAAAATTCTGGCCCCGCTTAAAGCTGGCCTTTTCGAGAACGCCGCGAATTTCAGTTCCGATTTTACCGTTTGAAATTGAAGGATCTGCCAGCAATTCGGCACCGATTTTTTCAAGACCGACAAAGTCGTTCTTCAGACTGTAAATGTCGAGCAAAAGATTGGCCGAATACTCTGAGAATTTAGTTTTAGGATACTGTTGTACAATTTCTTTAAATTGTTTTTCGGCAGGATCAAAATTATTCGATAAATAAGATAACCGACCGATCCGGAACTTAATTTCAGGGGCACGCTCGGCCTTCGGGTACTTACTGAGATACCAGAGTCCGGTTGTTATGAACTTGCTGACTTTGTCGTCCATTTGCATCGGTTCGATTGAACTACCCACGCGTTTCTGCAGGTCTTCGTCTTTCGGCAGGGATTTTTCAATCGCGAGCAGAATATTCTGCGAGGCCCGCTCGGCGTACTGATTATTTGGCGAACCGTTTACGACTGCCGCGTACTCAATCGCCGCTTCGGGAAACTGACCCATATCATACAGCAGCTCTCCGTAGAAGAAGTGCATGTCGCCAACCTGAGGCGAGGCGGAAAATTCCTGGAAATATAGTTTGTAACCTTCATCCGCCGACTGCCTCGAATAGGCCGCTCGCGAATTTTGCGCGGTTTGATGCTGTTGTAAAATGTAGTTACGCAGAGTCTGCTCACGCAATTGGATACTTTTATTCAGGAATGTTTCATCGCCCTTGTTCGCCGCGTGCCAACCGGATTTGGCGTTGTAGTTTATTATCCAGCGATAAAGCTCGAGTTTGAATTCCGGAGAATTTTTCGTCACAAAATAATTCTGTACGATTTGATATTGATATTCGAAGGCCTTTTTTGAATTCGGTTCCTGCGCTATTAAATATTTGAAAACCTCGCGGGATTCAACGTTATTTCCTTTATTAGAATAGTAATACGCCAATTTTTCGATCGCATCTTTTGATTCTTTTGTGTTGAGTGTTCTGAAATAAGTAAGAGCGCGCTTCGTTTCGCCGATGTCGGCAAAAAAGACCACCAAGTCTTTGATCGATTCATTTTCAAGACGTGCCATATTGATTTTACGTCCACCCGTGGTACCGCTTTGTTTGGCGAAACGGCTGGATTTAATTATGTAATCAAGATACTTAATACCTTCTTCGGTTTTTCCGACCCTGAACAGACACCAAGCTGCCTTGTACATCGCGATCGTATGCAAATTGTGCGTATTTTCCTTTATCAGGAACGAGTATTCTGTATAGGCCTTGCTCCAGGCTTCCTTTTCGAAATATCCCTCACCAATTGCAAAGTGCGCCTCTCCGGCGTACTGGCTTTTCGGAAATTTAGTTGTTAGCTGATCGTAATACTGACTACCCAGTTGACCGTTTCCGAGTTCGAAATTATTATAACCCAAAAAGAAAAGTGCCTGACTGAGTTTTGGGTCATTGGGAAAATCTTTTATAAACCATTCATAAAGCTGAATGGACTTTCGGTTAAAATCCTTCGCGTCAACAACGTCGAGCACAGGTTTTACTTTGGATTTACCCGCTTGAAATTCACGTAATTTCAGATCGAACTCATCTTGTTTGCGACGGTCGATAATATTGGCTTTTTCAAGGTACAATTCGGCAAGACGAAGCCAGAGTTCTCCGCGATTTCCGCTGTTTTTGAATTTTTGGGTTAACTTGTAAAGTTCGCCGATCTGCAGATTTAATGTCTTTTCATACTTGGCTTCATCGACGTTGTCATATTTGTACAGTTCGGAAAGTTTCGGCGGTTTTACAGCATTAAGATTGATATCTTTCTTTTCCTCAAAAACCATCGTGGAATCCGGAACAACAACGGATTTTTTCTCGGCCTGAGTCGTTGCTTTAGCTCCGCGACTTTCATCGGCGGCCTTCTTCAACAAATCTCCGAGTGTAACTTTTTTCTTCGAATTATCGGTCTGGGCAAAAGCCAGTGCCGGTAACATCAAACCCACAATTATCTGCATTGTATATTTATTCACAACTTTGTTTTCCTATATAATGGTAATTTCCAACTTCATCTAACCAATACTCACCTTGAAACGGATAGAATTCATATCCGTTTTGAACATAAAATGATCTATCCTGCGGGTTTTCCGTGTCGTTCGGACTTAAATTTTTTCCTGCGATTTTCTTTTTAATCGCTTCTTTTCTTCCGTTAATCATTTCGTACCTTATAAAACTGGATTGTTCATTCAAGTCAGTAATCTCATTCATTATCTCAGTCAGATGACGCTTTGTCATCTCACCGATTACGGCTTTTGTACTGGTGATCCGATTATTCAGAATGCGCGTTGCATAATTTCCTACCGAAGAACTTCGGAGCTGAGAATTTGCTTCAACCGCTTTTTTCTCTTCGTTTACTTTTCGAAGATAAGCATATGTTCTTCGGACATCGCCCTCTTCGGCGATGTTTTTCAGGATATTGTAAGGCAAAGCGAGCTGCCTTTTAGAATCAGAATTTCGTTTCATCTGAAAGGTCTTGTAGATTTCTTGAAAATAAATTTCCGGATTCGTGTTTTCCATGAAATTGGTCACCTTTTTAAGGGCAGGATTATACTGTTGTTCATAGAGTGTCAGAATTTTTTCCATTTCATCATATTGACAGATGTAGAGGTAAACAATTGCCCGGAGCAACAGCGTTTCAGGCAGGTAAAAGTCCTCATAGTAGGTTGAGTGTAACGATTGAAAATTGCTCAATGTCGATCTGAATCTTGCCGCCCGAAGCATCGCCCAAGTTTTTTCGAACAAAGCCTCATGCCAGAGCATGTGATCGCGCGGAACCGCAGCGTAGGCTTCAATTGCTTTACTCCAGTCTTGTTTTTGATAAAGAGTTCTGGCAATTGCCATTTGTGCAGCAACTCGGTTTGTATCGGTTACTTTTGCATTAGCACGGCTGTTCAATAGCCGGTTAAAACTTTGTAAAGCGTCATCGTGCTGATTCAATTCGGCTTGCGCCAGACCCGTGTTGTATAACGCACTATAATAATACCGGCTCTTCGGCGTAACTTTGCTGTAAAAGCTGATAGCTTCTTTCAACGCGGCGGTCTTCTGCTTGGCCTCTCCTAACCGGAAATACAACATCTCCCGGTGCTGAGCCGGAATCTGTGCGATATCGACCCTTTGAATTGCAAAATTAAGCAGTGTTTCATCTCCCAGCTTATCAGTGACAATAAGTAATTTTTCGATTGAGTTTTTGGTCCAGGTTGCGTTTCCGGAGCGAATGACCTCGACAAATTGAAAGGCCGCCGTTTGATTGAGGTTCAGTTCCATCAAAGAAAGCCCGAGTAAATACCGGATCCGTGCTTTCTCGCCGACGACGGTGGCCACTTTTGCAAGCCCTAACAACTGTTGGGCCGATTCGACATAGTTTCCGTTCTTTATCTGGTTGATCGCCACATCGATTTCTTTAACATAGGTTTTCTCCCCGCCCTGAGCAGGAGTTTCAATACTTATAACTAAAAAGATAAAAAATACCACTGGTGCGAGCATATAATACTTCATCTGTAATTAGCCTCCGGAAAGAAAAAGCTTACTCCAGCGGTGAAAACGAGATCATTGTAAGTGCTCTTTGCAGGTGCACTCGTTGAGGCGGTATCTATTACCGGCGTGGCCTGATAAAAAATCCAACTGTAGTCCCACCGGAAGGCCATTGACTTGGTAAGAGCGAAAATCTGACCGGTTCCGGCATGGAAAGTGGGCACCGTCTTTTCCTGGGAATTTGTTCCGGCCATCCCGGCCCCGAATGCAAAATACATATCGAACGGAATAATTTCATTTTCTAAAGTGCTGATCTTGCCGTAAATCGGCGACCAGATTAAATCAAGTCCCAGATTAGATTTTGTAATCACGAATTTATCGGGCTGAAGATTGTTATTGCTGCGAATTTCCTTTGCCGATTCACCCTCTGAATTTGATAAAAACATCCCCGAAACTTCAACACCGAAAGATTCAGAAAAATGGTAGCCAATATTTGCCTTAACTCCGAGATTGATAAACCAGGGTGAGTTGGTCGTAAGGCCACCTGCCGTAAACAGCTGAAATCGTCCCGTCTTAGGCAGAAACTTTTTCTGGATCACGGAAATGTCGCTGAAAGGCGCCAATCGGTTCAGATCCGTCAGGCTTTTTACTTTGCTGTTCTGCACATCAACGTTATTTTTGATGTCGGTTTGCTGCTGCTTCTCCTGGGCCGTAACATTTTCATCTAAGTTTTGGCTTTTTGGCGCAGCGATAGGTTCCGGAATTGATTTATAAAGATTTTCAACGTTTTGGGCATCTTGATCGGCCGAGGTGGGCACTTGCGCCGGCACCGGTTCCTGGGCTGCGACGGAAAGCCCGGCCAGCAGCAGAAGTTTCATAATAAAAAGTATAAATAAATATCTCATTATCGCTGAACTCCTAAAATATGTAGTTTAGACCGAACTCTAAACTGGTTGTGAAAGTGATTCGGTCATTAAAAGAATCATAAGCCGGTACGGGGTCTGTGCTTTTCAGTGCGTTTGTTTTAAATGGAATCGGAGCATTGTTCACAAAAAGCCGGAGATCAACCTTAAATGCAAAGTTATTTGTAAAATAGAATCTCTCGCCCACGCCGACCGCAATCGTCGGATATGACTTATGAATATATTTTATAAGTCCCGCAGCCCCGGAAGTATAAATTGAAGTATTAATTACGCCTTTTTTAGTTACGCTCAGTTTTCCATAAAACAATTTGAAATTATAATCACCGAGCAGGCTATACTCCGGATACGGCGCCCGCCCGAAATCCAGGCCGAAATCATTTTTCAGCCCCTCGGCATCTTTCGAAAGACCGGTGCTGTTCATCGAAAGAAGAAACCCGATCGAATGCGTTGTACTTAAATGATAATTAAATGAAAGCCCGTATTTTGTGGTGTTGGCTATCGGCTCGGTAATCGACATTCCGCCGAAAATCCCAAGATCGAATGTCTGGGTATCTTTCACATTTCGGTTTTTGATTGAAATGGTATTGTCGAAAATGGGCAGCACAGATTCCTGGGCCAGTTCATCTTTAGGCACTTCCATTTCATTTGCGTTGATCTCGATACTGAAAAGCACAACTGTAACTACCAGAATTACGGAAATTAGCAGGCTTTTAATCAGATTCGCGACCACTTTCACCTCAGGTTTTAGAGTAATAACCGTATTTCAATATAAAATTGCATATTTCCCTAACTGCGCCGTTTCCACCCGGCCGTTTAGTTACGTATTGAGCTGTTTCGATCACTTCATCTACAGCTTCTGGAACTGTGGCCCCGAAGCCTACCGCTTTTAGCAGTGGAATATCGAACACATCATCGCCGACATAGGCCATTTCAGAAGGCTTCAGGCCCGATTCGGCCTGCAACTTTTCAAAGGAAGGCCATTTGTCGGCTGCACCTTCGTAGAAAAAATCGAAACCGAGCATTTTTGCGCGCGCACGGACATCTTTAGCCTGCGCCCCGGTAATTATCGCCAGCTTATATCCGGCTGCTGAAAGCGCCTTTATACCGACTCCATCACGAACAGAGTAGATGCGTTTCCATTCGCCGTCAGAATCCATCCAAAGGCGACAGTCGGTCATGACACCATCAACATCGAGCACCAACATTTTTACAGTTCCTAATTTTTGAACATCAAGCGCCATATACTTCTAGTTTTTCCTTCATCGATTGGATTGACTCTTTATTGTGAGAAAAATAAATGCGCAGCGCAAGCAATGAGCCGAAACAGTTCGACGAAGGTCTGTAACAAATTAAATTTAATTTTCGTAAGTTATTTCAACTACGACCTAAGTCGATGATTATCTGACTTTTGTTCTGAGTAAATCCTGATAGATGATCATACCTACCGGCTGCAGAGGTGTGCCGGAATTTTTGTCGAGCACGATTAACATCTGTGTTCGGAATTGCTCCATTAGAAAAAGTGCGCGTTCGGCCAATTCACCGGCATCTATTGTTTTAGGTGAATTGGACATAATATCTGCAGCAGTTTTTGAAAAGGGATCCTGGTTCTTTTCTAAAAACCGGCGAATATCCCCGTCTGTGATCACTCCGATGAGCCGGCGTTCCGCATCGATAACACCGGCCGCGCCACGAACACTCTGATGGGTCATCGCAGTTAATAGCTCTTTCATTGACGTTTCTTTTTTAACGAACGGTAACGCTGCTCCGGTCTGCATGATCTCGCGAACCCGCATCAGCTTTGCACCGAGCGATCCTGAAGGGTGAAGTGCCGCAAAATCTTCTGTTTTAAAACCTCTTACTTCCAGCACCGACATTGCGAGCGCATCGCCCATTGCGAGTGTTGCCGTGCTAGATGACGTTGGCGCCAAATTCAGTGGACAGGCCTCTTTTTCAACAGATACATCAAGAAAGACATTGGCCGCCTGTGCAAGCGTACTTTTGGCTTTTCCGGTTATTGCGATCAGAAAATTTCCATTTCGTGAGATGTAATTCAAAACCGGATTTAATTCAGAAGCTTCGCCGCCGTAAGAAAGAGCAATTACCAGATCATTTCCGGAAATCACACCCAAATCGCCATGGCTGCTCTCGGCAGGATGTAAATAGACTGCCGGTGTGCCGGTACTAGAAAACGTACTGGCAATTTTTCGTGCAACCTGCCCAGACTTGCCGATCCCGGTCAGAATGATTTTACCTTCGCATTTAATAATGGCATCAACTGCTTTTTCGAATTTTTCATTGAGCCTTGGTATCAACTGCAGGATAGCGTCAGCTTCAATTTTCAGGGTTTCAATTGCGCGATTTAATACTCTGCTCATTTCGGGCCTTACTTGTTTTTAGCGGACGCTTTTACAAAAGCGGCGAATAAAGGATGCGGATTCAACGGCTTTGACTTAAATTCCGGATGAAACTGAACCCCTACGAACCAAGGATGTTTGGTGTATTCAATTATTTCCACCAAATTACGCTCTTCATTCACACCAGTTGCTCTTAATCCATGTTTTTCAAACAAATCTTTATATTTATTATTGAATTCAAAGCGGTGACGGTGACGTTCAGAAATAATATTTTTCTTGTAAATTTTAAGAACAAGACTTTTCGGAAGTAACTTACATTTGTAAGCCCCAAGCCGCATAGTTCCACCTTTAGCAACGGCTCCGCGCTGTTCAACCATCGCATCAATTACAATATTTCCGCCGCGCTTAACTTCGCCTACGAATTCGCGTGAAGTGGCATCATTTATTCCACAGACATTTCGCGCAAACTCAATGGCGGCCAATTGCATGCCGAAACAAATCCCGAAAAATGGAACTTTCTTTTCGCGAGCGAACTGGATCGCAGTAATTTTTCCTTCGACACCACGGGTACCGAAACCTCCCGGCACTAAAATTCCCCGAGCTTCTGAAAGTAGCGATTTTACATTTTTATGATTCAGATGTTCGGAATCGACATAAATGATGTCGAGTTTAACATTATTGGCCAGTCCGCCATGAACGAGCGATTCGTGCAGAGACTTGTACGACTCTTTTAAATCGACATATTTTCCGACGATCGCAATTTTCACAACAGGTCGGGGTGCGGCCTGGATCTTTGCGATTTTCTGCCAGCCGGAAAGATTATATTTTGTTTCTTTGAGATTAAGTGTGGCTACGACCAACGCATCAAGATTTTCTTTATGCAATGCCATTGGCACGTCGTAAATCGATGCCGAGTCTTTTGCCGAAATAACATGTTCTTTTTTGATCGAACAGAACAAACCAATTTTTGATTTCAAATTGTCATCAATTGTTTTTTCACTTCGACAAACGAGAAAATCCGGTTGCAAACCGATTTCGCGAAGTTCTTTAACCGAGTGCTGGGTGGGCTTACTCTTTAGTTCGCCCGCAACCGCAATATACGGAACATACGTCACATGTACTAAAGCCGTATTCGTCGGGCCGAGATCAAGGCGCAACTGCCTGATGGCCTCAAAAAATGGCTGAGCTTCGATGTCTCCGACCGTTCCGCCGATTTCTACAATCGCAACCTCAGATCCTTGTGCCGCCTCATAAACCCGCGACTTAATTTCTTCTGTAATATGCGGGATAACTTGTACGGTCCCACCGAGATAATCGCCTTTTCTTTCGCGGGCAATCACCGCATCATATATCTGCCCGGCACTGACTGAATTTGAGCGCTGTAATACACTATTGGTAAATCTTTCGTAGTGACCAAGATCTAGATCTGTTTCGGCGCCGTCGTCAGTCACATACACTTCGCCGTGCTGAAGAGGCGACATCGTGCCCGGATCAACATTCAGATACGGATCGAATTTCATAATGGTAACTTTAAATCCACGGGCTTCAAGCAGCGAGCCGAGGCTTGCCGCCGTTAGACCTTTTCCGATTGAAGAAACCACTCCCCCAGTCACGAATATAAATTTTTGTTTTAAACGACTTTTGGAAACTCTTTTTTCTGGCAGCTTTGACATGGGATAAAGAATACCAGCTACTTCAACAAAGCTTCAAGCTTTTGAAGATCTTCCGGAGTATCAACACCGTATGTCGGTTTTTCGACGCGCAAAACTTTTATTCTGGCACCGAGATGCAGGGCTCTCAGTTGCTCCAGACTTTCCTGTTTCTCTATAAAAGCCTGTGGCGATGTACAAAATTTTTGCAAAAATGCTTTTGAGAATCCATAAAGGCCAATATGTTTGAGTGTGGCCGGAATCGACAGACGACTGAAATAAATGGCTTCATCAAACGTATTTGTGATTACTTTGACAGCATTAAAATTTGTCAGATCTTCTCTCGAAATCGGATGTGCCAAAGTTGCCATTTCAAGGCTCTGATTTTTGAGAAAAGCCTGAGCCAGCAGATCGATATACGAGCTGTCAATGAGCGGCTCGTCCCCCTGAACATTTAGCACGACATCGAATTCAAGATTGCGGGTAGCTTCAAAAATTCGGTCTGTACCCGTCACACATTCAGCGCTAGTCATCAATACATTAACATTTATTGCGCGGCAAACGTCGGCAATTCGCACATCGTCGGTGGCGACAAAAATTTCGTCAACAACTCTGCTGGTGCGTGTTCCCTCGACAACCCATTGGATGATGGGCTTCTTTTTGAGAAGCTCCAATGGCTTGCCGGGAAAACGGGTTGAAGCAAAACGTGCTGGGATAACGGCGATAATTTTCATTTTTTAATCCACGTCCTAAAAATAAATTCTTCCAGTTCTTCGCAGCCGGTTAGGTTCTGAGAAGATATTGCAAAAACATCTTCGATACGCGACTGTTTTTTTATCCGAAGAACCGCTTTTGAGATATCCGCTTTAGAAAATTTGTCGGATTTGGTCAGCGCAACTACTACCGGAAGATCATTCTTCATCATAAACTGCGCAAGAACCTCTTCGTCTGTTTCCCAGTCGCGCGCCATATCCATCACCAGAACCAGCCCGGCCAGTTGTTCCCGCTGGGTGAGATAGTTCTCAACCATCTTGCGCCAGGTTGAAAGCTCTTCGCCCCCGCGCGAAGCGTAGCCATAACCGGGCATATCAACGATGACATAACTGTTGTTCATATTGAAAAAGTTAAGCAGACGGGTTTTTCCCGGCGACTGACTTACTTTTGCAATTTTCTGATTGGCCCAGATATTTATCAGAGAAGATTTGCCGGCATTCGACCGTCCTGCCATGGCAACTTCCTTATATTTCGAAACAGGAAAATCCCGCATTTTTACTGCGCTCTTAATAAATGTCATTTTTGCCATGACCGAAGATTAATATAGAAAACCGAAATTCTCAATTCTTAGATTTATTCTTCAATATCGGAATTTATGCACTCAGATCAATTTAAACGGGCTCGCACGCTAAGAAATTTGGGTACGCCCCTTGAAACAAGCTCTAACAAAGAGAGGAATCATTATGACACAATTTAAACTGGAGCTTCTAGATTCAACAAAGTATAGCTGGAACCTGCACGAGTTCGCCTACATCGGGAGCGACAGCAACTGCAACATTCAATTGCAGGGGGGAAATATAGCAGAGCGCCATGCCCGGCTCGAAATCAAAGGCCCCCAGCTTACTATCAAAGACATGCGTACTGAATCCGGAACTCTGGTAAACGGCGCCCACATTATCGAAGCCATTCTGAAAGATGGTGATCTCATTTCAATTGGCACCTCTGATTTTGTTGTTCATGACCTTGAACTAGAAAAACCGGTTTTCCCGCTTAACAGCCGATTTGAATTCTGGAATGAACAATTACGGAGCTTGTCTTCGGTTGCACAGACGAAACATCCGGTTTTATTGCTAGGCCCATCAGGCTGCGGCAAAGATATTATTGCTCAGGCCCTACATCGCACTTCCGCACAGAGTAAAGCGCAGTTTTTGAGTGTCAATTGTTCGGCACTGACTGAAACTCTCGTTGAGAGTGAATTATTCGGTCATATAAAAGGCAGTTTTACGGGCGCAATCGCTGACCGCAAAGGAGCGTTTGAAAGTGCAAGATCGGGCACGCTCTTTCTTGATGAAATCGGGGATCTCCCGTACGGCCTGCAGGCAAAACTATTGCGCGCACTCGAAAATAATGAAATTCGGCCGGTAGGAAGTGACCGAACAATAAAAACCGATGTCAGGGTTATTGCGGCAACACATCAGAACTTATATCAGAAAATCCGCGAGGGCAGTTTTCGATCAGATCTTTTTTACAGGCTGAATGTCATTACGATCGAGGTCCCCTCCCTGAGGGAACGTATGGAAGACTTCGAGGATATTATTTATCAATTTGCACGGCAGATGAAAGTGCGGTTTTCACATAATGCACTTCAACTGTTAAAGAAACACGAATGGCACGGCAATATCCGCGAATTGAAAAATGTTGTTGCCCGCGCCTCAGCACTTTACCCGAAACAATTTATTGAAGACAAACACATCGATATCTTGCTGAACAAAAAGGAAAAACTGGCTCACGCACCCACCGGTGTCGCTTTTGCCGGCGCCAATGATCTCCAGCAGATGTCTGTAATCAAAGAAATTGAAAAACAAATGATCCTGAAACGGCTGGCCGCCAACTTGGGAAATCAGAAACGAACCGCAATCGATCTCGGAATGCCCAAATCGACATTGCACGATAGAATTAAAAACTACAATATCACCGTAGATAATTTCAAAATCGAGAACTCCGGTGAGGTCATGGTTTAATTACGAAAGACTTAAGCAATATTTTTCTTACCTGACCTCGTGTCAGGTAAGCATTAAGCAAGTCGCGATACTGCTCACATAAAATAAGCTTACCCTGCGCCTCGACAAGTTCATCATAGTTTTTTTCTTCGGTTAGACGGAGAAGCATATCCTTGAATTCGGCTTCGCGATCTTTTATTTCGATGATCGCATCTGCAGAAAGACCTTCAGCCGTAATTTCAATTGCAAGCATCGGATTGCTTCCGGAGTTTTCCGAGGGCCTGAGATTCACATGCATCGGCGAAATTGAAACCAGATTTTTTGCAAAGCGCAGATTATCATAAAATGATTCAACTTCACTATTTGGATTAAAATTCGTAAGTTCGGTACCGAGTTCGGCGTAAGAGTTCAAAAACAGACTTTCATTGAAAATCGAATCCTTGTTTTGCCAAGCTAACGTGGTAACGACGATTGAAACAAGAAAGACCAGCCAGAATATGATAACCGGTTTTGGGTTCGTCGTAAATTCGAAAGGCCGCTTGATATAAAAAATCAGATTCGAACGGGATTTTTTATCGTAGCCAAGAATATCATCCATTATTGACAGATCCACCAGGCTCGAATCAATCTTGATCAGCGTGAGTTGATTCAGAAAATCCGGATCTTCATGACTCAAAATTGCGTCGACTTCCGACAGCAAGGCTTCGTCTTCAGCAGCTCTTTCAGCTTCAGAAATCCCGGCTTCCGGCAGAACTGGATTTTCGTCCGGATCGGAGTCTTGATTTTTAGTGTTTTCATCACTCATCAAAAAATTATAATCCTTTATTTTGGCAATTTGCACTAAAATTGTAATATGGCAAAAAATCTCAACCCGCTTCGTTTTTTACTGAACTTCGGCATTTCAATTTTCTTTGCAGCCTGTGTTTCAGTGCCGGAACCCGCAACGGAACCGGCTAAACCGATAACCACCGCTCCGGCTGTGGCACCGGTTGCACCCTCAATAGAAGTTAAACGAGTCGACGATGTTAAAATTACAACGTTAGAAATGCAGAAATATGCCTATGAACTCGGGTTTGATCCGAAAAAAGAAATTCCGAACGAACAGAAAATCCAGATACTTGAACGGAAAAAATTGCGCGAACTCGAGCGCTCGCTCGATACACAGAAGGAAAGACTGCAATACTCAAAAATTCTTCCCTGGCTGGCCTCCGACAGCGAAAAAATAGAAGTCCTGTCGATCCCCTCGATTGAAGGACGACAAGTCTGGATAAATAAAAACAAAATCTGGTCTCGTGCAAAAGATCTGAAACATTTTGACGAAATTGTTGAGTCGCAGGATATTGCCCTCGGAATGCCGCAGGATTATGTCCGAAAATCGTGGGGCGAGCCCTCGCAAATCGAAACGAGTGGAAATTCCATCTACAAAAATGAGCGTTGGCAGTACTTGAAACAGGTTTCAACACCGCAGGGCTACAAGCAGGAAAGCCGACTGGTTTACTTTGAAGGCGGTCGTGTCGTCGGTTGGGAAACAGAATAAAATCAGTGCGCTTCGTCCCAGTTTTTTCCGATCGAATAATTCACTTTGAGCGGCACTTTAAGTTTGGCTACGTTCTCCATGGTTTCTTTGATCCAACTTAATTGATTATTTATTTCCTGCTCGGAAGCTTCAAAAATCAGTTCGTCATGCACCTGCAGTAACAAATTAATCTTGAGGTCGGCTTTGAGTTCGATCATTGCCATTTTAACAAGATCACTGGCCGTACCCTGAATCGGGGCATTGATGGCGGCGCGCTCGCCGAATTTCCTGACCATTACATTTTTATTGTCGAGTTCAGGGATATACCGTCTTCGCCCGAAAAGAGTTTCAACATATTTCTGTTCGTGGGCCTTTTTTATCGTACTTTCAATGTATTCGCGGATGCCGCTGAACTTAATAAAGTACCTTTCGATAATATCAGCCGCTTCTTTGCGCCCGATACCGAGAGTTTCGGCAAGACCGAAAACCCCCTGCCCATAGGCAATCCCGAAATTCACAGCTTTAGCTATGCGGCGTTGCTCTTTCGTTACCGACTTCACATCGGCCGAAAAAATTTCAGATGCGGTTGCGGTGTGAATATCAAGATCATCGCGAAACGCGCGAATTAAGCCCGGATCCTCAGAGATGTGTGCGAGCACTCGCAATTCGATCTGCGAATAATCCAGCGACAAGAGTTTTTTTCCTTCTTCTGCGATAAAGGCTTTTCTGACCCGCTGACCTTTCTCGGTTTTTATCGGAATATTCTGCAGATTCGGACTCGTACTCGATAGCCGCCCGGTCGCCGTCAGCGCCTGATTAAAATGGGTGTGCACCCGGCCAGCCTGATCAGCCATTTCAGGCAGGGCATCAACGTACGTAGATTTGAGCTTTGCAAGTTCACGATATAGAATCAGTTCTTTGGCAATTGGGTGATTAAGATTTTCAAGTACGTCATTATCGGTTGAATAGCCGGTTTTTGTTTTTTTTGTACTTTCGAGTCCCATTTTTTCAAAGAGTACAACGCCCAGCTGTTTGGGTGAGGCAATATTGAATTCTTCGCCGGCCAGCGCATGAATTTTTTGTTCCTGCGACTTAAGATCGGTCCCGAGTTCTTCAGAAAACTCCTTCAGGAAACCGAGATCCAGCTTTATCCCGATTTGTTCCATAGCAAAAAGCATCGAAATAACCGGCTTCTCGAGCTTTTCATAAATAACATACATATCTTTTTCGTGTAAGGCTTTCTTAACTGTTACACTCAGATCAAGGCACAGCTCGTAATAGGCCTGCAGCCGATCTTTCAAGTCTTCAATTGCAGAAAGGTCTACTTTGTTATTCAGGAAAAAATCAGCCAGTTTTTCGATATCAGAAGAATCCGCGGCTCTCAGCACATAGCTTCCCAGCATCAGATCCCAGTCTACCTTCAAGGTTCCATCGGCCTTAATGCCAAGTTCGGTCCAAACTTTTTTGAGATCAAAGCCTGACCACGTCACCTTTGAAAAATCAAGTCTGCAGCCGGAAACATCGGTCATATAAAGATCAGAAGCAAAACCGATCGCAAACTGAGAGGCTTCTGAAAACGCAAAAAAAACCTGGCCCGTATCGAGCTTTTGCTGAATTGCCAGAGCATCCCAATCTTTGACTTCGGATTTAAACGCGCCGGATTCGTAGCGGCTATGTACCGGCTCTTGCAGCTTTGCCGCACTACCGGATTTTTCGTTTCCATTTGAAAATGTTGATTGGCCATCACCCAAAAGATTTTTTTCAAACGTTTTAAAATTCAGTTCCTGTAAAAAAGTCCGCAGCTCTTCCGTTTTGAACGGCTTCAATTTAAAATCCTCGATCGTATTTGTAATCGGGGCGTCGCACACTATCGTAGCCAGCTTTTTTGATAACAAAGCGTTGGTTTTTGATGTCAAAAGTTTTTCTTTTATTGAAGCGCTTGCGACCTGTTCAATTTTTTCGTAAACGTCCTCAAGGCTTCCCAATTGTTCGATGAGCTTCTGTGCGCCTTTCGGGCCGATTCCCGCTACTCCGGGTATG
>JANPPN010000182.1:0-10981 GCA_031428535.1 Bdellovibrio sp. | reverse complement strand
TCCGTCGTATGAAGTAACGTCCGGTGAAATCGCTTACGAAGTTAACTTCAAAATGCAGAGCTTGTTTGAAATGGAGCCGGATGTCCGCGCAAAGGAAGGAATATTTCTGGCCTTCCAGTATCCAGTTGAAATTCCCGGCGTTTCTAACTTTTCATTTTTACACACGTCTTTTAATTCGATTCTTCAGCATCAGGGATCTGAGCCAATGGCTGAAGGTGACTTCAGGGAATTTCTGTATCAAAAAATGAAAATCGTTCAGTTGAAGCCTGAGTATCTCGACAGACCCGTCAATGTCGGCTTTTCGGGTGGCGAAAAAAAGAAGAATGAAATTCTGCAAATGGCGGTACTATCGCCGCGTCTTGCAATTTTGGACGAGACAGATTCCGGCCTTGATATCGACGCACTGAGAACAGTTGCTGAAGGCGTTAACAAACTTCGTTCAAAGCAAAATGCAATTCTTTTGATTACCCATTACCAACGGCTGCTTGATTATATCAAGCCGGATTTTGTGCATGTTCTTTCCGGTGGAAAAATAATTCAATCAGGCGACGCTTCTTTAGCTCTGGAGCTTGAGCAAAAAGGTTATGACTGGCTGGTAAATTAATTCATGAGCTGGGAAACAAATTACAACAATTTTAAAAGCAGTTCAGCACTTAACAGCGAGGCTGCGACTGAAATGCGCGAAAAAGCGTTCCGCAGTTTTTTAGCTGTAGGGTTACCCGGTAAAAAAGATGAAGCCTGGAAATACACTTCATTGAGTGATTTTAAAGGCATTGAATGGAGTCTTCCCTCTGAAAACGAAGCCGTACTTACTCATGAACAGATGCGTGAAGTTTCTAAATTGCTCCCTTCAGATTTTATCAATTTTGTTTTTGTAAACGGCACTCTGAACCGAACACTTTCAGACGATAGTGACGGATTAGTCGAAATTGTTGCGCTTGAGGAAAGTGATTTTGAATTTGACGCAAAAAACGTCGAAGATCGATTTTTGAACCTTTCACAGTCTTTTTTGAATAAAAAAATTGTACTTTCAGTTGTTAAACAGAAAATAGTTGAAAAACCGGTTCAGATTCTGTTTGTTCAGTCTTCAGAGCTTTCTGTTTTTCAGAGTGATAAACTGAATATCCAGCTCGGGGAAAATGCTGAACTTAAATTACTGATTAATTCTATCAGCTTTACAAATGCCGCAGCAGACGCCGTCAGCCTCAATATCAAGGTCAATCTTGATAAGGCAGCCAAGCTGACCTTCGTTCAATTGCAGAATGAAGACCATGAATCGTTTCATTTTTCGCAGTGCCGTTTTGAAGTGGCGTCGACCGCTCAGGTGATGTCGCTGGTATTGTCGTTGGGAAATAAACTTACCCGTAACTATTTTCATCTTAAATTCAACGGTGAAAATGCAATGGCTTCTGTTTACGGACTCGGGGTTCTGGATAATATTCAACACGTTGATAATTACACCTTTTTGCAGCACGCACTTGGCAACAATCACTCGATTCAGCATTATAAATCAATTTTGTCGGGCTCATCACATTCGGCATTCAGGGGCCGTGTTTTGATAGCACCGAATGCGCAAAAGGCCAGGTCTGAGCAACTGAATAACAACCTGTTACTGACCCGAACAGCTCACGCGGATAGTGTTCCGCAACTAGAAATTTTCGCGGATGATGTTAAAGCCGGACACGGGGCCACATTTGGTCAATTGAGTAAAGATGAAATTTTTTATTTTTTAACCCGGGGAATCGATCAGTATCAGGCTGTAAAAATGCTTTCTTATGGTTTTGCAAAAGAACTGATTTATAAAATTGAAAATGAAAATATGCAGAATTTTCTGATTATGGCTCTCAATCAAAAACTTGATAGCATGGTGCAAAATGGATAATCTGAACAACGAAATCAGACAGCAGTTTCCGGCGCTCTCGCAGAAAATCAGAGGAAATGATCTTGTCTATCTTGATAGCGCAGCAACGACTCTTAAACCCCAGAGCGTTATTGACCGAATAGCGAAATTTTACTCTTACGAAACCGCAAATGTGCACAGGGGCGCTCATTACTTGGCGGACCAAGCCACCGGTGAATTTGAACAAGCGCGCGAAAATATCCGGGAATTCATAAACGCCGAATCGATTGAAGAAGTTATTTTTACCAGAGGAACCACCGATGCGATTAATCTGGTTGCGGCCAGTTTCGGCAGCCTTCTTAATGAAGGCGATGAAATTGTTATAACCGAGCTTGAGCATCATTCAAATATCGTGGCGTGGCAGGTTTTGGCAGCCAAACAAAAGTGTACGCTTAAAATGATAGCCGTACTGCCAAATGGTGAAATTGATCTTTCTTCAGTTGAAAGTCAAATTACGGAAAAGTGCAGGATTGTTGCATTTTCTGCATGTTCGAATATTTTGGGAACCTTTACTCCAATCGAAAAAATTGTGACTAAGGCAAAATCAGTCGGTGCGGTTACGTTAATGGATTCAGCGCAATACGTATCCCAGAAAAAAGTTGATGTTCAAAAGCTCGGAATTGATTTCCTTGCATTTTCTGCGCACAAACTTTTCGGACCTTTTGGCTTCGGCGTCCTCTATGGAAAAAAAGACTTACTGAACAAGATGCCGGTTTATCAGGCCGGCGGCAGTATGATTTCGGTCGTGGATTACCAAGGCAGTACTTACAATCATTTGCCTTTTAAGTTTGAAGCCGGAACTCCGCATATTGAAGGCGCAATCGGAACCAGTGCAGCAATCGATTTCTTAAAAAAATACAAACTAGAAGAATTGTTCAATCATGAACAAAATTTAATGCAAATGGCGATTTCAGAATTGCAACAGATTGAAAATCTCTCGTTGTTCGGCACCGCCGAAGAAAAGGCTGCAATCATCAGTTTTACCATTCAAGGCGCGCACCACTCGGATATTGGCCAGATTTTGGATCAACAGGGGGTTGCACTTCGGGTCGGGCACCATTGTACCCAGCCTCTGCTTAAAAAAATGGGGCTGACCGGTACTGTTAGGGCCTCAATTTCTATCTATAATAATGAAAATGACATCGCACGCTTCATTGAAGGTGTGAAAAAAGCCAAAAGGATGCTTTTATGAGTAATCAGGATGTTTTAATCAGGGTTCAAGCTACACCAAATCCGAGTGCGTGGAAGTTTGTACTCGATCGTGCCGTGCTAAACGATGGTAAGGCAACTTATTCCACTGTTCAGGAAGCGGCGCCGAATCCGCTCGCGAATTCACTCTTTCAGATTGATGGTGTACGTCAGGTTCACTTTTTTCAGAACGTAATCACTGTTACGCATCAGTTTGATTATGATGGCGAAAAAATCCAGGAACAGATCTGCGCCGTGATTCAGACCCGCATGGCTGTCCATAATCCGAATCAAACCGTGCATGATGAAAAGAAGATTGCGCGTGCAAACCTTTCGCCTGAACTTCAGCAAATTGAAGAAATTTTAGATCGAACGATCAGGCCAGGCCTTCAGGGTGATGGTGGCGATATCGATGTTATCAAATATGAAGAAAATAAAGTCTACGTTCTTTATCAAGGCGCTTGCGGTACCTGTCCGAGCTCAACTACGTGAACATTAATGGCAATTGAAGGAATTCTTAAAGATGAATTCAACCCGGATGTTGAGGTTGTTCCGCTTTAAGAAATTTATCTGATGACTCGGTCAGGGCTGAATTTGCTCTTGGATTTGGCGGTACCGAGTTTTTGCGCCTGCACTTTGCGCTTTTTTTCATTCTGTTGAATCACATACTCGAAGGAATCTTCCACTCGCGAGGAAATCAGGATTTCGCGGTTGATCGGGCGCTGTTCGTAGTCGCCTTTGATTTCAAAACTAATAAATTTTTTAAGTTGCTTTGAAAACTGTCTGACTTTCAGGGTAAACTCCTTCGATTGTCCGGCTGTAAATGCACCGAGATTTTCGGTTAGGGTACCTTCAAGCACTTCGATATCCTGCGGCAGATTCCAGCTGTAAACCAGCCCGCTGTCGAAATTCTTCAAGGCTTCGATACTCACCTTAATTGTTGAAGTACCATCTTCAGTGAGGGCAAGTCCGTCAGTATTAAGTTTAACATCAAAAAGAAATCGCGCATTTTGCTCTTTCCCGAGTTTTGAAATCGGATACGAAGCAATCGATCGATTTTTAGGTTCAGGCGTCAGCCATTTAACGCTTGTGTAACCTAGTACACTGCCGAATGAAATAATGGCCGCTGATTTTAGTACGTTGCTGAAGGACATAAATATTCTCCGCTATTCGTAGTGAGTGTGTATGTGTAACTGGTTGAGGTAGGAATCGTTGCACCGGTCGTAAACGCGCGAACATTTAGCATAAAGGGCGAAGTAGGTAGGAGATCTAGCGAAGAAATAGTTTTGGTCCAACCGCTACTTCTGTCTGCGCGAACAAACTGGCTAGAAGTAGTATTTTTACTGCCAGCCGAATCTGTAACGAACTGAAAACCTTCTTGGTACAGAATTAGATCGATATCAATTATTGGACCAGCCTGGCGTGTTGCCGTTAACGTAATTGATGTAACATTGAACGGGTTGAGAGTTGTAGCTTTATCAATTGTAAAGAAGTGGTTTGAATATCGTTGATCAGAAAAAATATTCGTGACCGTTTGGTCTTCGTTTTTCGGCAGAAGTTCCAACGGACAGGCTGTCAAGCTTCGAGCTAATTTGACTCCGTACCCTGGCCAGGTCAGATTTCCGACAATTGTGTAGTTGGGATGCGCGTTCATTTGCTGGGCTTCGTCTGTATTTAACGTGGCATCTATTGAGGCAGGCATTGAATTGCTGAAATTAAATTTCAAACGGTCAAAAAACCGAACTGATGTTCTAAATGGATATGCGGCTTGCCCCATGCCAGTGACTTTATCCATGCTTTTCCAGACCTCGTCGTAGTAGTCGGAACGGTTGGTGCACAAATTAGTACCAACACACGTGTTGGTAATTTTAAATAGACTTCGCGCAATTGAGACTTCACGGAAGTGTCCCTCGCCCGGATTTACAGTTGAATCAACTTTGTCAAAATAGTAAGTGCCGCTTGGATTCGTAAAACTCTCGGGATTGTTGCCAGCTCTGGTCAAATTCAGAAGTATGAGTTCGCTGGCCGAATTTGTTACTCCATCGCGATAGCCTGAAGTGTCGAGGTAAAATACCCAGCCAGGTGCACCCAGTTCGCTTGCTAATGCCGGATCAGGATTAATCGAAGCTAACTTATTTCGAATGATATGCGCTCCCATGTAGTTTCCCCAGCCTTCAGACCACGCTAAGCGCGGGTCTATTCTGAAAAGGCCGTTATGAGTCCCACCGGGAGAATCCATTTTTCCACAAACATCTTCAATTCGATGGCTGATTTCGTGAATGATAACCGCATCGTCAAAATGATCGGTGTCTTCTGACGTCACATTTCCTAGCCTGCCACCATTAATATAAAGTTCATCGTAGCCACGCAGGTAAAATGAAATGTTCGGAACCGAATCGGAATCTGCAAAATCACCGTCGGGATAAATGTACTGACCGGGATTGAAACCGGCCAGCCAGAAAACCTGTAACTTCGGACTCAAGCAGGAAATATTGACGGTGCCCGTATTCAGCGCCAGATATTCATAAGTTGAAACCAGATTATTATAAATGTTGAAGGCGCCACCTTGAACGGCACTGGAGGTTTCACTTTCTCGCGCATAAGCTGTAACCGAAGTTGAGCCATTTGAAGCAATTGCTGCCGAAACTGAGTGTAACACATTGGAACAAGTATCTTTTTTAACCGAAGCATAAAGCTTAAATGCAGGCTTCGCGGGCACGACGGATGACACGTCCATTGAGTGATTGCTCCGCGAGAGAACTTCGACTGAAAAAGGACCACCCGTACTTGGAATTTGCAGATCTGAAGTGCCGTTTACGGCTTTCAGAGCACCGACTGAATTTGTAGTGCCACACTGAACAATTGTGCCGGTAGAATTCAGAACCCTGACCTCCGCAAATTTTATCGGTAACGGGGTTGGTATGGGTGCGCCGATAATATACTGGCCTCCATATTTGGTGGTTGTTCGTTTATAAAACTGTGCCGTACCTGCAACAACCACCGGAGAGGCACCCGGGTTAATTGTTGCGCTACATTCGCTAATTTCAGCGGTTGTAGTAGGGCAGGACGGATTGACCGGTGCAGAAGGCGCATCTTCCGACTGGCTGCAACCTGAAATAAGAATCGTTAAAAAAATGTAACCAAAAAGTTTCTTCAATGTTTTCCTTTTATTTATCGGCTTTAATTTTTTCAACGTTTTGGACAATGTTTTCGAAAGTATTTTCGAAATCGGAAGCAATTAACCCGTCGGCAAAAATATTTTTGCCGTTCTTAATACCCGAAATTTCAAAGCCCACCTGGTGATTGTTTTCTTTGCTGAAACCCGTAACAGTAATTGTTAGTTTTTTGGATTCGTTTCCGGTTAACCCATTGACTTGGCCGCTCAACGCGCCATCAATAAGCATAACATCCGGGCCGAGTTTCCACCGAAAATGCAATTGATCACCAAAATCAAATGGAAGCGTGAATTCAGCGGAAATTTCAACTTTTTCAGAATTGGTGCTGGCTTTATCTGCGTTCAATTTCAGTTGGAGCACGCGGTTAACAATACCTTTGGCAGAAAACTTCGATTGTAAAAACTGAGCACGTGGCGGCTGGCTCTTGCTAGTATTTTGAAAATAGAAGAAGGTTGAAATTGCAGAAGCTACAATAACCGAACCGATGATTCCTTTTTTTATGGACATAAGTTTGCTCCGGTTTGATTTTTTATTGCATAGGTGTATTCAGTTAAAGGGCTGGTTGATATGTTTGCCGTGTACGCCCGGATATTAAGTAAGTAGCGTTTGGTCTGATCGAGTAATTGAAGATCGCGAATAACTTTTGATGTTAAAAGTCCGGATCGTCGATCGCTTTTCACGACTGTCGAATTTGTTCCGCGGCTGGCCTGATAACTTACCTTGCAGCTTCCGTCGCTGTTAAAGGTCGGACAGTAGTAATCACCGTTAAATTCGTAGCCTTCTTCGAAAAGCAGAATATCGAATTCAGTAGCGGTGCCGCCCGCTATAGGCGAACTGCCGAAAACTACCTCAATTTCGTCTAGACCTGTTAGAACACTGAAATCAATCGTATAGAAATGATTTGAATAGCGCTGGTCGGAATTGGAGCCAGTTAGCACGGGATCGTCAAATCTTGGCTGGATATTAAAACTTCCGGCGCTGCAGGCGCCTCCGGTAACTGTCGTCAGGTACGTGCCGTAAGGAACCCATTTATTTACGCCGACCGAAGTAAAAGCACCGTCAGAAAACAGGTGCAAAGCCTCAGACGTTGAAGATTGATTGAACGCTATTTTTGCCGGATCCCAAGTGACTTGTGCTTTCAGACGTTCCATAAAGTCGGCCGAACTTTTGAAAGTATAATTTGACTGACCTATTCCGGTAAGTTTGTTCATGCTTTTCCACAGGGATTCAAATGTAATCGGAGCTGCAGTAATGCACGTGCCGCCGCAAACATTCGAAAGCTTGAACAGCCCCCTAGTGATGGCGCCCTCGCGGAAATGGCCTTCGCCGGGATAGCGGGTGGGATCAACTTTGTCAAAAGGCTGACCGAGGTATGCCCCGGTTTGCCATAGATCGGGCGCGTTACCTGCTCTTTTGATATCAAACATAAATCCCGAGCCACTTCCGATATTTTGAACGGAATCGGAAAATCCAACAGAAGCAAAAAAGTAAGTCCAGCTTGTAGCAGAAATACCTGCTGCGATCATTTTGTTTTTAAATTCAGGATTGATTATATCAATTGAGGTGTCGGCATTGCCGATTGAGTTATACATAACCTGCGCTGCGAAGTAGTTCGCCCAACCTTCTGCCCACGCAAGGCGCGGATCGACGCGTGTAATGGCATAGTGGGCACCACCCGGTGAAGCGAGTGAGCCGCAGACGTTTTCGATATGATGGCCGAATTCATGAATGATTTCGTAGTCGTCAAAATGCGCAGCCGGTTCGAATGTAAAGTTTCCTAATTTGCCGCCGCTGATAAATAGCGCGTTGATTTCCGGTTTGTAGAAAGTGGAAGAAGGCAGCTCAGAAGGATCGATTTCCGGATAATAATATTGGGCCGGATTGAAGCCAAGTTTCCAATAAACGTTTACTTTGGCACTCAGACAGCTGACGCCAACAGCTCCGGTGTTGGCGTTGATGTACTGGTAACTGGCGTAGAGACTGTTCAAAATGTTGAACGGGCCACCCTCAACCTCGACTGAATCGGTTTGTCGGGCGTAAGCCAGCAGGTTAGCAGTGGCGTCGTCGAGGCCATTCGAGGCTGCGACTGTTGAAATGTAATAAACCTCATTGGTATATTTGTCTTTTTTTACGACGGCATTAGCAGTAACTTTTGAAAGTGAATGATTCATTCGCGCAAAAACACGTACGGTGTAATCTCCCGCAATCTTTGGAATCAAAAGATCAGAAGTTGCGTTCAAGGCCTTGAGGTTTCCGTTCGCATCCGTTTTACCGCATTGAACTATTTTGTTGCTGGAGTTGTAAACAGCAACTTCTGCAAATTTTATCGGGAGCGGGTCTACAAGGGGATCTCCCTGAGTCATGTTTTTCAATTTCAGAACGGATACGCTGTTTTCGATTTCGTATTGAGTCACCAGGTTGACACCGCGTTTATAAAACATAGCAGAACCTGATAGCGTTGTTGTCGTCGTGTAGGTATAACTAGTACTGCACTCGGCAACTTCATATTTAAGTGAAAGATAGTCTGCGTAATTAGAATTCTTCAGCGGTGAGCAACCTGCGCCGATAAAAAGAACGGTGGCCAAATAAATATAAAAAAAGTGATTTTTCACTCTTATATTTATCGGCATTTATAGGTATTCACTCAAGCTGTGCAATCAGGAGAAAGGTCTAGAAATGTTTGTTGCCGAAGTAATTGATGTTACCCAAATGACTCATTTTAGAACGCTTATGTATTGCTTTTATCAGTCGAAGCTTTTCTTTTTGCTCTTTCGGATAAGTCTCGCAATCCATAAGTCGCTGATACGTTCTCGTCTCTAAATGAGCCTTGCTCAATTAAAACTTTCAATCAATCACGCTTCTTTGTAAGATGAATATTATAATAAATCTTACAAGAGGTAATAAGTGATTATTAAGTCTAATATTTTTTTTGCTGTGATTACACTTTTTGCTATCAATGTGTCCGCATTTACGCTTTCTTCAGTGACTTCAACAAATGTGCAAACCTCAAGTGCTGAAATAACCTATAAAACCAGTAAGAGGGCAAACACGAAAGTTGAATACAGCTTGGAAAGTTCACTTTTACCGAGCCTGACAGTTATTAAATATGATGCTGCTCTTGTCTTTTCACACCGGGTTGCTCTTTCAGGGCTTCAGGCAGGCACAAAATATTACTACCGGGTTAGCTCTTCGAACGGGTCTATTTATAGGGAATCAAGCATTTTAAGCTTCGAAACAGCCGGAGCTACAATTGTCACTCCACCGCCTTTTGCAATTTCGTCAATTGCTGTTAATAACATTCAAACCAATTCTGCTCAGGTTAGCTGGGCGACAAATCGTATGGCCACAGGCAAAGTTGTATTTAGTACGAGTCTTTCTTTATCAGCGGAGACAGTTATTGTTTATGATGTTAACCTACTTTCAAACCATTCTATTAGTTTGTCAGGCCTTCAACCAAATACGATATACTATTACCGCGTTAGCTCTGCCGATGTGAATGGAGTCTATGCAGAAAGCGCTATTTTAAGCTTTAAGACAACTGCATTATCAAATCCGACGCCGATCATAAGCGGAATACTGATGACTGCGACTGATTGGCAAGTAGCTTACGATGGGTATGGGTTTGTAAATTTTGATTCTGTCACTGGTTCTGTGGTTTTTGCGCCGATGGCAGCAGATTCAAGTGGACCACAGGTGGATATTAGCAACACCCATGCTGTACTTTTGTTAGCGAACCGCTATCTTTCGCAAGGTATAAATAACGCACGAATTACGATAGATGTGGCGACCGAAGTTCAATTGCGAAGCCCGTCAAATGCTTGGGAAGTTTTTTGGTTATTTTTCAATTACACTTACGATTCAACTGGCAAAAAGAAAACCAATTATTTTACGATGAAACCCAATGGGATAGAACTTGGTACAGCTTTCGACGAAGTGGGGCAGAAGTTTCTGTTCACTTCAAGCGCTCCTGTTCTTACAATTGGTAAACGAAATGTGATGGTCATCGAAAAGGTTGGCAAAGTTGTAAGAGCTTACGTCGACGGAGTTTTAGTGATGAATTACAATAACGAGGGCGCCATCAATCCACTTTATGATGTGGCTGGAACAATTGGACTTTACTCCGAAGATGCAAGAGTTCGAATTTACTCTGTAAAAGTCGACCCTCTCTAATTTTTTAGTTATAAGAAAATCCGAAACGGCCGAGGTAAGATTTACTCCTCAAGACCATTGCAAATCCGTGGAATCAAGTCAGTTTGTTATGGGCGAAATTATTGATTCTTTTCATATGCCTCAGTATTGGTCCAGGGTTACAAGGACAGAGCCACAGAGTACTTAAATGCCATGGGTTCGAACGTTTCTCAATATGGGCCACAACGAGCGGGGAATTTAAGAAAATTGCAAAAAAAAAAGATTCGATGACAACTCTGAAAGATAAACCTCTTAGTGCAAGGTGGGTGACCATGATAACAACTTTAGGCTTCTCACTACGAGGTGAGCTTGCACACCATTGTCAGGGACAGTCCCCAAAAATATGCTTGTAAGGTTTATTTTCGATGAGTTTTACGCCAGCGAACCTTCAGGTATAAGACTACCCAATTTTTTTAAAAAAGTCCATAAAACAGGACTCTAGAAATGCTGAAATAAACCGAAAAATAGGCATGTTTAATGCTTCGACGGTCTCAATTAGTACACTTGATTTTTATTTTCCATTTATCGT
>JANPPN010000181.1:0-3965 GCA_031428535.1 Bdellovibrio sp. | reverse complement strand
CAAAGCCGATTATAAATCCAAGCCCCAATGTGATTATGACCTCTGAAAACGGATTAGATTTAAAGTTTTGCATACGTTCCGAAACATGATACACAAGTGTCGTGAAAACAGAAAAAGAATTCTCTGATTTTTTTGTTGAGTTGTGTCAGCAAGAAAATTCGCAAGAAAATCAGCAGAAAGATAAGTACAAGGACTACATCAACGAAATTGCAAAAAATTATTGGCTCGATTTGACGACTCATCTCAATACCTATTTTTCAAATGAAGATCGTCTGGCAATTACAGAAAAAGCCGCAGTGATGCTTTCCGAAAAGCTGAAAAGTCAGTCACAAAAGATCGCTTATCCCAAAGAAGCATGGCCTGATGTAATACGCGATTTTCTGCGAAATAATTACTGGGGCTTCAAAAAAACTGGAAAAAAACCGAAAAAAAAGAAAACCGAAGAACAACGTATCTTCTGGAAATTTTTTAAGTATACGTGGGCATTTGTTCAATCCACGTTCCTCATAAAAACCGCAGTCTACTTTTTCGGCGTTGAATCTGCCTGGCGCCCCAATGAACTCAGCATTTGGTGGATGTGGCTGTTTTTTGCTATGTCTACTGTATCGCTTTTCTACTTTGCGTACCGAAATCGTCACGACAATGACTGATTTGAAAACAAAGACCGCTTTTTATTCCTCAGTCGATCTGGTGCAAAACCATTTTTAAATAGTAGCCTTCAGGAAAACTCATGAGGTTTGGATGATCAAAACCCTGGCCGCCATAAGCCAGACAACGGGCATTAACTCCGGATTTCAAAATAGACTTCCGCAAAGCCTCTTTGAAATCATCGAGATGTACCGCTCCTGAACAGGTACACGATGCAATAAGAGCGCCCGGGTTGCAGAGCTTGAACGCCTGCGTGTTCAATTTAGTATAAGCTGCCAAACCGGGATGTAGATCTTTTTTGTTTTTTACGAAAGCCGGCGGATCGGAAATGACAACGTCGAATTTGAGCGATGCGAATTCCGGAATTTCTGAAACATTCAGGACATCCTTTTTATATGAAAATACTTTTACACCATAAACGGTGAGGTTTTGTCTTGCTTTTTCTAAGGCCATTTCAGAAACGTCAACGAGATGAACTTCGCATTCAATGTTCCAGGATTTGAGGTTGGCTACGATTTGCGAAGACCACTGGCCCATGTAGCAACAAAGATCGAGAATTTTAATTTTTTTGGACTTCAGAAACTCTTTCTGGCGCTCGAGCTGTTCAATCACAAGGCGCATGTTGAAAGTCTGATCGAGGAAAAAACCGGTTTTTTGCCCTTCAACAAGATTCACATTGAAAACCACGTCCTCGGAAGACTTAATCACGTTTTGAATCTGAATGTTGACCGAGGTCAGATCTATCTTGGTCAATTCAGCTGTTCCGGCTGCTTTCAGGATTTCGGGCGGCTCGATATGCAGGCCCTCCAGCTTGCGGATGTTGACGTCATTTCTCTGCAGAAGTAGCGTGTGGGCCCAGTCAATAGAGCTGATCGATTCGCTGTTCGTTGCTTCAACGAGAAGTTTGAAAACCTGTTCCCAGTTCTTATTTTTCTTGAAGGCTGCGTCCATTCCGGAAGTTAAAAGCTGATATGAAAAAACCTGATAGATTTCCCGAGAAGGTGCTTCAAAAACATAGCGGTCCAAAATTAGGCCGGGCATCTGGTCGGCCTCCGAATAGCAAATCCGGAAACTCTTGCGAAAGCCGCTGCGGTGCCGGAATTGCCACGCCTGCAGAAGTCTCTGCGCGAGATATTGCGGCTGCATATTGAATTCTTCTTTTTGAGAAAAACTCATTGCGCGAAACGAAATCAGAGAATGTGGATTACCATAACCGCGTGCCAGAAAATGATCTTGGATATCGTGCAACTCAATCAGTTCTCCGGGAAGAATTCCTTTGGGGCTGTCGAGTAGTTCATTCGAAAAAACCCACGGGTGCCGGGCGCGAATCCGAAAGTCGTGGCCTTTTTTTATTTTCCAGGTTTTCAATTTTTCAGCTCTTCCATAACAAAGTGACGTCCGGTACCGGATTTACGAAGCTGCGGTTCAGTACTGTGGCTTCAGCCCATTCTTTTTTCAGAGCGAAGTACCACTTCGCCTGGGTGTCGGCATCATTGATCAACATCAGATTCGGATCGTACTTAAGACCTTCCTGCTGTTTATTTACGGCATCGATATCCTGCCCGAGGAATGCGTGGGAAAATGCTTTAATAAGCGGTTTTGCAAGTCCTAGCCATGGGATGTCCCAGAACGACATCTGGATTATTTGGGTGCGGTTCGCACTGATTGGCATCAAACCGGTTACCTCGTAAAAACTACGGCTGCCGACTTTGATATGCTCAATACGGCTTCCCGGCAATCTGAAAGTAATTTCAGTGGTGGGCTTGCCGCCTAATATTTTGTAGGCCCTTGAATTTTTAGAAGGCTGATGCCTTTTCATTTTAAAACCAAAATCCACCGGACCAAATTCTTTACGCTTTTCGTATGCCGAATTCGTACTGCGCCAAAACCAGCTTTTATGCACATAGGGGCCATGCGCAGGATCCATCAATCCGATAACGGCATGATCAATATGGCAGTTGAATTCTTCAACCTGACAAATTTGCGGCTGAACATCAGTCGTGAAGCCAGCAAGCATTGGCGGCGGCGGGCAATCAGCCTGATTAAAATCCGGATCTCCGATAAATATCCAGATTCCGCCGAACTGCTCTTTGACCGGAAAAGTTTTCACTTTTATTTTTGTGCAATCGAGTTTCTGACTTGAAGTTAATGAAGGAATTTCGCGGCAAACGCCGCCGCCATCAAATTTCCAGCCGTGATAGGGGCATTCGATCATATCGTTAACAAGTCGGCCATACTTGAGGGGAATTCCGCGATGTGGACAGATGTCGCGTACGGCGCTGACTTCCCCAAATGAAGACCGGAAGAATAAGATCGGCTCACTGAAAATTTCAAGGGAATGCAATTTATTTGGTTTCAGTTTTTTTGATGGTAATGCCAAATACCAGTGATTCTTCAGCAGCTCACTCATGCCTGTGTCGCCAGTTTGAAAGTGTTTTGCATGAGCATCGCGATCGTCATCGGCCCGACGCCGCCCGGAACCGGAGAGAGTGCTTTTAGGTGTGATTCAGCGCCGGCCGGGTTGACGTCACCGACGAGCTTTGAATCCAGACGATGAATTCCGACATCTATAACAACGGCATCCTTTTTAAAGTCGACAGCATTTAAAAAATGGGGCTTACCGACCGCTACAAAAACAAAATCGAAAGTTTTGACGAGTTCCTTAAGCCGAGGTGTTTTTGAATGTGCGACCGTGACCGTTGCGTTTTCTTGAGTCAATAAATGGAAAAGCGGCAGGCCCACAATCAGACTTCTGCCAATAACCAGCACATTCTGATTGGCCACGGAAAGGTCGTAAAATTTCAACATTTCAATAATTCCGGACGGCGTGCACGACGAAACCAGCTGGCGGCCTGCCATAAGCAAACCCATTGAAGTGGTGGTCAGGCAGTCGGCATCTTTCGAACTCAGAATGACATCGGCCATCTTTTTCGAATCTAAGTGGGCCGGCAGCGGCAGTTGCAACAAAATGGCGTTGACGTCAGGATCGGTATTCAGAGCATTCAATTTCTGCTGTAATTGCGCTGCCGTTGTTGTTACCGGTAACTGAATAAGCGTGGATTTGAAACCGAGATTTTCGCAGGCTTTTTGTTTATGAGAAACATAAACCTGGCTTGCAGGATCTTCGCCGACCAAAACAACCGCAAGATGGGGCCGCAACCCGCTTGTTTTCAGCCGGGTTCTGACCTGATTATAGATGCTTTCAGCGACTGGTTTACCCTTTAATTGAAGCATAACACCACCTTTCCCTAAAATGATCTGAAAGGCGCCGAAAATCAATTTAATTGCTAAACTTCGTAAAAACTGTAATAAGCAAG
>JANPPN010000180.1:0-18588 GCA_031428535.1 Bdellovibrio sp. | reverse complement strand
TGCGTCAACCGCTTGGTGCGGTAATAAAAATCCGTCAACAATACGAGTGTCTGCCCGGTCCAGGCAGACTCAGGGTACTGCGTAACCGCTTGCTCGATAGTTTGCAGACATTCAAGTTCACTCTGAAGTTCGTAGCACTTTATTTTTGCTCTTGAAAAATACTCGCGCGCCAGCAGCCGCGCATCAGTGGTTACCTGCTCCGGTAACTCGGCCTGTACCGCCGCCGGGGCCCGGTTGGCCACCGCAAACCGACCTCGGGCATCCAGTTTCTGCAGCTTTTGTGCAAGGTTGTTCAGATTCTTTTTACGCTCGTACTTTGTTTTCAGCACTTCGTTGTTTTCGAAGTAATTCAACGAAGAATAAGCAAAGTAATAAACCCCGGTAAGCAGTGAGATCAAAATCAGAATTGTAATTAAAAAGCCGTCAATCTTCTTCACATTAGGCTATTCGGCTAGGTTGTGACCAAAGTTTAATCGTCCTGGATTAAGACATTGCCGAGGGCAAATAAGTATATTATTACTGTTTTCGCGGAGTCCAGAATGAATAAAGCCGAATTGGTAACTGCGATTGCAAACAGAAGTAAAGTCAGCAAATCTCAAATTGAGAAATATCTTGATGCCACTCTTGCCATTATCCAAAAAACCGTTTCTGACGGCGAAGAAGTTAAACTCGTGGGTTTCGGTTCTTTCTGCAGAACCATCCGAAAAGCCAAAACCGGCCGCAATCCTAAAACCGGCCAAACTATCAAAGTTCCGAACACTGCGGTTCCCCGCTTTAAACCCGGTAAAGAATTTAAGAACTCAGTAAAAAATTAAGCCCTACAAACGGTCGTACTTGCTCTTAAAAGAAACCGGCCAGGACTCGATCAATTCAAGTGACTCGTAATAAATTTTACTGAACGATCCGGCCTGCAAATTCTTAAACAGCAAGCGTTTTTCCAGCGGCAATTTGAATAACTTCTTGTTAAACGCCGAAAAAATCTTTTCACCCATTATTCCACCGATCACCTGTGCCGAAGTGAAGAAACTCTTTTTGCTGTAATTGCGCCTTAGATTGTCACTGAGGGTTTTGTACCGGCCTTGTGAAAGAAACTGCAACTCAGAAAGCTTCTGAGTCAGCGCCAGCATCAGGGCTTCCTTTCCCCGGTCGTCAAACTGCTCTTTTTGTAATGCATTTCTGATGTCTTGCAGGGTATCTGTCTTGCGTTTCGGGTTTTTAACTTTACTGCAGAAATATATGAAAGCTTCAAACCAGATCAACTTCAGGAAATCTTTTTTCGGGTCAATTATTGTTTTCTGGAATGAGCCTTCTTTGAAGTAAATATACTGGGCGGCCACCCGGATAACATGATTGATCGAGTACCGCGCCAGATAGCCACATTCGATTTCGGGAATATAAAAAGAAATTCCCTCCCGGATATTTTCGATTATTTTATTCCGCAGGGCATACGGGCATCTTTCAATCAGATCAAAAAAATTGTCATCATCCGAAAAATAGACCGATAGCGATGAGGTATCCAGGTTTAACCCAAACGACTTCGTCAGAAAGTCGACCGTGCCGGCCACCGTATCGGTGGGGTCCACATCATGAATTTTAATTTTTTTATCGTATCCCGATTCCAGAAAAAGCAGGTAATCCTGCCATTTTATCCAGGGCGGAAGTCCGTTCAGTGCCCACTTGTCCTGATTCAGTTTCACCACGTCGGTCGTGAGATCTTTCTGTTTTTCCATGATTTTGAAATAAAGTATTTCGGGGCTCTGATAAATCACACATTTGTCGGTCTTCGGTAACAATTTCGTAACCGATTTCGGTAAATGGGCCGAGGCCAGATGCAGATCTCCGTACTGAACAAACACTTTGCATTTTTTATTCTGCAAATATATTTTCCGGATATTTTCGGCAGAAAGCCGGTCGCGCTCGCGCAGCTTGCGCCCGTCAGCGCCGCCGTTGATGCCGTAGATTCTGACTTTATGAATTTGGGCCCACTTAAAAAGCGGCTTGTAATTTTCCCACGGAAAGCCCCAGTTCTTTTTCCAGGCAACCTTGGTTAAAAAGTCTTTTTCGGTGATTTCGCCTGCTAGCATAAGCTCTATCGCCGGCTGATCCTCGGTTCTCAGACACTCAAGTGCAATCACAAACGGAGTCTTGATTTTTCGGATGATCCGTAAAAAGCCCCGGGTCGACTGCTTTTGAGCATGAAAATCGCCGACCAGAACAATATCTGCCGTCTTTAGCCGCGAAAATAAATGGCGTTTATCGACCGCCTGCCAGGAAAGTTTATTGAGTTCCTTGTCGTAGGTGTCGCGATAAGACCGGAGCTCAATCGTTTCCTGGCCCAAAATAGACTCGACCCGTTTTTTTATGTTCAGGTAGAAGTCTTTTCGAATTTGAACCAGTTGCGTCGAATCCATATGATTTTATTATTAATTATTCATTTTAGTAAAACAATTGTTGATTTCGGGTTTGAATAATAAAATCATGTTACTTATGACTAAAAAATCGAATCTGCTTGTTCTGAGTCTGCTTGTAATCATCGGCTTGTTTGCTTACCTGAGTTATCATCATTATGCAATTAAGCTGGGCCTGGCCGGCAATTCGTTGTGCTCCATCAGCAGTACGTTCAACTGCGACGCGGCGGCCACCAGCATGTTTGCCGAAGTGGCCAGAATACCAATTGCTATTTTAGGCGGAATTTTTCATCTGGTCCTGCTTTCGTTCGTTCTTTTCTACCGACTGGGCTGGATCGAGAACACGGCCTATCTGCAAAAAACAATTCGCTCAATGCTGGTAACTTCAGTTGTCGTTTCAGTGGTAGCGGGCGCGATTTCAGCTTTCGTCATTAAAGTGCTCTGCCCTTTTTGTACGGCCACCTATATCTTTTCGCTCATCAATCTTTTCCTCGGTTGGAATTTGGTCCAGAACTTCAACAAAGACTTTAAGCTTTCGGAATATTTTTCTGAATACAGATCTCATCTTGTGGCGCTCCTCAGTGTTCCGGCGCTTTCATGGGTGATCTCGGGCATGATTCAGTCAAGCTACGGACTTGATGTGCTTAAGAAACAGATTCCCGAAAAGCTTGCGATCTGGGCTGCTTCAAAATCGAATAACTTTGATAAAACCATCGGCCTTTCGAACGGAGTCGAGAATCCGCGGATTACGCTCGTTGAGTTTGCCGACTTTAAGTGTCCGCATTGCAAATCTGCCACCAGCAACATTGAGATATTCTTAAAAGGCCGGACCGATGTGCATTTTACTTTTAAGCCTTTCCCGCTCGACGGCAATTGCAACCCTGGGATTGATCGCAAAGGCGACAACTCACGCTGCCTGCTGGCCGCCTTCACTCTCTGCGCTGAAAAACTGGCGAGCAAAGGCTGGGATTTGCATCATTGGATTTTTGAGAATCAGGAAAAATTCATTCCTGTGAGCGACGCCAAGAGCTTGCTGCCGGAAATTGAAACTAAGTTCGGACTGAATAAAAATCAGATGTCGGACTGCGCAGACTCGGCCGAGATATATGAAACTATCAAAAAAAGCACCGAAGAAGGCAAGCTTGCAAATGTTGAAGGCACACCCACGATTTATATGAACGGTAAAAAGTTGCCGCTGGGAAGCGTCCTTGAGGTTTTGCGGATGGCTGCCGAACGCTAATCCCTAATTTTATCAGCTGGTTAGAAAAATTTAGCATAAAGTAGGTTTAATATTTTTTCAACGTATTCGTTGAAAACAATTTCAAATGTATAGCCAAGCCCTCGGATAACTTCAATAAAAAATCCAGCGGCAAATATTATCGAAAGCGAATACCAGAAAGATTTAACAACCATCTTGGTCGAACGCACGTCCCCGATCCGGAGCTCCTCCATGCATTCCTCAATTTTTTTCATCATGAACCGAAGTTCGGTAAAGTGCTCTTTGAATTTCTCGGTCAATTCCTGCTGTTTCGTTTTTGTCAGGGCGCTAAGTCCTGGAAAGTTTCGCTTGGTGCGGATGCCATAAATCAGGTCAACACTGTGAAGCGAATAACGTTCGATCCGCGCACGGAAATTGGGGTACTCCGAATCCGATTCAACAAACTCTTTCAGGGTCCGGATTGCCCTGTCGTATTCTTCATTAATTACCATTGATAAAATATTGTAACGAAGTGTGTCCGGCTTACCCAGATCCGAAACGTCGATATCATTGGTTTTACTCTGATACTTTAATGCTTTTTCACCCATTGGTTTCTTATCGGAATATTGATTAAAAAGTTAATCTGGCTGTAGGTCCAGTTTTGTACCGGAATGATTCAAGCAAGACCGTTTTATGGCAAACTAGACTTACGAGCCTCACACCTTTTTTGCTGAGACGCCTCGTTACTTCAGGAGGAAGTTATGGAATTTGAGTTTAAAGATTTAGAGATTATCGAGGCCGAAAAATCATTAAATCAGAAGAGCGAAACCATAATCGAAAATCCGGCAACGATGCAGAACTCGTTGATTCTCAATGAGTTACATAAAGAAAATGAAGAACTTCAGAATAAACTTAAACTGAACTATCGTCGCCTGCTGCTCTTTGAATCTGAAAACAACAAGCTGATGGAAGAAAAAAACAAGTATTTCTTCGAAGCCCAGAATTTCTTTCAGAAAAGCCAGATGCTGGTTGAAAAAAACGAAGAACTGGAAAAGCTGTACTTGCGCGCCGACAATGATTTTAAGATGAGCACCGAAAAAGTTGCCACCTACGAAAAAATTAATCGCACGCAGTTTCAGGAAATCCGGCGATTTTCAAAGTTTCATACCAAAATTCAGGATGTTGTTAAGCCGTTTATTGTCAGCCTGAAAAAGCAGATCCAGGAACTTAAAGGCGAACTGCTCATGATGAACAGAATCAACACCAACCTCACATCGACCTACAAAGAGTTCTCACGCAAGTATGAGCTCGAGCTTGATCAGAAATCGATTGAACTCCAAACGTCGCATGCAGAAAAAAACGGGCTGATCCGAACCTATGAAGAGCAGATTCATGCGTTTTCAAAAGAAATTCTCGATCTTCAGGGTAAGCTTGAAGACAGTTGCAAAGAAGTTTTCAGATTGAAAAAAGCCGTTGAGTTTAAGAATTATTTTGAAAATGAGGTTGTCCGCTTCAAACGCACGCATGAAGAAGACCAGGCCAATTTAAATGAAATGAATCGGAAAAAATCGGCCGCCGAGGCCCGAATTCTGACTCTCGAACAGTCGTTGCAGGAAACCCGCATGCAGGCTTCAACCGCTCAGAATAGAGTTTCAGACCTTGAAATGAACCTTGAAGTGACCCGAGGTCAGTTCTCTAAAAAAATAGACGAATTGACAATCGTGCACGAACGGCTTGCGCGCTTAGAGAAGCTCAACAACCAGCTGAGCCTTGAAATGAGCGCTAAACTTTAGGAATTTAGACTCGAGCGCGCAGTTTTCAAATTGAGTTTTTATCAAATCGAACATTAATGCGGCCTTACGGACCACTCGTCAAGATAGCGAGCGCGCGCCTTCTCTGCTATTTAAGAAGTATTTTTGACAAATTTCTTTTTATCAAGACTTCGTTTGGCGCGGGTTTTATACGGAGTAAGACCCAAAGCCTCGAGTGCATTCTGAATTACGTATTCTTTCACAGTTGAATACTCTCTACCCCAGCTCACAATCCGGGAATAAATTCTGGTTTGCCAGAATTTATTTTCTATTTCCCGGGTTTTTGAGGCACCGCCCCGTTGTACTCTTTCACTCGGTAAAACAGGAAATTGGCGCAGTAGTTCTTGTGCAATATGTCCGGCCACAACTCTGAAAAAGTTCTGTAAATCCTGCCGGGTGTGGCCCTTAATCATAATATGAATATGATTAGAGACAATAGCCATTTCGTAGACTCTGATGGCAAACCGCTTTTTAGCTTTTGCGATGACTTTTTCAATTAAGGGGCGGTGCCTCAGTAGGGATCTAGACCCAGAGGCAAAATCAGATCTAAGAACCAGATGAAGGGGCGTTTTCAAAGAGAGGGGCCTTTTTTTTCGTCTTTTACCGAGAGAAATCGTACCGCCGTGCTCTTTGCGGGTATTAAAATTGCGAATGAGATGAAGCTGTTTCATGCCTGAGTACCAGTGCAAGAATCAGCTCAAGGGGCGGTGCCTTTAAAAGTCAGAAGAGAAAATCGCTCTTCCGCATAACGGATATCAAAAGTTCAGATCTTAATGTCTGCAGCTAAACAAAGTTAATCGCTTCAGACAGACTAGCAAATATTTTAATACCCGTAATCCCCTTGAGATCGAGTAACTTGTGAAAATCCGCTTTTAGGCCGACTAGCCGCGCATCTTCAATCATTTTTATTGATTCAAAAAAAGTGGTAATGTTCGCGGATGCTGTAAAATTCAGCTTCTCAAGACAGAAAACCACTTTTTTATTCCGAAGTTTTTTCTCGCAGATGTCGCGAAATGGTTTGTTCTGATCGGGCTCAATTCGGCCACTGACTTCAACTACCATCATCTCGCCAACTTCATAATAATGTGCCCGCATGTTTTACCTCGTAGGGACTCTTCGGCATTAGACAAAAATTAATCAATGCACTTTAGTCTAAGTGGTGACTTTTACATACGAAATGCTAAACTTTTTTAAGTCATGAATAGCCGTGAAATATTTCTTTTTTTAATTCTCGTTTTAATGCAACACGTTTGTCTAGCCCAAACGCCTGTCCAACCACCAGTTCCGGTGGCGCCGCTTGCAAATCCGAATGTGGCCACGGCCAAAATCGCAGGCTTCCTGATCACGTCTGATGAACTCGACCGCAATAATGAAGAACAGATCATGGACCTCAAAGGCAATGTAAAGGTCATTTATAAAACCCAGTATTTTGAAGCCGATTATATTCAGATCAATTTCCGCAAAAAACAAGCGCACCTGAAAGGCAACGTCAAGGTTCAGACTTCATCCTATCAGATCGGCGGCCAGGAAATCGTGCTCGATTACGAAAACAATCAGGCGCTGATTTATTACGGCTATGTGCAGTCGAACAATATTCGCTTTCAGGGCGATCTGATTGAAAAACAGAACGACACCGAGTTTTACGTCGATAACGCCGACTACACCACGTGCTCGAACTGTCCGGCCACCTGGAGTTTCGAAGGCACTAAAATCAAAGCCGAACTCGGTGGCTATGCCTACATTAAAAACAGTATTCTGAAAGTGGGCGGCGTTCCGTTTTTCTGGCTTCCCTACTTAGTGGTCCCATTGAAATCGGTTCGCCAGACCGGTTTACTCACACCCGAAATCGGCTACATCCGCAATCGGCGGCTGGTTTTAACGGAGAGTTTTTTCTGGGCGATCTCGAGAACGCAGGATGCCACATTTACCTTTAAGAATTACGAATTGGGCGGCCTTAAACCCATGGCCGAACATCGCTACATGCTGAATGCGGATTCAAGTGGTATCACCAAGGTTGCCTATTTCAACGATAAGGTTTTTTCAGGCGAGAGCCGTTACAACAACTACCGCCCTTTAAATGAAAAAGAAGCGCAATTCAGCCGTTGGGCCCTGAATTCTACCCACACTTACACGGCCGATCACTACAATAAATTCCGCACGCAACTGATGCTCGTAAGTGATCTGCAATATCCAAAAGATTTTTATGATGAGTTCACGAATTATTCCGACTCTTCGCTCGAAAATAAACTGAATTACACACACGCAATGGAACATACGGCGTTTACCACTGAAGTGGCGTACTACCGGAATCTGTTGCAGGCGGATCCGCTGGCCACAAATGATTATTCCGTGAACCGCGTACCCGAAATTCATTTTGATTCAACAATGAAACAGATTTCTGACCTGCCTTTTTATTTTACTTTCAATTCAAACTTCACCCGCTTTTCGCGTTCTCGTCCCTATGACGACATCAGCACCGACCCCACCGGTCAGAAATACGTTGCGAATTCAGGTTCCGACCCCACCTGTGAAAATCTTGCGGTAGCCGGTTGTAATCCCACCTTTGATGACAACTACGCCGAGGGGAGCGACCTTATCCGAACCGGCAATCGCATCATCGCTAAGGCCTCGGTCAATTCCGAAACTTTTAACATCGGGAATTCTCTGAATATCAGCCCCAGAATATCGTTCAACGAATCCAGCTATTTTTTTCCGATTGGAGAAAAACAATCGGCTTCGCGCCGTTATCTGCAACTTGAGGTCAATACCCGAACAAAATTTCACAAAATTTACGATGACAATTACGCGACAACAGGCGAAAAATTTAAAAATGAGATCATCCCCGAGATCAAGTATTCAAATATCCCCTGGATTCAACAAGACGAAAGCGCATTTTTTGGGGCCTTAAATGTGGCCGAGGCGCCCTACTCAACCCGGAATATCATTAAAGACACCGACCTGAACACCAGCGGCGGAATTTTGTACGACTACGACGACCGCGTTTACGACCGGCATGTTCTTAGATTTTCACTACTTGACCGGCTGGTCCGAAAACGCAAGAAAGACAATTCCTATAAAACGGTTCTCAATTTCCGGCTGACCCAGTCTTATGATCTTTATCGCGCTAAGTACACCACCCCCAATGGTACCGCGACTGAACAGCCTCTGTCTGATCTGGAAGGCACGCTCCTGCTCGACCTCGATCATATCCAGAGCTACACCCAGATTAATTATTATCCTTACCTCTCAGCAACAAATACAATTACCACCCTCAGTTATCTTAACGAAAATCAGCAGTATTTTAAAATCGGGCTGGCGAGTAACCGCACACAAGCGCCCAAGCAGGATGACGTATCATTTGCGGTCGGATTTGTTTCTAATTATGTGAACGTTTTAACCGGAGTTGTTTTTGATGCCAGCGCCGACCGCGACAGCTCGTCCCGGTTTAAGAAGTTTTCCCTGATCACCCAACTGAAGCCCCCGGGCGAGTGCTGGGCGGTTAATTTCTATCGAGATCAGAAAGTCGGCCTGGAAGCCGAATGGAAAATTAAGTTCGATTTCTCGTTTGACGGCAAACCTACGAAGGTCATCCCTCCGGCCGAACTCAATATTAACTAAAGCCGCCTAGCCCGACTTGACCATAACTTGGTTTAAACAATATAATAAAAGGTATTGAAAAGAGGACGCTATGAAAATTAATTTCTTCCGACCTTTCTTTGCCATTTTGATTCTTTCCTTAGTTCCAGTCTCGGCCTTTGCAGAACGTGGCTCACCTTCTGTTGCACCTGCACGACCGAGCAGCGGCTCGCCGGTGAACTTCAGACTACTCGCCAATTACGATTTCATTATGACTAGCCCCAGCGCCCTCAACGATCAGCGTGCTCAGCCTCCTCTCTGGAATTCGACAACCGCTACGCAAGGATCATTCAATAATATGAACGGCTACACCCTCGGCGGCGGCTACTTCATGGGGAAGGGTTTTCTAAGTGTGGAATACAGTCATGCCCTGCAGGAACTGCCGAATACCCTGATTGCTCCGGGCACCTATTCTGTGCAAGACACTCTAAATTATGATGCCGTTTACGTACTCTACGACTGGGTTTTTAATAAAGGCGGAAATCAATCTTATGAGTTAGGGCTTGGCGCAGGTCAGGCGATTAAATTTCAATATCACAATATCCTTACAAGCGGTGGCGTCACCGAAGATCTTTTCTGGCAGGCCACACCGATGGTTTTTAAAGCCCGAGCCCATTACAGCTATCACTTTTCAAATCATGTCCGGCTGCGTTTAGGAGCCACTTATGAAAATGCAACAAGCTCTTCAATGAAAGCCGATTCAAATCACCCCACTGTTACCATAGGGGGCTCCAGCGTTGTTTCAGGCCAGACCCTAAAAAGTCCCGGTGGCACAGACACCAAAGTTGATATTTCAGGCTTCAGACTTAATGCCGGCCTTGTCGTTGCGTTTTAGCATGTCGACTGTGATGAATCTGTTGTGAATTTACAAAACAAAAACATATCGCTAGATCAAGTGATGTAAAAGTAGCTCAGACGATGAGTCGAATGCTACCCCAATTTTTCATCCGGCCCCCATTTCGCGCTTCGTTTCCTTCTGAATAAATAACCAAAACTCGGCAAAAAAAATGCTTTAAAAAAAGTTACTGAAAAATTAACCGAACTTCGCAAAAAACCACTTTCAAAAAAAGTCTTCGAAATCGTCCAAGAAAACTACGAGCGCAATCAGACGAATAAAAAAGTTGCAAAACCAACTGGCGATCTTGAGGTATAGATGGCTATTTGGGGGGACGGCGAATTAGATTCGCTTTTAGTTAAAATTCCCATGGCCCATAATGGTTTTATAGTCGATACCAACATACTCGTTTCCGCAACTTATGATTCAGATAAATTTCATGACGAGGCTTGCTTCGATCCGGCTATTTCGAACCGCTTTAGACCGCTCCGGACGGCACAGCGGGTGGAAAAACAAAGGGCCGCAACTTCGGAGATATTCAGCCCCTTTTCTACGTAGTTTTCGAGGAGGAACATTTTGTCTTTGTATAAAGGCGTTGACCTGAACTCAATGACTACGTTAGGTTGAAGAGGTGGAAACACCAGCTCTGATTGCTACTAATATGGCCGATCGCAAATGCGCTCGACATTCCTATTTTGAGCTAAGATAATTTTTTGAAGCCAATATTACATTTAAATGAAAGTTGCTATGAACCAAGAATTAAAAAATAAAATTGAACAACTTAAAGACTCAAAATCTGAAGAGGATCGCAAATCTTGTATTCCACTTCTTCAGGAATATTTAGCGACAGTTCCAAATGATGCGACGGCTTGGTACGATCTAGCTGGTTGCTATGATTTCTGTGGGTTCGAAAAAGAAGCCGAACCTTGCTACTGGAAAACTTACGAAATTGGCTGGAAGCAACTGCCAGAGACCGAGCAATATAGCTTTTTCGTTGGGTTTGGCAGCACCCTTCGAAATAATTTAAAATTCGCAGATTCAGAAAAAGTTCTACGCGATGCCATTATACATTTTCCGAAATACCCGGCGTTAAAAGTTTTTTTGGCTTTTACTTTATACTCTATCGGTAAATTCAAGGAATCGTCGCAGATTTTATTTCAATCAACACTTGAAATGCCATCACAGTCTTTTGATGGCTATGAAAAAGCGATTCTGTGGTATGTCGAAAATCTTGAGACTCATGCCGTTGCAAATGGTATCCAATGAAAACGGTATTAAACCACATAGCACTCCTAGTTCCGAATGCTGTAAAAGCTGCTGAGTACCTTAGGCAATTTGATTTTAAAATTGGACCAGCCCAACCCTGGGAAGGCGAAGGTACGCTTGAAGTTTACGTTGGCGATTTAGATTCTCAGATGGGAAATCTTCTTTTGATGGAGCCGGTAAAAGAAGGTGCATATACGCGAGCCATGACAAAGCGCGGGCCAGGACTACATCATATCGCAATTGATGTACTTAATCTGAAAACTTTCATCGACGAATTGTCAGGCACGGGCTGGTTGCTTCATCCAAAAAGTTTGAAAACAGTAGAAGATACTCAGACGGCTTGGTTAGTTAGACCGGGCGTTCCTGCGCTTATTGAAGTTCAACAGCGTGACACGATTAAAGAACTTCAACCATTCATTACGAATTTGAAACGCCAGCACTGTCTTTACAAAGTATAAAAATGTTTAATCATTTAGGTTTAAACCAGATTCAAACCACAGCGGAGAATAATTTTTCTCTTGTCATGAATGAAAAGATAATTTTACTTAAGGATTTGGTTTTATGAAAATATTGCCCCTATGTTATATCTTTGCAAAGGTTACCAAATGAGCATGAAGCCGGAATTTTTATTGGATGAAAATCTCCGTTTTGTTCCCAAAGACCATAAAGCATTTGAACAATATATTGAATCTCAACGAACCGAACTGGCAAGTATAACTGACCTGGAAGCTAAGGTCAGCATCCTTGGAGAACTTGGCGTGCATCTTCGCTGCCTAGATCTTTTCGATGAAGCGGAATCCGTACTCATTGAAGCATTACATTTGATTAAAGAAAATAAAATGGGGCTTCGGCGTGAGATCCAACAAAAAATTCGTCTGGCTCATGTCATTCAAGAAAAAAAGGAATTTAAAAAAAGTACCGATCTTTTTACTGATATTATTGCCGCTTGTCGCAATCAAACTGAGGCCGCTCCACTTTTAGATTTTGCTTTGCAACATGCGGGTAAAAATTACTTCGATCAAGGTCTATACGAAGAAGCCCTTCGGCTCTTTGATGAGACTTTTGTTCTTCGTAAAAATAAGTCTGCACCGGTAGATCAAATCGACTCTACGACGGCAGCAATTAGAAGAACAAAAGAAATCATTTCTAATATGTTGACGCCCTCTGCGGGTATCGAAATCAAGAACGAACTGGTATTAAAATCTGTTTCCCTATCCGACGCGCCTCAATTTCTGGAAGTAATAAAGACCAACCGGCAGCATTTTGATTCGTTCGATTTTATTTCTCCTCAATTTGATTCTTTAGTAGATGTTGAAGGAGTCATTCAAGAATTGGCGTCCTATCGCCAAGCAAAAAAAGGTGCTTCTTATGGTCTTTGGCAAAAAAATAAATTGATAGGACTATTTACCATAAACAAAATTATCTGGCATGAACGAACAGCCGATATAGGTTTTTGGCTGATTGAAAGTTCGACCGGAAATGGTTTTGCATCTCGTGCATTGTTATCCTTGATCATAAATTGTTTTTAAATATTAAATCTTCGTTCTGTTACTGCGACGACAGCCTTGACCAACTTGAAATCTCGAAAAATTCTAACAAATATAGGGTTTACGTTAGAAAAAGATTTGCCTGCAAACATCCAAGTTCGTGGCCAACAAATCAATGAATCTCTCTTTCGATTGTTTCGGAAAAAGCAATTGAAAAAAAGCTGATTATTAATCCAATAGAGTTTGGAAAACCCCTTAGACGGATGGAACTCGCTAGTAAACCTCAACAAAAGCAATCCGGTTTCAAAGCTGCAGATAAGTACGGCATATTACCTTGAGCCGGGTCATTAGCAACTGCTACGTAGGTAAAACGGGCTGCCGTATTAATTTGTGAACCATCTTTAAACTCTCTTCTGTTCACATAGATACGCAATACGTATTATTTTGGTATATCTATGTTCGTATTTTAGTGGCCGAAAGACTTTAGAACTTCATGTTTAAACGCCTTTAGATTCGAATCATTGATGCATTTATTTTCTGACAGTAGATCGGTCAGCAATTCAGGGTTAATGCATTTTTTTTTCAGAACAAAATATATGAAATGGCAAAACTCGCCCTGATTTAGGACTACCATAATCTTTTGTACCTAAATGCACCTGATAATACTCAGGAATTTCGAGCCTCTCTTTAAAATAAGGTATTGATTTCGATAACGAAGACTCGCCGGTTTTACATTCAACGGCGTAGAGCGGTCGTTTGTTTTTCAGCACTACAAAATCGACTTCGTGGCCATCGGTATCACGAAGATATCGCAGCTCATATTTATCGCCCTCTGTATCTTCTAAATAGTGACACGATTTCAAAAGTTGCGAAGCCACAAGATTTTCAAATCTCGACCCTACATTAATAACTTCTGACCAATCCCATAAGTACAATTTAGGTGTTTTTTTAATGGCGCGGATTTTGAGCGAGCCAAAAGGTAATATACGATAGCAATAGTACAGATGTTCTAACTCCGTTAGCCAGCGATCAATCGTGGGCTGAGAAACCTGAATGTCTTCCGCGATACTCTTAAGCGACAGCAGCGAGCCGACTCTGGCGGGCAAAAGTTCAATTAATAAAGAAATCAGCGAGGTTTCTTTTATCGTAGTAAGATCTTTTACATCATCACGAACCAGTCGATAACTACGTTCATTAATCCATAATTTATGCTCTTTTTCATTTTGAAGATAAAAGGGTTCAGGAAAACCACCAAACTTAAGCAAGCTCAACGTATCGCTATTGTTGCCGTTAAGTTCGCCAATAGACAAAGGATGCAAGCGAAAATATCGATAACGGCCGAGCAATGAGTCTCCGCCTTTTCGAAAGTGATCAAGACGCGCAGAACCGGTTACGATGAACGAATGATCCTCATGATTTTTATCATAGAGGCCTTTTAAGAAATTTCTCCATTTTTTATACTTGTGAATTTCATCAAAAATTATAATTCTTGATTTATAGGGTATCTCGAATTTAAGAATTCTTTTTTGATCATTAGGATCATCCCAGTTTAAATACTGGGGATTCTTCGCCGAGGGCGGGGTGAGAAAACTGAGCGCAAGTGTGGTTTTACCTACTTGCCTTGGCCCGCCCACAAAACCCATTTTACGACTGATAACTTGTTTTAGATCCTCATAAATGTATCTTTTAAGTTTCATATGTATATTATACTATGCCGGCATGGTTTAACATACGAGTTATTTCGGAAAGTGTGGATGGTTAAAAAGAGAAGCATAGCGGCATAACCTCGTTGGTGAAAAAACCAACCCCCCAAATGGCGAGAAAAAATCGTAACGAAATGCACTACGATGCCGCTCAAAATAGATTGTATAACCCTTTAGACCCAAATCAAACTTTACCGTCCGGTTGAAAAAACCTTGTCGACTATGCGATTGATCGATTTATTTCCCCCGCCGACCATATTTATTTCGTATTTTTTTGGTCAAATAAGTTTTTTCCTATTGCTGGATGTGTGTGACAGAGCCGTGCCGTCAAAAACTGAATGCCGACCTTGTCGTTGCCTTTTAGGAAACTTCAACAAAGGTAATTTGGTTTTTGGGATCGACCCAGGCTACAAAAACGCGGAATCTGAGATTTTTAAATTTTTCAGATAACAAAATGTAATTTTTCTGCAGATTCAGCAGCTGCTTGTTATGAATTCTTTCAAACGCCCGCCATTCTTCATTCAGGGTTTTAACTTCAATCAGAATAACCTCATCATCTTTTTCAAAAATTAGGTCAATTTCGGCAATTATCGTTTTTAATCCCTGAAAACAAAGTGTCCAGTTTTTGGTCTGTAAAAGCCGGATCACACAACATTCGGCATTTTGGCCACGACTTTGGGATTTACCGGAGGTATTCTTTAACGCCGGAGAAACTTTGGCGATGCCACTTACTCGGACCCACTGCCTGAATCTGCTTTCGGTGGAATAAAGTTCCGTAGCCTTTGTGCTTTTCAAATCCATACTGGCCCAATTCACCCGCCAGTTCGGTCATAAACTGATCTCGGGCGACCTTTGCTACTATGGACGCTGCAGATATCAGGCGCAGCTTTTCGTCGCCTTTAACGATAGGGCGCTGTTCGAAAGATCCCATATCCGGAACCCGTTGCAACCCATCCACGAGAATGGTTCCGCTTTTGATTTGTAAGAGTTGAACCGCTCTGCGCATGGCGAGTAGGGAGGCCTGCAGAATATTCAGTTCATCTATTTCTTCAACGCTGGCCCAGCCGATTCCGACCAGGTGATGTTTATGAATACTGAGTGACAGAACCCGACGCTGATCCGGACCGAGTTGCTTTGAATCTTTGTATTTCCGAACGTCGATTTTAGAATTGAAGATGACAGCCGCGGCCGTAACCGGGCCGGCAAGACAACCCCGCCCCACTTCATCAACCCCGATGTGCGGGGTTGGAAGAAGAGAGAAGTCATATTTCTTCATGTGTTTGATTTAGGATTTAAACTTTAGCGTCTGGAGAAGCTAATTCAGATTCGATACGCGCAGCTTTTCCATCTAAACCACGTAAGTAGTAGAGTTTCGCGCGGCGGACTTTACCATGACTCACAACTTCAACTGATTCGATTGCCGGTGAATTGAACGGGAAAGTTCTTTCAACGCCAACACCCGCAGAAATTTTGCGAACAGTAAATGTTTTGTGAGCATGACCTTGAATTTTAGTTACAACACCTTTGTAAAGCTGAACGCGTTCTTTTTCGCCTTCGATAACTTTAACATAAACGTTGACGGTATCGCCTGCGCTGAATGGCGCCATTTTTGCGTTGATTTTTTTAGCTGTAACACGTTTAACAAGGTTGGTTTCTTTGCCGGTAAAACCCGAAGCTGTTGATTTTTTAGTTTTAGCTTTTGCTGTCTTAGTTGTTTCTTTAGTTTTTGCCTTAGCCATATTCATCACCCTATTTTTGATAAAAAATCCATTAAAAGAGCATATGAATTATCATGATCCCAGTAGGCGGTCAAGACAGATACTAACTGCGGACCTCACGCTCAAATGGCGATAATCGTCTTTTGAATTCCCCTTGATGGGCTGTAAAATGCCATAACAGCTCTGGATAAATTCCGGGGTCAGACCGAAACCGGTGCCGAAAACCAGAAAATAGGGCTGCTCTTCGGTTTCGAGCGCCTGTTTAAGGCCTGAAAAAGTATAGGCTTTCTGACCTTCCTGCGTTCGCGCACTGGTCACAATAATCCGCGCATTTTCAAAGCCCCAGTCGCGCATGGCCTGCGGCAGGTTTTCGGCCGTACGCAGATCGCGAAGCGCGGTTTTCCGCATTGGATTGAACTTCGAACCTTCGCCCACATTCCAGTGATCAAGTACTCGCTCCACGAACATCAGCTGCTCCTGAATCGGGTGTATAATGTAATAGCGATCAACGCCGTAAACCCGACAAGCTCTTGCGATGTCATGAATATCAAAGTTGGTCACGTTAGTGGCAACAAGATCGCCGACGCGATCTTTTGTGGGGTAATGCATAAGGGCTACGGCGAGCGGGGCTTTACGTATCATTTTTTAATCAAATCCGGTCTTTTTTTAAGCGTGACCTGTACCGCCATCACCCGTTTCCATTCGGCGATTTTCTGATGGTTGCCTGAAAGGAGAACCTCCGGTACTTCGAGCTCATTCCAGATCTGAGGCCGCGTATACTGCGGGGCTTCGAGCAGGCTGTTTTTAAAAGTGTCTTCTTTGGCGGAGTCCAGATTACCGAGCACACCGGGCACAAACCTCGCCATAGCTTCTATAAAAACTAAGGCTGGTAATTCACCACCGGAAAGCACGTAATTCCCGATCGAAATTTCCTGATCCACGTAGAGGTCGATGAACCGCTGATCGATTCCGCCATAGCGCCCGCAAATCAGAATTATTTCAGAATCTTTTGAGGCTTCTTCGTTAGCAAATTGGTAAACCAATTCCTGTTCGAGCAGTTTTCCCTGCGGGCTGAAATAGATAACATACTGATCGATGTTCTCATCTTTTATAGACAGGTACGCCTTTTCAAGAATGTCGGCCCTGATCAACATGCCGTCGCCACCGCCGTAAGGGGCGTCATCCACCGATTTGTAGGGGTTGTCGGAAAAGTTACGCAGGTTGATCAGATCAACCTCAAGCAGGCTTAAGCCTATCGCTTTTGCCATGACTGCGTCCTGCAAATAATTTTCAATCAGGCCGGGGAACAATGTGATTATTTTTAATTTAATTTTACTCATGCCTGACCCGCTTCATTTATTTCAAGTAAACCTTCAGGAAGGCTCATCTCGATAACCTTATTGTCGTGATCGATTCGGGTTACGAATTCCTTCACAAACGGAATTTCATAACTTTTTCCATTCGCGTTCACCACCAGCAAATCCTGTATTCCGTTTGAAGAAAAAGATTCGATTACACCCACAACGCCGAGCACTTTATCTTTCACTTTGTAATTCAGCAGTTCCACCAGATAAAAAGCCTCACCCGGCTGGGATATAAACAACTGACTTGCAACGCGTACGTCTGCACCTTTAAGTTCTTCGGCCCGATTGCGATCGGATACGGTTTCCAAATTTGCAATGAAGCCTTTTTTAAACGGCTTCGCGCGATTGATAATGAATTTAGCTTCACCCAAGTAAATCTCTTTGAGTTTTGGCACCCAGCTGGCATCGCCTGAAAAAATAAAACAATAGATGTCGCCCTTGATGCCGTGAGCATCGAGAACTTTTCCGATCAGGGTTAGGGATTTATTATCTGTAGTCATTTTTTTCCAAAAAAAAAGGAGCTGTTAAAGCTCCTTTTAAACTTATTATTTAATCCCTGACCTATTCGACGATATCCAAGTGGTAACGCTTGTTCAATTTGGTACCCGCAGCTCTGATAATTGTTCTCATGGCTGCAGCGGTTTTTCCCTGTTTGCCGATAACTTTACCGAGATCTTCTTTATCAACTTTTAAGGCTAACAAAGTTGTTTGCTGACCCGGAATTTCATCAACGATGACGTTATCCGGTTTATCAACCAGCGACTTAGCCATATGCTCTACTAGTTCTCTTAAATTATCCATTTTTTCTCCCACATCTCTGTCATAACTTTAGTAAACAAAAGATTGTGATGACAACTGTTATTTTAAATTTCTTTAAAATTAACGGAAGACTTAACAACTTTTAAGCTTTCGCTTTTTTTGCAGTTGCTTTGGCTTGTTTTTTTGAAGGCTTGGTTGTTACACCGGCTAGTTTCAAAACGTGTCGAACTGTATCTGAAGGTTGCGCACCTTTAGTTAACCATTCTTTAGCTTTTTCAACATTCAAAGTTACTTTTTGTTGTTTACCCATTGGAGTTGGAATGTAAGTTCCCAAAACTTCAATGAACTTACCAGTTACGTATTTACGAGAATCTGCCACAGTGATTCTGTATGCAGGATCATG
>JANPPN010000179.1:0-11066 GCA_031428535.1 Bdellovibrio sp. | reverse complement strand
CTATCGTCAAGACTGGTAAAAGGAGATATATTTTCATGAGCTAAAATATATCATAATGAGACAGGAAGTTGAGTAATTTAAGAACGAACTAACAGAATGTGTTAATATGAACATGATGAAAAAATCTGCTATTGCAAAGGGGTTATCAGTTGCGGGGGCTGTAACTGCGGCGATATTGTTTCTGCTGTCGTCATGTTCGGCCCAGCAAACACCAAGTTTGTTGTCGGCTCAAAGCACCAACGTAGATAATGTTGAAAAGATTATTGGCGGGGTGCCTTTTGCGTATGATTTGGCGCTCGACACCATTTCGTACAACTCCTGCGTGGGCGCAGGTTTGAATCAAAGCGGAAAAATACACGGAATTAAGTTTGGGGCCAATGAAGGTTTTGTGGATAGTACAGGAACAGGAGCTGTTAAAGGCGGCCTGAAGTTGCGTTCGGATTTTCTACAATATCTGGCCAATAATGTTGACCCGACTTATCCGAACACAGCTATCACGTCTTCGCAGATTCAGTATATTCTGCAAAACTCAGAAGCCAACCGGGGCGTGCAGCTTCAATTTGCCGTTCGTACCGTGGCCGACCTCAATGTTGTACCGGATGTGATCGACACCGGTTCGCCTCCGACCATCACCCTTATTCGGGACGGAATTTATATAGGCGGTTTTTTGTCGGAAGACCCGATTATGACGTCGATTTCAAAAAACGTTCAGTTTGCAGCAAATAAATCCGTGCTTTCGGAAGGTCCGCGCATTAACAACATTGGAACAAAATCCAGCCCGGAATCAATTGAGGCCTCACTTGGTTACTCGAGTGCATTTGATACCAGTTTTCCTCCGGTTGCAGGAGCTGACGACGGCCTTGGTGCAGGCGAAGAGTATTCGGATATTGTCCGGAATAAATTTAATTCTTTTACTTATATTCTGGCCGCCACTTTCGGAAGTCAGACGACAGTTTCGTCTTCTGATTTTTCGCCGAGTATGGGGCTGAATATTCCGAAGCGTAAATCGGATTCTGAAGTCCGGCGCGCCTATGGCAGAAGTTACGATCTGGGTTTCACCTCGAGAAATTCTAGCATTCCAAGCTGGAGAAAAAATCTATTAACCAAAGTAACTGAAAAAACTCTGGACGACGGTAAACTGGTGGCCGGCGCGGCTTGGGGTTGCGATAATATTTTGATTATGAAAACAAATCAGCTTAATAATAAAAAAATATCCGAACCGTCCTGTTCAGAACTGATCGCAACCGATCTGCTGATTCCGGCCATTGCCAACCGGGTTAAAAATATTCGTCGGCATTACACGGAAGACTTATGGAGTATCGGGCTTTTTTATGCTGCGAACTCTGCCTATAATCCCTTAACACGCACAACGAACCCAACTCTGTGTCTTGTGAATAAACAGGCGGATTGTTATTTGCCGACGACAGGTCTGGTTTTATCGGCCCCGGCCGAAGACATCGGCGTGCAATACGATTCCACAAAAGAGTGCTATCTCTCGCGCTTCACGCGCATGGGTGTTACTTATATCGGAAATAAAACCGGAGATGTGGCGCGCCGGCTGGGTCGTTGCGCACAATATGCAAGTGTCTGCATTCGGGCCAGTACCAGTTACTGAGGCCCTGGTTTTTTTAATTTTATTTTCAAGTGATCTCTGCTAACGTCAATCTATGAAGACAACTTATTTTCTTTTGGGATTTTTGTTTACTTTTAAAACATTTGCGCTGGTGGGTGCCGTATCTTCGGCAACCGGCGGAACCGGCAGGGGAGCTGTCGAGCCGATTGACGGAGTTTTGCTGAACCCGGCTACAGTATCGGATCTGCCAACTAAAAATTTTTCAGTGAATTACTCTGCAGAGGCTTGGGCGATGACGGTTACCGATAATGGTAAAGACGCGTATTTGCCGGCCGCACTCAGGTTTGTAAAAAGTAATGCCTTAACGACCGACACCCAACAGTTAGGGTTGAGTTTTGCTTCCCGACGCTGGAAAAAATTCGCGATCGGTGGAACCGGCTCGATGATGGAGTACACCGATACTCTGACGGGCACGACCGAACAGAAATACCGGCAAACAACCTTGGACTTAGCGGCTACGTTAGCCGCAGCGGCAAATTTCGGTATTGGCTTCGTTGCCAACAAGGTTGCTTCAAGCAAGATTACTTTGAATGAAAACCTGCAAGCGCAACAGACTCTGGCCCTTGGCTTAAGTTACACTTATCAGAATTTCGCGCGGATTCGATTTGACGTTGAATCGGCCCCTGAAAACCGGACGGATAGGCTCAATTACATGCTCGGATTTGAGAACTACGTTAACGACTGGGTTGTGGTGAGAATGGGCGTTCAGCAGAATAAAGTGCTTGCAAAAGAGTATGTCTCTGCGGGCCTAGGCTTTGCCGGGCCTCAATTCGGGCTTCATTATGCTTTTATTTCAAATACAGAGGACAAGACCGAAGATAAGCACTTAATTGACTTAGGTTTTCCTTTTTGATAGAAAAGCAGTCTAATTAATGACGGGGTAATAAAATGGCATCGAAAACTAAAAAAACTGAACTTATTCGTAAGCACAAAAAAGCAGCAGCTGGAACTAAAAGAAAAGCCGCTTTACGCACAAAAGGTTCAACGAAATCTAAAAAAGTTCTTTTCGGCGACTAATTTTCATCAAAAAGTCCCTCTGGCATTTTTCCGTTTCGAATACATTCAGCTAAATACTGGTGCTCACTGCAGCCGATAACTTCCATGGCCTCTTCTATAGGCCGTGGGTCCGGACTGAGAATCTTTACTTTTTTTACATCTAGAATTTTTCTGTGAGTCTGTTCAAGATCCGCTTGTTTCAGCTGTCCTTGAACAACGGCTTCGATCAGGCCTTCAATGGCCACCGGTGGAGATTCAGGTTCATTACAGTAAAGCAGTAAGTCTGCACCGGCCTGCATGGCGCGGATCGGAATCTGACTTTTATCATAATGCTTGGCCATCGCTTTCATATCCAGATCGTCAGTAATAATCAGGCCGCGGTATTTAAGATCTTCACGGATCATTTTTTTAAGAAATATTTCAGAAAGTGTAACCGGCCATTTTGGATCGATATTTTTAAAAAGAATGTGCGCCGTCATCACCATATCGACACGGCTTCTTAATGCCTTTCTGAAAGGGACCAGCTCCACTTCATTTAAGCGTTTCATGTCGGCATCTTCGACCGGCAGTTCTTCGTGCGAATCAATAACGGTGTGACCATGCCCCGGAAAATGTTTTGCGCAAGAGAGGACGCCCGATTTTATATAGCCTCTGATTAGCGCAGAAGACATTTTTTCAACCTGATGCGGATCCGAACTGACGGCGCGGTCTCCGATAACGGTGTTGGCGGGGTTTGTGTAAACATCAATACAAGGTGCAAAATCAAGATTGATCCCGACTGAAATCAGTTCAGCGCCCATTCGCTGGGAAAAATGAAATGCAACGGTTGGCGCATCGAGATCTCCGATTTTTTTCAGAGCCGGCCACTGCGTAAACGGAGGTTTCAACCGGTGGACGCGACCGCCCTCCATATCAATGCCGATAAACAGCGGAGCTTTGTCTTTCATTTTGTGCCGAAGCGCTTGAATTTCAGCGCATAAATCGCGGATCTGGCGGGGCTCGATGCAGTTTCTGGCAAACAACACAACACCGGAAATATTATTATCGACGATGAATTTTTTTTCTTCGTTTGTGAGTGTTGCACCGGCAACTCCGATTAACATATGCTGACCGATCAGTTCGCGAATACTCATAATTAGTTTCCTTTAGAGTGATAGACGTTGGTTTTTCCGGCAGGTGTATCGCCGAAAATTTTTTCAAGGGTGCCGGCCGCAAGTTTGATTCCTTCAAGCGCCTCATCTTTATTCTTTACAAGCGAAGATTCAATGCTGGTAGCCGGAGTAATCGCCGCCACCACTTCACCCCGGGTGGTGATTAAATTTTCATAATCCGAACCGGAAAAATTATTTGTTACCTTTAACAACTGCAGCGAATCCTGAGTTACCATTTTTTTGTCGACCGCAACCGAACCCTTCATGACAACGGGCCCCTCTTCGGTAATGGCGGCATAGTCGAACTTCGTATCGGTCTTCAGACCGTCTTTGCTTTTCAGCATCAGATAATACAACGCGGACGAAACAAAAACGCCTTTGGTTGTGGGTTCATTTATTTTGGATTTTTTTCCGTCTTCGGTTACGAGGCCGGTCATCTTTCCGTTTTTAAATTTAACGTCGATCGTTTTGGTTTTTTTATCTCCGGCCGCCAGATAATTGATACTGACCGGCGCCAGTTCGCCGTCTGAAACCGCCTGATAAGTTTCGGTCAGATCAAAACCGCCTTTGGCCAGCTTGATAAAACTGGTTGTTTTAAAATTTTTGGTTTTGCCATCGATTTCGTGGCGCAAAACCAGAAATCCGATATGTTTTTTAAACTGGGTCACCTTGTAATAGCCTTCAAAAAGCAGCTCGGCGTTTGCACTTAATGAAAAGACAAAAACAAGTAAGAGCGAAAAATTTCGGAACGAGCTCATGTAAAATCCTTTGACAGCTTTATTTGTAATGAAGTTTAGCTGCTTTAAATTTTAATTTAGGAAGCGAATGTATTCAATTATAGCCTGCGGTGGCTCAACTTAAGTCGGGTTCAGGCGTTAATTCAGGCCTGATTGCAAGCCTCTGTTGTTTTGACCGAAATTCAGTCTAAAATGAAATGGGAATGAACTTAAACACCAAGCTAAATTTCACCGCTAGACCTGCGTTTGCGCTGGCCAGAAAAAATCAAAAAGGTCAGGTGGCCATTTTTGTTGCGCTTATTTTTCAGGTTTTGTTTGTTTTTTTTGCGGTACTGATCAATGTGGGCCTGCTGGTTCATCACAAAATAAATTTACAGCACTCAACAGATTTGGCGGCCTATTACGGCGCGATGAAGCAGGCCGAAAACATGAATGCAATTGCACATGTTAATTTTCAGATCCGGCAGGCATGGAAGCTGCTGACGTGGCGGTATCGGGTTCTGGGAACGTTTGGGTTTCGAAGCGGTACCGGTGACAATCAACATTATCCTTTTGAGTTGGTTGGCGTGGCAAACCAGCCAAAAGAGTTTAAATTCTTTGGCTCTGGAGGGCCGACGGACGCTAACCACCCCGGCGGGATGCAATGTAACAATATAATTGTAGGCGGAGAAAAGTTAGGAGTGCAGGACATTCCTTTTTTCTGCGTCGGTCATAGCGGTTTCACGGGATGGCCTGGCGCCGAAAGTATGTGCCACCTAAACTGTAGTGGGTTCGAAGTCGCCCGACCCATTTTCAGGATTCCAAATGCCGGTAACTATTCCGGAGCTGGACAGTTTGGCGGAGACGTTCAGGGTTCCATAAATGCCGCAATAGATGTCGCAAATCGAAGTATTAAAGGCAAATGTGAAGCTTTAGGACCGATCGGGGCTACGATATTAACAAGGTTTTTAGCGGGCTATATTAACGAGATTCAGCCTAGGTCAAAAACCATTGAAGCGCTTGCGGCCAATTTGTCTTTAGAGGCCGATAAAATGCTGGATATCGAAGGCAATACAATTATCAAGGGCAGCAAAGCCACCTTAGAAAATAATTTGACTGAGGCCAACTTAACAAGTTTTAAATCCAATCCTGGAAATTTCAGCACGGAAAACGGTCTTTTTGGAAACTCTTGTAGTTTTGGAAGTGACGGTTCCGGCGGTTCATTTTTGAAAAAAATTGAAATTGATTTCATCCGATATTTTATTCACAACTGTCGTAACAATGGAGCCGCAAATAATTTTTTGCCCGAAAGTGTCTATAATACGGATTCGGGTCAGTTAGGGCTTGCTTTCGGTGGGATCACCGCTCAGGAACGAGATATTCTGGAATCTTTACTTACGCCGGGTCAGCAGCACACTGTTGGCTATGAAAAAAATCCCTATTGTATTGAATATTACGCAGTCAAAGCGTCTTCAGAACCCCAAATACCATTTTTACCATTAACAAAAATTAAACTAAATGCATTTGCAATCGCAAAACCGTTTGGCGGCAGTATCGGGCCATGGTACGGAAAAACTTGGCCCAAAGGAAGTCAAGCCTCAATTTTCGATGATACAAACCAAGCCACAAAAACGGATGAAACTTTGCCAATCAGAAATGTCAGACTTTATGGGGGCGGTAATGGATTGTCGCTATCAGTTTATTCACAGCCCAATTTTTCACTATTTGTGGGAGATAAAAAAGGGTTACGAGATTTAGATTACTTGGCCGCATATCACTCCGCACTTGCTATGAGAGATATCGAAAACTACCCGGGAAAATCCAACAAAATAAATCAAAATTCCACTGCTCTTCCTAATCAATTGAAAAACCAAGGGGCTTGGCCTGATTATCCCAATTGGAACGGGCTTTCAAATGCGACCGTAGGGGATTTCAGAGATTATGACTCAATGGCAACGCTCGCTTCAGACGCTGCGGGTACCCGCGCCTTAGAAATAAGCGCTATCGCCCCAAACCAATTTGACGTAACCCATTACTCGATTGAGCCGGATTTTTATAATAATTATTATAAAAAATTGTACAATTCCGGCTGGCAAAAAATATTAACAGCTACAAACAGAAATTTTCCATCGGTTAATCAACTACGTGCGGATTTTGGCGCAGTCGGTATGCGCGCTGATCAGCCCGAGGCCGGGCCATATGAGCCAAGAACATTTGCGGTAAAAGATCAGATTTATGTTAAAAACGTGGTCATGGGCGTGAATCCCTCCATCACAAACGGGATGACCGCGCCGAATTCAGGCAAGCAGTACACGCAAATTTTAAATTTTCTGGTTTCATTGCAGTCTTCACTTTTATCATCTTGGACTTTTTTGAGCTTTTCGAATTATACCACGTTCCCGGGTGGGCTGGTTGATAACCTGGGAAACACCATGAGCTTTGGCCAGTGTAAAGACGGCTGGAATAATACGGCAAGTGGGGTGGGTGCATTAAAAGACGTAAATAATTTTAAAACGCCGATGGATCAGGATTCAAATCTTCCGCCAACGCCCGGAAATTGCGTCACCGGCGGACGCACCGGATACTCGGTAAAATTGATTTCGCCAAATCAGGTTCGTGATAATTCGAAGCTTGAAAACCCAATCAATCCGAATTTTTTCAGCTTTTAATATGTCGAAGTTTTAGACGAATTTTTACTGCAATTTTTTCTGTATCACGTTGAGACAACGTTCTATTTTGACTTAAGCTTACTGGACTACCGGCCGATAAGAAAACATGAGGGGGTTTCATGCAAATCCGTAACTATTTGACGTTGGTGCTCATGCTGTTCAGCACGATTTCATTTGCCGCTGATGCGGTTCAGATGTTTGCTACCAAGAATGAATGTTTACAACACTTTACTAATTCCAGCGGCACTTCGAATGCACTTGCCGGTGAAAACTATTGTAAAAACAAAGTTGTAAAATCTGCAACAGACGTCTGTGCGGATAAAAAACTATTAGAATTTAAAATGAAAACTTCGATTTCAGCCACGCAAGAGGCGCAGTACTTTCAAAAATTTAAATTTGAATGTATATCTGCAAGCACCGCAACTGGTGCGGCACAGCAGGCAAATCAATCTGCACAAACAACCGAGCGCGACGCTCAAGTAGGCCAGCAAAAAGCAGCGGCAGCGGCTCAGGCAGCAGCAGCGGCTCAGGCAGCAGCAGCGGCAGCAAAAGAAAAAGGGGCAACCCCACAGGAGCAACAGGCCGCAGCGACAAAAGCGCAGCTTGATATATTAAAGGCGATTTTACCGGCCGTCGATAAAGTTGGAGCCACGCCTGATAAGGCCGTTGCAGATGCGCCGAAGCAAGGAGTTGCTAGCGCAAGCGGAACAACGGAAGCTGCGGCCGATCCCAACCCCAACCCCAACCCCAACCCGGAAACGAAACCAGCGACTGCAGAAGAAGCCCGTGATCACGTGGATCCCGATGTTGAGGCTAAGGCTGTGCAAGCCGGGGGCACTCCCACGACTGCCGATGTGGCCGGCGCCGTTAAAAGAGTGGAAGAGGCTAATCCAGCACTTGGAAAAGTAGCAAATGATGCTCAAAATTCGACAAGCACTCCGAGCGATGCACCTGCGCCACCTACGGAGATTACCAGTTCTTCAGAAACTCTCACGAGTACTACCGAAGCCGATCTTGCCCAGACAACATCAACGACGCCAACGAGCTGCGCTCAAACAATTTCATTGGCCTATAATCAAACGATAGCTTCGATGAAAGAATTTGATGCAAAATGGAAATCTTTTTCAGCATTGAAAAAGACATGTACAAAACTAGCAGAGACTTCTGGATTTTTGTGTATTGAAAAAAGTAGCCCGGGCGCACAGGCCACAAAGGCATTAGTTGATACTTCCGGACCGATTCTGGGTGCAATCTCTTCAGCGCAAAAAACGTGTTCGAGTACGGCAGATGTTACCGATTTAGCAGGTAAAATAATGACAATAGCTAAGTCAACTTGCGTGACTGCGAAAATGGCTTGCGATAGTGGATGCGCTGCTGCCAACGCAAATTTAACTGCGCTGCAGGGCATGGTAAAAGCAATGAATGGAAAGGTCACTGCGGACGAAGGTGCTGCGACAGCAGATTGCGCTAAATACTCAGTCGAAATTACCCAGACGAACTTTTTAAATTGCAAGGCTGAGAATACCAGAAAAAAAGGTGTCGCAACTACTGCAGTTCAAAAGTTAGACGTAGCGTTGAAAAAGGAAACTCCACCAACCGCAGGCACAGTTCCATACATGTCAGCAAAATGCGCGGCGAATATGAGAGACATCGTTGCCTTAGCAGCAAATGTTATTCAGTTGGCAATGGCACAGAAGAGCGCGGCAGATTGTGATAAGAAACTGTCTGCCGACGGTGCTGGCGGCGGCGCGGTAACGCCGACGCAGTATTGTGAAATGCCTGCAAATTCAGGAACTCAGTTTTGTAAATGTAAGCAGAATGCAAATCAGGAAGGTTGCCCGGGATTTGCCGGCAAAGGTTCTTTGATTGATAAAGACACCAACAAAGACAGTGTTGCGGGAATTAATTTAAAAACCGGTAAAGGTCTAAGTTCTTTTGCAGGTGGTTCTCGTGGAGCGGCAACCGGATTCGGACCGAATGGAAAACAAGAATTCAATCCATCTGCACCAGGTACCGGCGAAAAACTGGCTTTGACCGGTGCTGATGCAGCGGGCGCTGGTAGTGGCGGCGGCTATGGTGGCGGAAGTGCCGGTGGCGGTGGAAGTTCTGCAGGCGGCGGCGCGGGTGAAGGTGCAGGCGGAAAGCCTGAAGATAAAAAATGGAGTTTCGGTTCGTTTGCAAATGCGCTGGGCGGTATGTTCGGCGGTGGCTCTGGCGGTAAAGGCGGAAACTCTAAAGGTAACGGAAATGCATCGAACTCAAAACAGGAAGCGGCGATTAAAAGAAAAATCGCTTCTGATAAACTGGCCGGTGAAATTACATCAGCCTCAGGGAAGTCGAACTGGGAAAAAATTCATCAAGTTTATAAAATTAAAGATAGTACTTTATTAACCGGTAATTAATTGGGGGTTGTGTGAAAAAATTCATTTTCTTAGGGCTTATCTTGGTAGGTCATTATTCATTTGCCCAAGCGGGGATGTGTGGCGGTTATTCGATGGTGAACTCCACCACGACGGCGCTAGTTGCACCGGTGCCGCCGGTCTTACCAAGTTGCGAAGTCCGGACAACAGATCCTGACGGGCAAGTCGTGATTACAATGGATCAGGCATGCCTTGCATCCAATCAGCAAAAAGAACGGGATTATGCTTTTCAATCAAATTGTTACAGCCAAGCATCGCAGGCTCAGCAGCAAGCCCAACAGGCAGCAGCCACCGCTGAACAGGCGCGGTTAGCTCAACAGGCTCAGTTGGCTTCAGCGAAGGCGGCGGCAGAATCTGCGCAGAATAAAAACAAAGAGGGTAGCCAAATTTATCAGATGGCAGCGATCGGGTGCGCTGCAACCTCGGCGGTTTATGCAGGTTTGTTCGCGGCCTCCTGCACGCCTAAATGCGAGATGTCTTTATTAGTTAAGTCACTTGCATTTGCAGCGCTTTCGATGCTGGCTTCTAAACAGGCGAGCAGTCATGATTCAGTGGCGGATAATGCCTGTACGGCTGCGAGCGCGATGTCATCAGATGGCGGAAGTTGTGGCGGCGCGCCTGCGCCATATAACCCTTCAACATTTCCTTCGAATTTAACAGGAACAGGTCCGGGCACAATAGGTTCTATATTCGATCAAAACGGCAAATGCATCGGAAGCGCAGCAGCCTGCGCGTCGATCATTTCCAATTTGCCTCCGGGCACAAACATCAAAGATGGAATCACAAAACTAAATTCATTCTCGAATAGTTCATCGAAACCGTTTAAAGTGGATAAAGATGGAAATCTCATTACTAAAGATGGAAAAAAATTCAAGCCGGAAGATTTCCAGAGTGAAAAATCAATGCTGGCGGCCGGCTTGTCGGCCGCAGATGCAAAATCCTTAATGGGAGATATTAACCGAGCGAGCGGTGGCTTCAATGCCGCAGGCGCACTGGCGAAAGAAAACGGCAAAGGCGACGGCTCGAAAGATGGAGCATTCGGTGAAAACGGTGCCGGCGGTGCAGGAGCCGGAGGAAAAGGTTCTGGCCTAAATGCCAACGGTGGTGCCAACGGCGGTAAAGATCTCGCGGGCAGCAAACGTGAAATAGCATCGGTCGAAGGTCTTGCTGTGGATTTTAACGGAGATCTGATCGGTAATGCGCGAGATGACATTTTTAAGATGATGAATCGCCGTTATAAACTTAAAAATTCGCAAGACAACTTTATTGCGCCGTAAGTGAAATGCGGTCATACTTTAAAGGGTATGATCAGCAATCAATCCAACAAGTTTAAATGTATAGGAATAATGAACGGCACAAGCCTTGATGGTGCCGATTTTGTTTTAGTTGAAATCAATAAAAAAGATCTTTCATGCCGTTATCTGGCAACTTCAAGTTTTGGATTTTCAAAAAAATTAAAAGCAAGGCTCGTTGAAGCGGCC
>JANPPN010000178.1:0-7917 GCA_031428535.1 Bdellovibrio sp. | reverse complement strand
TTATTGTTTTGGCCCCACCTTCAGAGCAGAAAAATCAAAAACAAGAAGACATCTTATCGAATTCTGGATGGTTGAGCCGGAAGTCGCATTTAACGACATGTATGATAATATGGACTTAGCTGAACAATTTGTTGAATACATCGTTCAGCGCGTTTTAAAAAATCGACCGGACGAACTCAAAACTCTCGAGCGCGACATTTCAAAACTCGAGTTGATCAAAGGTGTGTTTCCCCGTTTGCATTACAAAGATGCCGCAGAAATTATTAAAAAAGAAAATCCCGAATTTGTAATCGGTGATGACTTCGGCGCAACGGATGAAACAATTATTTCTTCGCAGTTTGAGAAGCCGGTGTTTGTTCATCATTACCCCCAGGCAATAAAGGCGTTCTATATGAAAGAAGATCCGAATGACAAGGGTTACGCCATGGGTTGCGATTTGCTTGCAACCGAAGGTTATGGAGAAGTCATCGGGGGCGGACAGAGAGAAGAAAGTGTCGAAACTTTGGTTCAACGGATTAAAGAACACGGATTGAATCAAAAAGACTTTGAGTGGTATCTCGATATCAGGCGCTACGGTAGTGTGCCGAGTTCGGGCTTTGGGCTGGGGCTTGAACGGGCGGTGGCCTGGATTTGCGGATTGCCGCATGTTCGTGAAACCGGAGCCTTCCCAAGACTGTATGGTCGCGCCTACCCGTAAATTTTTAAGATAGAGGAATTCACGATGACTGAAATGATGCAAAAAAAAATTGATGAGCTAGAAAAACGAAACGAAAAGGCGCTTGCCGGGGGCGGCCCCGAAAAGCTGGCTAAGCAAAAATTAGGCGGGCGGCTATCAGCGCGCGAACGGGTCGAAATTCTTTTAGATCCGGGCAGTTTTATTGAAATGGACAGATTTGTTACTCATCGTTGTACCAACTTTGGCATGGAAAAGAGCAAGCCTTTGGGTGATGGAATCATTACCGGGTATGGCCGCATCAACGGAAAACTAGTCTACGTATCTTCGCAGGATTTTACGGTTACGGGCGGATCGATGTCGCGTACACAGGCTAATAAAATTTGTAAAATAATGGACCTGGCTATTAAGAACGGCGCGCCCTTTATTTCAATAAATGATTCCGGCGGCGCAAGAATTCAAGAAGGCATTGAGTCGCTAGGTGGATATGCAGATATTTTTTCGCGAAATGTTCTGGCCTCGGGTGTGATTCCTCAGATTACTGCGATAATGGGCCCTTGCGCAGGCGGCGCGGTTTACTCACCTTCAATCACCGATTTTGTTTTTATGGTCGAAAAATCCAGTTACATGTTTGTTACTGGCCCTGAGGTGATTAAAGCCGTAACGCATGAAGAAGTTACCAAAGAAGAGCTGGGCGGGGCTTTGACTCATTCTCAGAAGTCCGGCGTGGCCCATTTTACTGCCAAGGACGACAAGCACTGTCTTTTGTTGATTCGTGAGTTGATGAGCTTTTTGCCGTCAAACAATCTGGATGACTCAGTTGCGCTTGCACCAAAAGATCGTCCTGATCGTTTGACCGAATCAATTAATTCGCTAATACCAGACAGTCCTAAAAAACCTTACGATATGCTTCTGCTGATTTCAGAAGTGGTTGATGAAGGTTATTTTCTGGAAATTCATAAAAATTTTGCACGGAATATTATTGTTGGTTACGCCCGGCTTAACGGAAGACCTGTCGGCATTGTTGCAAATCAACCTCAGGTGCTTGCCGGCTGTTTGAATATCGAGGCTTCGCGCAAGGCCGCAAGATTTATCCGTTTTTGCGATGCTTTTAATATTCCGATTGTAACATTTGTTGATGTTCCCGGTTTTCTGCCAGGTAAAGATCAGGAGTGGAACGGAATTATCACTCATGGCGCAAAATTACTTTACGCCTATGCAGAGGCCACCGTTCCAAAAGTAACACTTATTACGCGCAAGGCCTATGGCGGTGCCTATATCGTCATGGGTTCAAAACTCCTCCGCAGCGACATCAATCTGGCTTACCCGTCTGCCGAAATTGCCGTGATGGGAGCTGAGGGCGCCGTCAACATCATTCAGCGAGAGGCAATTGCCAAAGCAAAAAATTCCGCGGCGGAACGCTTAAAACTAACGGCTGAATACGAAGAAATGTTCAGTAATCCGTATGTGTCAGCAGAGCTGGGTTATACAGATGAAGTTATCGAGCCTTCGCTTACCAGAAAGCGTTTGATCGATTCACTTGAAATGCTGAAAAATAAACGTGACATCATCCCACCGAAAAAGCATGGGAATATTCCATTATGATTACTCCTCCATTTAAAAAAATCCTGATTGCGAATCGAGGAGAAATTGCTATCCGGATTACCCGGGCCTGTCGTGAGCTGGGAATTGCTTCGGCGGCTGTATTTAGTGACGCGGATCGCGATAGCCTTCATGTCTTTTTGGCTGATGAGGCTTATCATATAGGACCGTCGCCATCGAAAGAGAGCTACCTGAACTATCAAAAGATAATTGAAGTTGCTCTTCAGGCAGGAGCCGATGCAATTCATCCTGGCTATGGATTCCTTTCTGAAAATGCTATTTTTGTGCGTGCCTGTATGAAGGCCGGTATCACTTTCATTGGTCCGACGCCTGAGAACATGGAAGCAATGGGCGATAAATTGTCGGCCAAGGCACTCATGAAAAAGGCCGGAGTACCCTTGGTGCCCGGTAGCGACGGCGGAATCGAAACAGTTGAAGAAGCCATGACTATCGCAAAAAAAATTGGCTTACCGGTAATTATAAAAGCTTCAGCCGGCGGTGGCGGCAAAGGCATGCGTGTTGTTCGTGTCGAAGGCGAACTTGAAAGTGCGTTTCGCGCTTGTCGCTCTGAAGGACAAAACTACTTTGCCAACCCCACTGTCTACATGGAAAAATTTATTAACGATCCGAAGCATATCGAAATTCAGGTCTTTGGCGACACCTTCGGAAATGTTGTTCATCTTTTTGAGCGCGAATGTTCAGTACAAAGACGACATCAAAAAATTATTGAAGAATCTCCGTCACCCAGCGTTCCAAACGATGTCCGAATGAAAATGGGCATGACTGCAGTTAACGCAGCAAAATCTATTAATTACGTCGGTGCTGGAACGATTGAGTTTATTTTCGATAATCAAACCAAAGAATTTTTCTTTATGGAAATGAACACGCGGTTGCAAGTTGAGCATCCGATTACAGAATTAGTTACGGGGGTTGATCTCGTTAAAGAACAAATCTGGGTTGCCAAAGGTAAGCCTTTAAGCTTTAGGCAGGACGAAATAAAACAAAAGGGCCATGCCATAGAAGCCAGAATCTGCGCAGAGGATCCTGTAACCTACAAGCCGAGTCCTGGAAAAATCAGAGCTTGCAGGCATCCGCAGGGGCCTTTTTTGCGAATTGATTCTTACGCCTATCCTGGCTACGAAGTTCCGATTTATTACGACCCGATGATTGCGAAAGTCATTACTTGGGGAGACACTCGCGAAGAGGCCATCGACCGAATGGAACGTGCATTGTCCGAATTTGTATTAACCGGCATTAAATCAAACATTGTTCTTCATAAATCAATATTAAAGCACCCGAAATTTTTAGATGGTACCTATACAACTCAGTTTATTGAAAAGAATTTTGAGGTGCTAGAACCCGAAATTTTCAAAGATATCGATGACCCGGTTTTTTTAATTTCAGCCGCAATTACTGCGTTTCAGGATCGCCAGTCAAAAGATGTGAGACGCTTAAATGTAGCATCTAACTGGCGCCGAATCGGCAGAAAAATTCAACTTCGCACTTGAGATAAGAGCTGAAAACTTGAAAGAGGATATTTATGTATTTCGAAGCAGAACTTAGAGGAAAAAAATATAAAGTTGATGTTACTGAAGGTCGCCACAACTGGAAGGTTTCGCTACAGCTTGAAAATCACGAATGGACCCATTACGACATTTCTAAAAATGATTTTCGGACGGCAGAAGAATACATAAGTTTCTTATTTGAGGGAAAATCTTACTTGATTGATGTTCTGGGAAAAGACACAGAATATACCGTCTTTACCCGAAACTCATTCCGTACCATTAAGATCTTCAACGACGAAATGCTCTTACATGAATCTTTAAAAAAAGGTGGCGGGTTCGGAGAGGCTGCCGAGTTAAAATCTGGCATGCCGGGAAAAATTATTGAAATTTTTGTAAAAGTCGGCGATGAAGTAAAAGCCGGAAAACCATTATTGATCATGGAAGCAATGAAGATGGAAAACGAGATGCGCGCTGCTCAAGACGTAAAAATCAAAGAAGTTTGCGTAAAGCAGGGCGACTCGGTCGAATCTGGCGCGCTACTTATTAAGTTTGAGGATAAGAAATAGGAATTATGCCTGATCGGCTGCTTTTTGTTTTTCTAAAAATCCGACAATAATAATTGCGAGTTCATACAATATCCACATTGGAACAAGTAGCAGAATCATGCTTAAAGCGTCTGGAGGTGCGGCAATCGCCGAAACAACTGAAATACCCACCACGGCGTACCGCCGTTTTTCTCTGAGAAATCTTTGACTGACCACGCCAATTAATCCCAGAAATGAAATGATCACGGGCATCTGAAAACAAAGCCCGAAAACAACCGCTGTTTGAGTAACAAACCCCAGATAGTGATCAATTGTTATCATCGGCTTATCAATATCGCCGCCGAAGGACATCAAAAACTTAAATGCCATCGGCAAGACAACGAAATAACTGAAAAGCAGGCCCATTAAAAATTGAAAGGTTCCGAAAAAAATGAACCCTGCTGCCATTTTTTTTTCTTTTCTATAAAGTGCCGGTGCAATAAAACTCCAGAGCTGGTAAAGCCAGAACGGTGAAGACAATAGCAGGCCAGCAACGAAAGCAAGTTTGATATGCGCCATAAACTTATCCATTGGAGCGGTAAATACCAAGCCTCCGCCGATAAGGTACTGCTGAATGGGTTGCCTCACAAAATTAAAAATTTGATCACTGAAGCCCCAGCAGGCGGCCATGCCGGCAAAAATTCCATAGGCTGCGCGTGTTACTCTGAAACGAAGCTCACCGATATGTTGAACCAAAGACATATCGTTGTCTTGGTTCTGTGTTATTTCAGCTGTGACTTGTGGCTGTTCGTTCATAATGGTTTGTCATCAGAGCCTGGAGGCTCCGTCGGTTTTGTAGGCGATGGAGGAGTCGGAGCAGTCGGAGCAGTTGCCGGCTCCTGAGTGTCCGGAGGATTTGGTTTTACAAAATCTTCCGGCTTGAGCATCGCATCTTTTTTAATATCATCCCAGATTCCGGAGGTGTTCCGTTTCAAATCGTTAATAAAGCGGGCAAGCTGGCGGGCCGCATCCGGTAATTTATCCGGCGGAATAACGATTAAGGCAATAATTGCTAGGAGAATCATGTGAGAAAAACTCATGTATACAAAATTAGCTTATGCTTTTGATAGTTTCAATTGTTCTTTTGGCAAAGTAACCACGCCGAGCTCGTTTAATTTTTCACGGGCCAGCTCTGATCCTGTGCGCAAATAGCGGTCATACAGCCGCAGCACATTCTGGTCGGACTGAATACTTGATTTTTCACTTATATAATTCAGTACTTCTACAAAATCCATAAATCGTCTCGAAAATGTTTTGTAAACATGTGATAACGAATTCTCTTTCGTCCACGAATGCAAATTCAAATAAGCGGCTGATCCGATTTCTGCATAATAATCGATATCGACGGTCTTCTTTTGCAAGGAATCGCCGAAAAATCCGGTTAAATAAAGGGCTCTGTCGGCTACAGTTCTCATCAATTCTTTTCTTTTTAATCCTTCTGAATTCATAGCCAAAAGATACATTTCGGCAAAAGTCTCTGGTGGTTTTTCCTGGCTGTCCTCTAGTGGCGCCTGATGAAAATTTTTTGAATTGAGGTAGTGTCGGAGGAGCTGAACAAGATAGACTTCAACGGCGGGTTGGGCCGCTATTTGCCTGTTTTTACACGCCTCTTTTACAACTTCAGAAAAGTGTTCTTCTGGCGTCAGAAACACAAATGATTTCATTTTGAGACACCTCTTTAAGTAGTTATTATTTTATCGGCATATTCCCCAAGTTGCTTAAAGTTTATATAGACCAAGGTGCATTTTTCGACCATTGTCGAGTCCACAGACTGTATTTTTAAACTGATTTGGCCGAATAGCAGTTATGGCTTTCGACTTCGGACCCCTAAAAACTCTCATTGAATCAGAAGATATTTCTGAAATAATGATCAATTCCTGGAACAAGATCTTCGTCGAGCACAGAGGAATTCTGGTTGAGACTGCCGCTAAATTCGTGGATCAACGGCAATTCGAAGAACTCATATATGCGATTCTTTCCAGCGACAGTAAGGACATTAACTGCAAGTACTGTTTTGACGGCATGATCAAGCTTCAAGGTTTCTTCGGGCTGCCGTTATTTCGCGGCGATTTTTGAACGCGGAAAAACCGGAGCGATGGTGTCAACTGGTTACCCCGCGGGTTCTCAGTAAGATTAATCAAAACCAACAGCTGCTTGCAAATTCTTTTTTTTCAAAAACGCATGTTCAAAAACGAATCGCCTGACTATTTTATATCTGATAGCGGAACTTTCAAATCAAGACTGAGCCGCTCTTTGATTCTTCTCGAATCATTGAGGAACTCTTCTGAAATCAGCGGGGCAAACTGAATTGCGCCCTGATTCCATTGCGAGTCGATACCGTAAAGGATGACCCAGTTTGAACTTTCTTGAACCGCATAAAATGCAGTACTACCGGTAATTTGGTTAGTCGACCTCTTGTCGCCACTGAAATCCGGATGATCGGGATTCGAAACCAAATTGTAAATTCCGGCATACAAAAGTTTAATGCTGTCATTGCCCAGCAGAATTTGGCTAGTGCGATAAAGCGAGGTAACGCATTTCCAACCGAATATCTGTCTGCATTTTTTTAAAACGAGGTCTTGATTCGGTTTTATTGCTTCGGCGGCCAGTGGTAATTTCCAGGAAGCATTGGAACCGACTCCGGATTTAATTGTACTTTGACTTATGTTTGTGGCATCCGAATATTCGTAAATATATGTGCTCGGAATTGCGGATCTCTTGTACGAAGAAAAACTTTTCAATAATGCATCTGCTGTTGCTGTGGCATTTCCCGGTTTTTTCTCAACCATCATTAAAACGCGCGAAACTGCGGCGCTCGGACCGTCATTGAAAAAAATAATATGCGCGCCGTCATTACTGACAACCTCTGAATCAAATTTCGAAACCTGGGCCCGCACCGCCTGCAGTTTGTTTTCTTCTTTTGAATATTTGAAAATTGTCAAAACTGAATCAATTTCGCCAGCAACTTTATTGTTTATTTCAAGAGTTCGATCAGACTCACTCAGGTTCAGATTCAGACTCTTTGCCGGCGAAATAATTTTATTATAAAGGCCGTTATTACTCAGAGTCATGGCGTTCAAAAAATTCATTAATTCGGCTCGGCTGCCACCTAAGGGTGACCCGGCTTCGAGAATGTCGATATCAACCTGGCCATTAACTGCGAGTACATTAAATCCCAATAATGAAAACGATATGATCCATTTAAGCATATGCCTGCTCCCCGCGTTGGAAAGCAGTCTACCCGAATCCGCGGGATAAAACTAATTTTTAGTGGTGAACAAATAGTGTCTAAACTATTTACACCTGTTTTTTTCCTACCACGCTTATAACGGCTTGCTGCGTGAATAGCTTTTTCGCCAGCAATATAATTTTTTCCTGCGTAACACTCTCATACTCTGCCGCGATGTTCAGGCTCTTGTTAAAATCATTTCCGTATATTTCATCGAATGCGATCAGGTTACAGAGTGCGCCCTTTTTCTGAAGACCGATGTCATGCTGGCCGATCAGATATCTTTTAGCCCGACTTAGTTCTTCTGAGGTTACTTTTTCATTT
>JANPPN010000177.1:0-3698 GCA_031428535.1 Bdellovibrio sp. | reverse complement strand
GATTAAAGAAATCGGCGGGCACGGCATCGGCCGCGTTTTTCACTCTGAGCCTTTTGTTCCGGCATTCGGTAAAAAAGGCAAAGGCGAAAAACTCCGTCCTTGGACCTGTTTTACGGTCGAACCGATGGTCAACGAAGGCACAGATGAGTATATTGAAAAACCTATTCATGGTTCTTCGATCAAGTATTATGAAACCGCCGACGGTAAATTATCGGCGCAGTTTGAACATACGATCCTGCTGACTGACACAGGGTATGAAATTTTAACACTGGATTAATAACCTAAAATAGATGAAAACATTGATGAAACCAACACTTAAAAGACCAAAGGAAAGCCCGAAGATGCGAACAACTACACAAGGAACTGCGAAAATGAAAAAGCCCGTAACATTGAAAACCCCGGCAAAAACGACAACTAAAACAAAAACTCCCACTCCGGATTACGCTGTTTGCAAAGAAGCGATGAATAATCCAAAAGTTTTTGCTGATCTGGCACGTTGGGGCCGCGAAGAAATCAAAATCGCCGAAAAAGAAATGCCGGGATTAATGGCGTTAAGAAAAGAATTCGGTAAAACCCAACCACTTAAAGGTGCGCGAATTGCCGGTTGCCTTCACATGACAATTCAAACTGCAGTATTAATCGAAACTTTAACTCACCTCGGAGCAAAAGTTCGCTGGTCTTCTTGTAACATTTTTTCAACTCAGGATCACGCGGCCGTTGCCGTTGCAGCAGCCGGTGTTCCGGTATTTGCCTGGAAAGGTTTAACTGACCTTGAATTCAACTGGTGTATCGAACAGACTATCTCGGGCTGGGGAACAGAAGGCTACAACCTTATTCTTGATGACGGCGGCGATTTAACGAACATGATGCACGAACCTCGCTTTGCAAAGGAACTCAAAAAAATTCTGGGTCTTTCTGAAGAAACCACTACCGGCGTACACAATCTTGAAGTGATGTTGAAAAACAAAAAATTGAAAGTTCCGGCGATTAACGTAAATGACTCCGTAACTAAATCTAAATTCGACAATCTTTATGGCTGCCGGGAATCACTTGCCGATGGTATAAAGCGTGCAACCGATGTTATGGTTGCCGGAAAAGTCATCGTGGTTGCAGGTTACGGAGACGTGGGCAAGGGTTGTGCGCAATCAGTACGCGGCCTCGGCGCGCGCGTTCTGATTACTGAAGTTGACCCCATCTGCGCATTGCAGGCGGCCATGGAAGGTTTTGAAGTTACAACTATGGATGAGGCGGCCGCAAAAGCCGATATCTTTGTTACCGCAACCGGTTGCTGCGATATCATCACTGAAAAACATTTCCTGAAAATGAAAGAAAACGCAATTGTTTGCAACATCGGGCACTTCGATATCGAAATCGATATGGCTTGGCTGAATAAAAATTCAAAAGCCCGCGAAGTTAAACCACAGGTCGATATTCACGTCATGAAAAACGGTACTCAAGTGATCGTTCTGGCAAAAGGCCGCTTAGTGAATTTAGGCTGCGGCACCGGGCACCCTTCATTTGTAATGAGTAACTCATTTACAAATCAGGTTCTGGCGCAGATCGAGCTTTACACTAACCGCGACAAGTACCAGGAAATTGCAATCACTCGTTTACCAAAACACCTCGACGAAAAAGTTGCAGCACTCCACTTGGGTCAGTTGGGCGTTAAACTTACAAAGTTAACGACCAAACAGGCGAAGTACCTCCATACCGATGTTGATGGCCCGTTCAAGCCTGAGCACTATCGTTACTAATTCATGACGATAGAATCAGTCAGCACGGATAAAGAAACCGCCCAGCTTAATATGATGAAAGTCATATGGCTGGGTTTGCTGTTTTACTCTTGTATTCTTGTGTTTGTGGCATTCAAAGTCCTAGCTCCGCGGGAAGTGCGTGAAGTTAAAGAGGAGCTCATTCTGCAGATTGTAGCCATCATTGCCTTGATCGCCAGCCATAGGCTCCAGAAATACCTTTTAAAAAATGTTCAGAATCAAAATAAAAAGCGAACCGACATCGAAAAAATAAAAGCGGCCTTTGCGCCCTTTGTTATTGCACTCTCGATGTCTGAAACCGTCGTTATTCTGGGTTTTGTATTGGTTATTTTAAGCGGGCAGCCCGATAAAATTCTGCCTTTTGCCATGGCTGGAATTCTCAACATTATTTATTTCTATCCAAAAAAAGAAAAAATTCTATCTCAATTTTAGATAGCTACTTCTTAACGATGTGATCTAGATAAAATCGCAGCTCGCCGATACTCTCGCGGATGTCATCCAAAGCGCGGTGTGAATTCTGTTTACGGTATTCAATTTCAAATTTATTCGTCATCACGATCTTAAAAGAACTTACGTCTACCATGCGGTAGTGCAGGCGGGCTGACAGATTCCTAAAATACTTATCAATAAAAATCCGGTCCTGCATAATTGAATTACCGGATAAAATCGGGCGCTTTTTTAAATCCACCTTTGATAGCGGAAAATGGCGATCGATCATATCTATTAACTTATGCTCAACCATGTCGGGCTCCATACCGGTTGGCACCTTGGCTGTTAAGCCCGACTTCTTATGGTGTTCAGTGTTCCATGCGTCCATATTATCCAGATAAGCCTGCGGTTGATTCACCACGGTTTCAAAGCAATCCAGCTCACGAAAATTCATATCCGTCACAATGCAGGCCACTTCGATGATAACTTCTTTGTTAACATCCAGGCCCGACATTTCCATATCAAGCCACAACAAATTTTCGATTTTTTCGTAAGCCATGAAACGACCTATTTCTAGTTTTTAACTTCTTCTTTTGTAACCTTGTAATCTTCGCCCGCCGCTTTAACTCCGGCTTTAACCAGTGCTAAGTCAATTTTAACATCTGTTTTTGTAGAGATTTTAATTTCGCCTTTTTGTTTTTTCTGATTGGTGAAATCAACTGAGCAGGTTTCGTATTTTTCTTTGGCTTCTGCGCCGTTGCAGACTTTTTCGCGGATTTCGTGTTTGCAACCTGCGCAGTGCATTCCGGAAACGCTGACAGTTGCAGATTCTGCGAATACCAGAGATGAAATTAAAGTGAGTCCTAAAAATATTGTTTTCATAAGCTTCCTTGTTTATCGGTTAATGAATTACAGGATACTACATTTTCGGTTGGCTTCACGTCTTTTTTTCTGCCATATGTATTAACTATGATAAAAATCTACCACTACAATAAATGCAGTACCTGTGTAAAAGCCCTTCAATTCCTGAAAGCCAAAGGGCTTAAGTTCGAACAACTCAATATCGTTGACACGCCACCCAGTATAAAAGAACTCTCCACCATGCTTGGCTACCTGAAAGCCACTGGATTTGGGCTTAATCGCCTCTTCAATACCTCTGGCGAGCAGTACCGGTTGTTCGGCATGTCTGAAAAAATTAAAGGCGGGATGAGCGAATTTGAAGCTTTGAAGCTGCTTTCTCAAAATGGGAAACTTGTTAAAAGGCCGTTTGTGCTGACTGATAAGAAGGGGACAGTTGGATTTAGCCCCGAGGTTTGGGACGAGCTTTTTTGAGTTGCATTAAATGTAAGCACAAATTAATTAGTAGTTGAATTTCAAAGCGTTAGGTCTTAGTTTTTACCTTCACAATTGTCACTTACTGCGGAGAGGTAGTTAAGTTGGTTATAACGTCCGCCTGTCACGCGGAAGGCCGCGGGTTCGAGTCCCGTTCTCTCCGCC
>JANPPN010000176.1:0-2191 GCA_031428535.1 Bdellovibrio sp. | reverse complement strand
AAGTTCTGGAAAATCTTTCGAACAATAAAGACTTAGTGATTACTCATTCATTTACTGCTTCTGAAAGTAAATCCCAATTATCCCTTCGCTGGAACTGGTAAGGTTTTGTAAGTTTGCAGTGTTTTCGGATTAATCAAAGTTGTATGATTTTTATAAATGCGGGCCGTGCTGTACAAAAGCTTTAAGGCGTCGGATTTTTTCATGAACTGATAAGTATCCGGAAACTGTTTTTTCAGCGCTTCATGAACATTTTTAGTATAGGCGCCGCTCATTCGCGGAAAAATATGGTGTTCAACGTGATAGCCGAAATTCAAGTGAATGAATTCAAAAATAGGATTTGAGGTAACTGTCAGGGAATTAACCAATGGGTCATTAACTTTAGTTAACGGCGAAAGGTTATGATTCGTCGAGATGTAGCTCATAACGGTGTAATTCTGAATTGCGAAAGGAATTAAAATCAAAAATGCAAAATTACTTAAACCTACGTAATAAACCAGCGAGCCCATCATCAGTACCTGAAGGCCGAATTCGAATGAAACACGGGTGTGTTTCATTTCAGACCACATCTTGTTTCCGAAACGCATGTAAATTTGATTCAAAAAAGATTGAAATGAAAACCAGAAAAAGAAATAAAAATAACTTCTGATTGTATTAGCCCCCGGAGTCCACTGGAAAAGCCGCTGCATGAATTTCGACTGACGGTAAACGGTCATTGTCGGGAAAGCATCGGGATCTTTCAGAATGTACTGGGTATTTCCGTGATGAAGCCTGTTGTGCCAGAATCTCCAGTAGGTCGGAGACATCAAGAATGGCGCGAACGCAAAAAATGCAACAAGATCCTGCAGGTGTTTATTTTTAACAATCGAACCATGCAGCGTTTCGTGAGAAACAAAAGCGAGGCCCGCATTAAACTGACCCATGATAAAGCCCGCAAGGATTTTCAGTGTCCAATGAATTTCCATTGTCATAACGGCGTAAATTAAGGCCGCATTAACACCGAGAAAAAGAACTCCGTAAGAAAGGCGGGCCGGATTGCGTTCAAAAAATTTCTGATTCAATGCCGGAGTAATAAGTTTGTTATAAAATGCTAAGTTCTTAACAGGTTCAGACGTGCCATTGTGGCCGGTGGTGTATTCAATTGCGCTCTGTGGTGTATCGAGATCGTTTGCATTTTCTGAATTCAATTTAAGCTCCATTTCTGCCCCCTAAAAAAGAATTTCTGAAACTAGCATTCAGAAATTTTAGGGTCATTAGTTTATTTGTACATTCCGAGATCATTTCTAAATTGCCGACCTTCAAATTGGACTTGGGCATTAAATTCATAGACTGCTTCGCGAGCCTGTGTAAAATTGTCCCGAACCGCTATTATATTGAGCACTCGACCGCCAGCTGAAACCAGTTGGCCAGTCGGACTTAATGCTGTTCCTGCATGGAGAGTATAAGTGCTTTCTGTATTTTCAGGTAACACTATTGTTTTATTTTTCACCGGTTTTTCAGGGTAGCCTTCGGCTGCGTTGACGATACAAAAAGCTGTTTTACCATTGAGCTTTAAAGGACAGAGTTTTCCGTTACTGAGTTCAAAGAAAAGTTCTGCAAGATCGTTTTCAATCAACGGGAGAATGACCTGAGTTTCAGGGTCACCGAAGCGCACATTGTATTCGAGTACATACGGTTCATCGTCTTTGATCATCAGACCGATAAACAATACGCCGTAAAATAAATATCCGCGCGTTTTGAGCTGGTTTATTGAAGGCATTACAACGCGCGTAATAATTTTTTCGTAAAGTTCTTTTTCAATTTGCATTGGCGCAATAGTTCCCATGCCGCCGGTGTTTGGCCCCGTATTATTATCTTGCAGCCTTTTGTGGTCTTGAGCCATTGGCAGCGCCTGAAATTCGGAGCCATTTGTTAAAACAAGAAGCGAAATTTCTTTTCCGGGAATATTTTGTTCGAGCAGCGCATAATTTCCGGCTGCACCGAGGGTTTTCCTTTCGAAAACATCAACAGCGGCATTTTTCAGTTCAGCCAGGTTTGCACAGATGAAAACTCCTTTGCCTGCAGCCAGACCATCGGCTTTGAGAATATACGGTGCGGTATATTTTTCTGCAGCCGCCAACGTTTCCGCGACTGTGCTGACGAGATCGGCGGCGGCGGTCGGCACACCGGCTTCCTGCATAAACGATTTAGCAAA
>JANPPN010000175.1:0-2969 GCA_031428535.1 Bdellovibrio sp. | reverse complement strand
AGACAGCGAAAGTCCCCAAATAAAAATCCGAAATTAATTGGCGTTCAAATTTTACCATAATGCTTCGCGCCAAAGGCCACATTATACAGTGGCCTGTGATAGATATTACCAATCATGAGCATTAGTCCCATCGAAGAGATTCTAAACGACTTTAAATCCGGCAAATTTGTTATCATTGTTGATGATAAAGATCGTGAAAATGAAGGCGACTTGATGGTGGCCGCCGAATTCATAGACAGCGTTAAAATTAACTTTATGTCTAAACAGGCGTGTGGCCTGATTTGCCTGGCATTGACACCCAGGCAAGTAGATCGACTGAGGTTGCCGATGCTAAAATCTGCAGTCCATAGCTCGGGTGAAAACCATGCGGCATTCACATTTTCAATAGAAGCCAGCCGCGGGATTACGACCGGCATATCGTCAAAGGAAAGAGCTCATACCATACAGACCGCCATCCGCGAAGATGTGCTGATAGCCGACATCGTTTGCCCCGGCCATGTTTTTCCTCTTAAGGCGCGAGAGGGCGGAGTTCTCGAGCGCGCCGGTCATACCGAAGCGGCAGTTGATCTTGCCAAATTGAGTCACTTGAATGCAGCCAGTGTTATCTGTGAAATATTGGATGAAGAAGGCAATCCCGCAAGCGGAATCAGCCTTAAAAAATTTGCTGAGCAATTCAATATCAAGATCGGAACGATCGAAGATCTAATCAGTTACCGAAAGGCAATTCAACCCCGGCAATGACAGAAAAAAATAGCAAAAAAACTCCAGAATCAGAGCGAAGTCTCGAACTCAGAAAACGAAAGCGCGAGATGCTTTCAATATTTTCAATTTCGATTCTGCTGGCCTTTCTTGTCGGTCTTGAGGTTTACATCTTCCGATCAGGGCAAAATTTACCGTCAACTCACATACTTTTTTTTATCGGACTGGTTAACATCAATCTTATCCTGGTGTTGTTGCTGTTATTTCTGATTTTCAGAAATGTGGTAAAAGTTTTTATCGAAAGACGTGGAAAAATTTTCGGTTCGAGCCTGAAATCCAAGCTGATGGTTTCATTTGTTTCTTTTTCCGTAATTCCCACACTGCTCGTGTTTATAATTTCGGTATTTTATCTGAACAGCAGCTTCGAAAAATGGTTCTCACAGCGAATGCTTTCAGTACTGCGTAATGCGTCCGAGGTTATCGACACTTTTATTTCGAATGAAAAAAAGCGTGGCTACGAATATTCCAGACTGGCATCGCGAGAAATAATTAAGATTCCAAATACGCCGAAACAGCTCCATCTCGACAAACTACGTACCCGTTATAAACTCGATGCCATCGAGTACTACCATGATTTTATCAGTGACCGTATCGTATCTCAGGATGAAGAACTGAATTCTGATATTATACCGCCACTGAATCTTGAGTTTCTTCAAAAAGGAATTTCAAATCATGATGAGGCCAGCACGATCCAGATTTTCGGGGACTATAACCTGCTGCGGGTCATGGTTCCGATCGAGACGAAAAAACACACTGGGGTTGTCGTCGTAACAAAGTTTCTTAATCTTACACCCGGGTCGAAGTTTGACGACATTGTCGGAGCCTACCAGGAATTCCATAATAACTCGCTTGTTGAGTACCCTTTGAGATCAATTTATTTCATCATGTTGATTGTCATGACGCTGGTTATTCTATTTGCGGCCGTTTGGTTCGGATTTTATCTCGCGCGCCAATTGGCAATTCCGCTGGTTCTGCTTGGCCGCGCAACAAAGCGGGTTGCTTCGGGTGATTACTCCCAACTCGATATCGAATCCGGCAGTGAGGAAATCAACAGCCTTATCGGCAGCTTCAACCAGATGATCGGCAATCTCTCAACTTCAGAGCTTGAGCTCCAGCAAACGATTAAAAATCTGAATCAATACACACATTACGTAGAAATTGTTCTTAAGAACGTCAGTGCCGGGGTCATCTCTGTGGATATGACTGGGCATATGACAACCGTAAATCGGCGCGCCGGTGAACTCCTGCAGATCGATCCGGTTGATAGCGTAGGTAAGCAGGTCCGGCTGTTACTCAGTGATGAAAACTATAAAATATTTTCGGGCATCATCAGGTCGATGCAGGAAAACTCTTTGGTTTCGCTGCAAAAGGAAATTCGGATCACCGTTGGGGCGGAAACTATTCCATTGTCGGTACATATTTCTATTTTAAAAGACGAAGACCAGAAGGAAATCGGCCGTATTATGGTTTTTGATGACATGACCCCCATTGTAAATGCCCAGCGGGCCGTTGCATGGACTGAAGTTGCCCGTCGAATTGCCCACGAAATCAAAAACCCGCTCACACCAATTAGACTTTCTGCCGAGCGAATGGCAAAAAAATTCGGATCGCAGATAACCGACCCCGCCTTTCAGGATTCAATCCGGATGATTGTCACCCAAGTGGATGACATGAAGGTGCTGGTTAACGAATTCAGTCAATTTGCCCGATTGCCTCAGATCAAAACCATACCCGGAAAAATAGATGTGGTGCTGAAGAACGCAATCCAGATTTACATTGATACTCAGTCGCAGATTAAATTCGATCTTAATTTCGACTCCTCGGTTCCGGAATTTAAGTTCGACCCCGACCAGCTCAAGCGCGTTTTCGTCAATCTTATCGACAATGCCATCGCGGCAGTTCAGCAAGAAAAAGATCCGCAGATTTCAATTCTGATCGAATATAATAAAAGGCAACAGATTCTCAAAATTTCTTTGTCAGATAACGGTGTGGGAATCTCGCCGCGCGACCGGGAACGTGTTTTTGAACCTTATTTTTCAACCAAGGAAAAAGGCACGGGGCTGGGATTGCCGATTGTGAAGAGTATTATTGAGGATCATGGCGGAATAATCAGGGTATTGGCTAATCAAAACAAAGGTACTAAAATTTATATTGAAATACCTATTTTACCACTAGAGGGCGTTTAAATGGAACTTCATGCAAAGAAAAAC
>JANPPN010000174.1:0-7721 GCA_031428535.1 Bdellovibrio sp. | reverse complement strand
CCCTCGGCCACGGTTTTAACCCGTTCCAAGAGATAAACAATGGCTTCGGCAATTTCGCCCTCACTTACAGTTACAAAATCATCGACATATTTCGAAATAAAATTCTCGTATATCTTGTCGCTCGGAACTTTAATCGCGATTCCATCGGCAATTGTTGCCGAATAGGCTTTTGGCTGCGGAACGGCTTTATTTTTATAAAATTGAAACATCGAATCTGAAACATTGGCCTGAACACCGATAATCCGCACTTTCGGATTCAGGGTTTTGATTGCGGTTGCCACGCCGCTTATTAAACCGCCGCCACCCACCGGCACGATAACCACATCAAGATCCTTTATTTGTTGATAGATCTCAAGGCCGATCGTCCCCTGCCCTGCAATGACTTTTTCATCTTCATAGGGGTGAACAAAAACATAACCCTTTTCTTTTGCCAATTCGACGGCATGGTCGCGGGCTTCATCGAACATCTGACCTTTCAGGATAACTTCGGCGCCATATCCTTTTGTTGCCTGAATTTTTGAAAGGGGCGCTGTTTCCGGCATGACGATTATGGATTTAGTATTATTCAGGCTGGCGCTCAGGGCCACGCCTTGCGCGTGGTTGCCGGCCGAGCAGGCAATTACACCCTTGGCACGTTCAGCCTCAGAAAGTGAGGCAATTTTGTTGGAAGCGCCGCGGATTTTAAAACTGCCCGTACGTTGGTTATTTTCGAGTTTAAAAAAAATATCTGTGCCCATTAATTTCGAGCACGATCTTGAGTAATCGCAGGGGGTTAAATTTATAAAATTCTGAATGGTCTGTTGGGCGGTCTGAATATCCTGCAAAGTTACTTTCATAAGCAAATTATGACGAATTTCATAATTTAAGTCTAGCGCATTCAGCCGTAATTATTTTAGCGGCTTAATTTCGTTAATATTTTGAATTTCAAATTCAATCTGAATAAATGAAAATTTCTGTTGTCTGCACGGGCCTGTTTCAAAAGGGACTTTTTTGGCCGATTAGTCGGTCCCATAGGGAGCAACCCGAAGTCTGAAGGGTCCTTTGCTAAAAATTTGATCTAATATTTATTTTTCAATTGCGCAACTCCATCCAAAATGACTCTCCACTGGAGTTTGCGGTGGTAAACCGGTCACGTTATGTTTTTAAGACCAGCGAGATTTCGCTTGAGTTCAAAATCTTGAAGCTTTCGCGAATTGATTGGGCTGTCATTGACCCCAAACATTGTGTCATCAGAAAAATGAAAAAACGCTCGGTTGCCTGAATGTTTTTTCATGGAAAACATTTTAGCTTGCAAGCCTTTGAAAAGCCGCAGGGTCTTTTTTAAACAATTGCATGAGCCTTCTGGCTGTTCCAGAGGGTTGCTTTAGCCCTTGCTCCCAAGCTTTAACGGCAGCGGGAGATACTCCAAGAATAAGTGCGAAAACAGGTTGGCTTACGTTCAGAATGTTTTCACGCAAATCTTTGATTTGTTTTTTGCTCATCTTTGGAGGTTTATCTGGCAAAGCCAAAGTACTGGTCCGTAAGTCAATTTTACCTTGTTCCCAAGCTATTGCTTCTTCTAAACCTTTTTTTAAATCTTGGAACAAGTTACTTTTTTTCATTTTTAGCCTCCGCTTTAAGATGATCGACAAATGTTTTTAAATATTTTCTATCCGCTTGGGATAAATCCTCAGTTTCATTTTTTGAGTAAATGGCCATCAAATAAATTCGTTTAAAATCAAAAAAATACAAATACCAAACTCTAAAACCACCACTTTTACCTTTGCCTTTTCCGGCAGCGCGCATTTTGCGAATACCACCTGTGCCTTGAACAATATCTCCGATGTCCGGTTGCCGAAGCAAGGTATCTTGAATCTGTTTTAAGACGGTCTGTCCGTCAGACAATTGATCCAGGTAATTTCTAAATGGTGATAGTTCAACATAGTGCAACATCTTACTTAGAAGTATATGCGACTTTGTCGTATAGTTCAATATTTTTTTTGAACAGCTAAATAGCTGAAAGGCTTCAGCAGCCACTTGATTATCGGCGTTCATTTCGGCTACCAGCCCAACTCTGACCCCAAACATTGCTTTAAAAGGAAAACGAGAAAACGCTTAGTTACCTGAGCGTTTCTGACTGTTTAATTTATTTTAAGGTAGTGGTTTCGATCCGGTATTTCCAAGCCGGCTAATGCAATAGCAAAAGCTAGGAGTGGATCTGACGATTTACTGGTTCTGGCCGGAAAGGATTTTAATCATGTCTAGTTCACTTTTGATCGGGACTTGATTCGCGTCGATTTGCGCATTAAGCATATTGAGGTAGCGATCGGCTTCGGCCTGCAAGGTTTTCTCTTGGTGATCTTTAGGCAAGGTTAACAGCCATTTTGAGAAGATCTCACCCTCGGCACTTTTAAAAAAAATATTTTTGAGTTTCGATTCAAGTTTCATGCGATAATGCTCTTTGAGTCCATCCAAAGTAAGATCTGTGTAATCGTATCTAATGCCTTCATGAAAAAGTAAAAAGTGGAAAATATTCCAAAGTTCCAATTGCTTTTCCTTTTGACGGTTCACGTTGCTCAGGCTTTGCGTTTCCAAAAGTCCCACAATTTTCTCACTTAGGGTGCCTTGTCGCGGATCTTCTTTTATTCCAAAGGCATGGCTGAAATCATGCATTGGAAAATTGAACTCGTCGAAAAAAATGCCATCAAATTTATTTGCGCCCGTGGCTTTACGAATATTGCCTAGGGGAAATGTTTTAAGCGCCATTAAATAGTTGAGTGCAGGGATACCTAAGTCATGAAAAGATGGAAGAAGCATTTGGCTGGGAAAACCCTTCAAAGCTACGAAGATTGCTTTGAACTGCGGCGCCCTGAACGAATAACCTTGGCTGTCATTAAGCGGAACGAAATGATTTGCTTTTTCTAGAGCTGCCATAAAGTTTTCATGAGTCTGATAAGTCTTTGCCATATAGTAATGGGAAGTTTCGATATAAGGCATCGGCTTATTGAATCTGGGATCTTTGTAATGGGGATCGGGATTTGTATCGCTCATCTTCAGAAGCCAACCTACCCGAAAGGAAAGAAGCGCTGCGAATTCGTAAGTTACACGATTTTCGGCAACTCGAGTTTCGATTTCGCGAATAACATATTCAAGCATGGGCTTACGGGTAACGTACAATTTTTCGTGAGTCTTTTCCAACAAAGCGATCTTGATTTGATTGGCAACCTGCTGAATAGGAAGGACCAGCTCAGTGACATGGCTTTTAACTGGATCAATTTGAGACGCTCTTTTCCGTAGAGAAATGGCCACTTTTACTAAGTGTGAATCATCAATAAGATCTTGTGTGGACAATTGATTCTTCGATTTTTGGCGAAAAAGAGACTCACAGCGATTTGCGGCTTCACTGGGGGAAACCGCAAAAAAAAGCACGACGGCTGTTAAAAGAATTGACATAAAAGCTGCCTGAATTCGCGTATAAATGTTACAACGGAATAAGTTTTTCATTATGAAATAGGTTTGGAAGTTTTGTGCCATCATTCGCGGCCCTCAAAAGCGAGTCATATCGGGTCCCGAATAGCGCGCCAAAACCAAATGCTACCTTGTCAGTTTTTGATCAACTTAGATGAACCTTTTGTCAAAACGAGCCTATTGGTTCTTGGAATGTTTGGGTCGGATAGCACCCTATTGGATCAAAATGGTTGTACTTGTTGATCGGAGCGTTGGGGTCATGCTTGTTGTAACCGTAGGCTATTGAAACTTAAACAATATATTTGCGAATTGGATTGGTTATTTGACAATTCAAAACCGTAATGGTTAACAAACGTCAAAAAAGTATGTAAGCTCGGCAAAAATTAAACAGGTGATTTATGATTCAGGCCCATGCTCTCGAAAAGTCTTTCGGCGAATTCAAAGCCGTTAATAAAATTGATCTTAAAATCAGAAAAGGCGAATGCTTCGGGCTTTTGGGTCCGAATGGTGCCGGTAAATCCACTTTCATCAATATGATTTACGGAACCGTCGAACGAACCGCAGGAAATTTGTCTGTTTTTGATTACGATCCGCAAAATCAAAGCCGCGAAATCAAAAAAAGACTGGGCGTAGTTACTCAGGACAATGCACTCGACGAAAGCTTAACCGTCATCGAAAACATGATGTTGTATTGTGCTTTCATCGGAATGGCAAAACCCGAACGCGAAAAAAGAGTGCTCGAACTTCTAAATTACATGAATCTCGGCCACAAAAAAGAAGCCCCCATCCGAACACTTTCGGGCGGAATGAAACGGCGTTTGGTTTTTGTGCGGGCCTTGCTCGGAAAACCTGAACTGTTGATTCTGGATGAACCGACCACAGGGTTAGACCCGGCAGTCCGCCATCTGATCTGGGGTAAGGTCAAAGAACTCCGCCAGGCCGGCACAACAATCGTGCTCACCACACATTATATGCACGAGGCTGAATTTCTTTGTGATCGACTTGTCATTCTTAATCACGGAAAAATAGTAGCTGAAGGCAGCCCACAGCAAATGATTGCCCAGCATACTCCGGGGTATGTCGGCATCTTCGACATTTCCTGCCGCGCGCTGATTGAAAAACTTTTTTCGGGAAAATCTACTATTCATTTTCATGAGGATTCTTCAGGAATATATGTGCGAACGCCGACGCTGACTGAACTTACGGGCTTGCATGCCGAACAGGGTTTGATTCCGCTTCAGATCCGACCGGCCAACCTTGAAGATGTCTTCTTAAAATTAACCGGACAAGAGGTTATGAATGACGCTTAATTCATTTGTTGAGTCTTTTAAATTATGCATGCACATCACGCTTCGTAACTGGACGGTCTATAAAAAAGATCTCGTTGCGAACATCTCACCGACGGTAGCCGATCCGGCGCTGATACTGGTTTCATTGGGGCTTGGCTTAGGGGCTTTTTTAACGAATATCGAAGGCATGTCCTACATGAAATTTCTGGCGCCAGGGCTTACGGTAGCGACAGCTTTATTTACTTCATTTTTTGAAAGCAGTTACGGTTTTTATGTGCGGATGTCGTATGAAAATGTATTTAAAGCCATGCTCACGACACCGATCGGTGTAAGGGAAGTGGTGCTCGGCGAACTAATGTGGGTTGGTCTAAAAGGCGCAGTTATGGCCGTTGGTGTTGCTATTGTGCTTGCCGCATTCGGTATGATGAGTAACCCGTGGCTGATTCCGTCACTTTCGATCGTTGGTTTTCTGGTGGCTTTACCCTGCGGGGCAATGGGCTTACTGGCCACGGCCATGGTTCGCAATATTAACCAGTTTAAAACGGTTTACTCATTTATTATTGCACCACTTTATTTTTTATCCGGAATATTTTTTCCGATTGAGCAAATGGCAGCACCCGTGCGGATTGTTGCGGAGTTTTTTCCGTTGATTCATGGAGTACGGCTTGCCCAGGCACTGTTCTGGGAGCGCAACATCGCGTATGCGTTTCAGTACAGCGGCACGATTTTAATTATTCAAAGTCTTGTGTTGTGTACGCTGGCTTATCATAAAATCCGTAAAAAACTCGTCAACTGATATGTATTTTCTACTGAAAACTTTCAGAAGGAGAGCTTTGCAAAACCCCGTCAACTTTTCTGAAGAGTTCTTCAACTCCCCAGAAACTTACTCATGCATTGCAGATACCGAGAAAAGAATCGAGCTGCAAAGATGCGCCACCGATTAAAAACCCGTCTACGAACGGTATGGCCAGCAACGCGGCCGAGTTTTCGGTCTTGACGCTGCCACCGTACAGTAATTGGAAATTTTTAAAATCGTTTTTTTGCAGATAGCCGTTGAGCTCTTTATGCACTTCAGCCACCTGTTCAATCGTGGCCACTTTTCCAGTACCAATCGCCCACACCGGCTCATAGGCCACAACGAGGCGCTTAGTTTTATCAAGATTCAAAAGGCCTGCATCCAGCTGCGAAAAACAAACTTCAAGTGTTTTACCGCTTTCACGCTGGCTTAGGGTTTCTCCGATGCAAAAAACCGGGGTCAGTTCCAAACTCTGCAACAAAATTGCTTTTTTATTCAGACTTTCACTCTGTTCCTTGAAAATCTCGCGCCGCTCACTGTGGCCGACGAGAGCGAAATTACATTTCAGGCCTTTCGCCACTTCGGCTGAGTTCTCTCCGGTAAATGCGCCCGATTTTTCAGAATAAATATTCTGGGGTCCGAAACCGATGGCCGTTCCGGCACAAAGTGACGAAACTGCTTCAATCGAAAACGCCTGCGGAAAAATTAGGACTTCTTTGGTATTAAAAAAACCGGGTTGTTTAAAAACTTCATTCTTGAATTGAATTATAAATTCGCGCGCCTCTTCAGGAGTTTTATTCAGCTTCCAGTTGGCGGCAAATATTTTTCTCACGTTGAAACCTGTTCGCTCTGTTTACGAGGTCTTAAGACTTCAAGGCCAGGTAGTTTCTTACCCTGTAAGTATTCAAGGCTTGCACCGCCACCGGTCGAGATGTGAGTCATTTGACCGGCAAAGCCTGAAGCTTCGGCCGCGGCGGCGGAATCTCCGCCACCCACAATTTTTACCCCTTTAGATTCAGCAACGGCTTTTGCGATTGCAAAAGTTCCTTCCGAAAAAGCCTCATTTTCGAAAACTCCCATCGGGCCGTTCCAGAAAATCGTATTGGCACCACTGAGCAGTGCCGAAAAGTTTTTAACTGTCTGTGGCCCGATATCCAGGCCCATATAGGATTCTTCAATTGCGGCCGTGGTTACTAATTTTCTATTTACGGTATTGCCGAATTCAGTCGATACGATGTGGTCCACCGGCAATAACATCGTTTTATCGCGCGCCTCTACCCGATCCATCATTTCTTTGGCGTATTTAATCTTGTCGGTTTCCACGAGTGATTTACCCACCGGAATATTTTTGGCCTTTAAAAATGTATAGGCCATGGCGCCGCCGATTACAAAACCGTCGACGATATCAATTAACTTTTCGATGACTTCGATTTTGTCGGAAATTTTTGCCCCGCCTAAAATAGCGATGTAAGGTTTTTTCGGATTATCCGTCAGGCTATCCAGCATTTTAATCTCTTTTTCGATCAAAAAACCAATTCCCTTTTTTGGCATCATTTCCGGAAAGGCATGGATGCTGGCATGCGCGCGATGGCAGGCTCCGAAAGCGTCGTTAATATAAATGTCTGTGTAACTGGCCCATTGGTTGGCCAATTCGGTTTTGTTTTCAACTTCGCCGTCATCAAACCTGAGGTTTTCGAGCATGATGATTTCGTTTTTCATATTGCCGTAAAGAATATGCTTTACACCTTCAGAGCTGGGCTCTTCCATCAGCACAACTTCCTTTTGCACTAATTCAGTCAGGCGTTTTGCAACCGGTTCAAGCGAATATTTTTTATCTGCGGCCGACTTCGGACGACCCAAATGCGAAGCAATGATCAGCTTGGCACCCTTTTCGAGGCAATAGTTGATCGTAGGCAAACTTGCGGTAATGCGCGTTTCGTCGGTGATGCGGGTGCCATCAAGCGGAACATTCAGATCTAAGCGTAAGAACACGGTTTTACCGGACAGTTCAAAATCCCGTATCGTTTTAATTCCTTTTAGACCTTGTGACATAAGGTATTCCTTCTACTTTGCAGCCATGTAAAGAGCCATATCAACCATGCGGTTTGAAAAGCCGGTTTCATTATCATACCAAGAAAGAACTTTTACCATGTTGCCGTTAACAACCATTGTGGTTTTTGCGTCCACTG
>JANPPN010000173.1:0-4029 GCA_031428535.1 Bdellovibrio sp. | reverse complement strand
GACTAAAGCGAACCTCATTGATATTCTTTCAGAAAAATCGAGCATTACTCGCGTTAAAGCAGAAGCCGTTGTGAATACGATTTTTGACACGATGGTTTCAGCACTTATGAAAGACAATCGTATTGAAATTCGTGGTTTTGGATCGTTCGTTAACCGTAAATATGATTCTTATAAAGGCCGAAATCCCCGCACCGGTGAAGTCATTGCGGTCGATGAAAAAAAATTACCGTTTTTTAAAGTCGGAAAAGAATTAAAAGAAGAAATTAATAATACCAAAAAATAATTGTCGTGAAATTACCGGTTAGGCTTGGCTAAACCTGCAGTTTTCGATGTGATCCAATCACTGTAAGCATTCGCAAGAGTTTGATAACTGAAGTTCGAGCAAATGTCGTTTTCCGGGCCTTTCACATAAGAATTAACACCCAGTATCTGTTTTTCACCTTCAATATCATTTACAAATGACGGCCCACCAGAATCACCCAGACAAATTCCATTTCCACCAGACTGATTAACTTTTATTTTTTTTAAATTCAGATCAATGTCGAAAGCCGAATTGCTGAGAATTGTTTTTCTGAGCATTCCGGCTCCACCGGCGTTTGAACCGGTATTTCCATAACCATAGAGGTACATATCACTTGAAGCATGGATTTTTTCAGGATCAGCAATCTTGTAGATCGTGTAACCTTCCGGAATATCATTTTCGAGTATAATCAAGGCGATATCACCTTTCATATTTTCCGGAGTCGAAGCGGGGTCGTAATCTGAGTGAACAAAAGTTTCAGAAATTCCCTGAGTGTACAGATTTTTATTAAATCCGCTTTCGCAACTGACACTTGAATAAAAAGCCACAAAAGTATTGGTTTTGTCTCCCGCGATACAGTGGGCAGCGGTGAGGATTACTCTTTTTCCGATGGCGGCGGCCGTGCACATCTGACCGTTCGAAACCAGCATCATCACCATTTTGGAATCGCTGTCACTCTGTTCAACGATTTGACCACCGACAATTCCGCCGGCCAACAGTTCGCTTTCTGGAACACAGGTACGTTTAGAATCGGTTTTTTTAATCAGAGGATCTCTTTGGTTTGAGCTGGAACCGGAGTTACAGGCCGAAAGGATGAGCGCCGAACTAAACAGAATAATTTTAAGTATACTCATCAATCTACCCCTAACTGCTAAGTTGCAATAAAACTATCCTGTCACTCGCAGGAAATAAACCGAAATGTCTGCGCAAATGCCTAGGCTCAATACACTCGCTTTAAAGATGAAATATCTGAGCTGCGGGTCAGCGCCATGTAAAGTCTTTCCAGTCCTAGCGCAATTCCGGCCGACGGCGGGAGACCATACTCAAGGGCTTTAAAGAACTTTTCATCCAGGCTAACCGGGACTTTTCCGGACTTCTGCCTTTTGGCAACATCAGCTAAGGCACGCTCGCGTTGAGATTCCGGATTGTTTAGTTCATGAAATGCGTTAGCCAGTTCGAAGCCTTGCCAGTAAACTTCAAATCGCTCAGCCCAACCATCCTGCCCGATACGCGCAAGTGCCGCTTGGTACGGCGGATACTTTTCAATAAATACAAGCCGATCGAGCGGCCACTTATTCTCGATCTTATCAAGAAAGATCAGGAAAAAATAATCATCGATATCGGTAGCGCTTGTAACGTCGACCTGCAGCTTTTCTGCAAGCTCTTTAAGTTCTTCAAGAGTTGTATCCGGCTTGAGATCGAAATCGCAGTAGTTCTTAAAAAGATCCTGAATGGAATATGTCAGAACTTCTTTCGCCCTTTCAACCTTCAGGTGGTCGGCCATGATTTCGATATACTCAAGAGTATCCATCTTGATGGTACCAAGGCCCGAAAATGCGCGATACCATTCGAGCATCGTAAATTCGGGTTCGTGCCGATTGGTTTTTTCGCCGTTTCTGAAGACTGCCGCTATTTCAAAAATGCGATCTGCACCCTCAGCCAACAATTTTTTGAGATTAAGTTCGGGCGAAGTTGGCAGAAAATATCTGGTTTTTTTTGAACCGAGCGTAAATTCAGTTTCGAACACGTCAATACTGGGCTCCGTCCCCGGACAAACAACCAGCGTCGGGGTTTTAACATCAAGGAATCGTTTTTCTCTGAAGAACTGCCGAGTGCGGCCCAGAAACTCCTGCCATTTTTTATGGTCGGTCCATTGCTCACTGCGCGCCGTCCGCCCAGTACTGTTTGGCGCAAGCAACACAATTTGATTTGCAGGCATCAAGGCAACAAGATCTCCTTCAATCAGGATGTCGCTGGCTTTTAAGTCGGGCGAATCTTTGAAAGATCTTTCAGAAAGCTGCTCTATTCCTAGCCGAATGCTCGCGCTGAACTGTTCAACACGCCCCCACTTAAGGGCCCCGCGCGGCATTTCGGGATAAGCAACCCAGGTGTTCTTTAAATAGGGGGCTCGTAATTTACTCATTTCGCTTTACTCATCGAGTGAAGATCGCTTATAAAAGCTTACTATGCAAGTCACAACACAAAACAATCAAGCCGCGAATAATCAAGAACAAGTTCAACAAATAACCGCGAAACTTCAGACTGAATTTAATAAATATAAAAATTCAGCTGACTTCGTTGCGTTCAAATTCATTAAAGAAAAAACCCGGGACTATTCAGTCCGAAACGGAAAAACCGAAGACCTGAATGAATTTTTCGATCAGGGCCTGATGATCGAAGTGATGATCGATGGTCACATGGGTTACGGTGCAACTGCCGAACTTACCCCCGAAGGAATTAAAAAAGCATTCAATAAAGCCAGATCAATGACCGAAACTTCATCGCGTTTTTCAGTGCACCGTTTTGATAAACAAATCAGACCGGCCGTAACCGGGCACTACGATTCAACCCACAAAACCCGATTAGACACTCTTTCGCTTGCTGCCGTGTTTGATTATCTCAAAAAAACTTCGCTCGCGCTTAAAAAAAATGACCTGATCATCGCTGCTGTCACAGATGCAATGCTGATCGAGTGCACCCAGAACTACTTTTCTTCCGAGGGCGCAGAATTCAGCCAGAACTTCGACATCGTCGTTAATTCAATGTCTGCAACCGCGAGTGACGGAAAGGAATCCCAGACACGTTCATTGCACGGGGGCCGGGGCAACTGCCTTCAGGTCGGTGCAGAATATTTCAATCTGGATACGGCACTAGCGAACTGCGAGGAAATTTCTTCGCAGGCGATCGAACTGCTTACGGCCGAAAACTGCCCTGCTGAAACCTGCGACCTGATTCTTGCTCCGGATCAGATGTTATTACAGATCCATGAATCGATCGGACACCCGCTTGAGCTTGACCGCATACTCGGCGACGAGCGGAATTTTGCAGGTTGGAGTTTTGTTCAGCCCGAAGATTTCGGCAGCCTCGAGTACGGAAGCACTCTGATGAATGTGGTTTTTGACCCGACCTCTGAAGGTGAACTCGCAAGTTATAAATTTGATGAAGTGGGAAACAAGGCCGAGAAAAAATATCTCATAAAAAACGGAAAACTGATCGCCGGTCTGGGAAGCCTCGAAAGCCAGGCCCGTTCGGGAATTTCAGGAGTTGCAAATGCCAGATCAAGTTCCTGGAATCGCGCGCCCATTGACCGGATGGCCAATGTAAATCTTGAAGGTGGCTCACTCTCACTGGCAGAAATGATTTCTCAGGTTGAGAGAGGCGTTATCATGTTTGCGAACCGCTCTTGGTCGATTGATGATTATCGCCGTAAATTTCAGTTCGGTTGCGAATATGGAAAGCTGATCGAAAACGGCAAGCTCACCAAAACCCTGAAAAATCCAAACTACCGCGGCGTTACCGTGCCGTTCTGGAAGTCGCTGGCAGGTCTAACCGATCCGGATACAATTGAAACTTACGGCTCACCTTATTGCGGCAAGGGCGAACCCAGCCAGATTATACGGGTCGGGCATTCCTCGCCGTATGCACTTTTCAAAAATATCGAAGTTTTCGGCGGAGGCTGATATGAAAAATTATATAAAACAACTTTCGACCGATCTTTTCAGCTCATT
>JANPPN010000172.1:0-2506 GCA_031428535.1 Bdellovibrio sp. | reverse complement strand
TTTCTGGCGTCTGATCTTTCTAAATGGACCACGGCCGCTGTTCTCAGTGTTGATGGCGGGATCAATAAAAAATGACCGAAGATAAAAAAGAACTTTTAAGATTGTCAAAATTAATGTCTGAACGGGGCCTGTGTTCGCGCCGCGAGGCCGACAGTTACATCTCAAGCGGGCTGGTTCGTGTGAACGGCGAAATCGTTTCTGAACTCGGAACCAAAGTGCGGCCGGACGTGAGCATTACTCTCGAAGCCGAAGCCATGCGTAATCAAAAGAGCTTAGTAACTATTGTGCTCAATAAACCAATCGGCTATGTTTCGGCTCAACCTGAACCGGGCTCCGGCTACGAACCTGCAATTCGGCTTGTCAGCGACCGGAATCAATTCGGCATGCAGAAAAAAATCCTGCAGCGGGGCGATTTACAGGGAATCGCCGTCGTTGGCCGCCTTGATATCGATTCGCAAGGGCTGCTCATATTTACGCAGGATGGGCGTCTCGCTAAAAAAATTATCGGCGAAAACTCTCAGATTGAAAAAGAATATGTGGTGCGGGTGCGCTACCTCGGGCCGGAAGAAAGCCTACCGGCAGAAAAACTGCGATTATTGAACTTCGGCCTCTCAATCGACGGCGTTCGCCTTAAACGAGCGCAGGTCGAATGGATCAACGAGGACCAACTACGATTCATTCTGCAAGAAGGTAAAAAACGCCAGATCCGTAAAATGTGCGAACAGGTGGGCTTAGAAATCAAAGGGTTGAAACGAGTCCGGGTCGGTAAACTGATGCTTGGTAAGCTGCCTGAGGGCCAATGGCGATTTCTCGAGGAAAACGAAGAAATTTAAAACTATGAAATTTATTCAATCGCCTTGCGCAGAATAGCCGATTGTCTTATTAATTAAGCTCACAAAAGGAATATTTATGAAACTGATTTTTTCTTTCGCTTTTCTTATTTCTTTATCTGCATTTGCGCAAAAACCGGTGGTCGATATCGTTTGTAAAAACGATCAAAATCAGACCCAGTTTTCCATCAGCACGAAATCCGGTAAAGTCTGGTACAATAATTCTGTTGCTGTTGAAGGGCCGGTTTTTTCCGGCGTCTATTCAACTAAAAATTATTCCGGTGAAATCCTTGGAGAGATCGAAGTTAACGAACAGAGCTTTTATATTACGCTTATCATGAGAAGTGTTAACAGAAAGCCACAGCTTGAGGCCATCTGGTATCCAAAAGGAAACCAGTATGTTTCGACACGTTATTTTCTGAACGATTGCAAGTTAGACTAATTAAACTAAAGCTTTTTTGAAACCGATCCCTTAAACTCACCCAGCCACCTATTACTGACGGATTTTAATTTTTCTTTTTTAAGGTCACTTGAATTCGTGAGTGCTTATTGCCATATAGTTTAACATTAATATTTGTTTTGCTAAAATCATTTGCTTTAGTCAAAGTTACGTCAGTGTAGATGTCATTTTTGAACTGACAACGTTTATAGCCGTCTTCGTTTATATCTTCATCGTCGTCTTCGGGAATTTCATTACCTTTTTTATCTTTCTGTTTTTCGAATTTTTTCGATTTTTCTTTGCAAAAATCCGCGGGCTTTAAAACTACAACGTCATCAATAGAAATCTCAGCACGAATTGCGTGTTTATGTTTAGACAGATTTTTGACTTCGAGGGTGTAAAGGCCTTTGTTTAAATCTTTTACTTCAAAAAGCCGTTCTTCGGTTTTAATACTCTCTTTTGCTACAATGCCGAGGAAATCAAATGTTGCGACATCAACAAATCCATTTGAGGTCAGCTTTTGGATTTTTTGATAGGTTCTGCTTGGGATATCGCCGACACTATCTACGAATACTTCGCTCACAATGAGCGGCAATGCCTCAATTTGTAGCTGGTTGAAAATTCCAGATTTGTTATTTGACCTTAGAGGAGTAATGTTTTCTAAATTTGTTCCTGACCATTTAAGTATAGACGATGTCGAGAAACCACCTTTGGTATTATTCGTTATAATTAATTCGCTGACACTATCGCCGTCTAAATCAAAAAGTTCCATCTCAGTGTTAGAGCCCATAGAGAAAGGTGTATCATAACTCTTAGGTCTACTTAAAACCGAGCTTGCACCATCTTTATTGACTTTAATTACTAAGAATTTAATCATTTCGTTGTCAATGCCAAGGCGATCGAGTGTCGAGTAAATTGCCATAATATATCTATATCCATCTTTGCTGTTAAAATTTGATATTTTAAATTTTTTATCAATTGTCGAAGGATCAATTTGTTCTGGCGGATCGGTTTCAATAAGCTTTGTATTTAGCATTTCTGTTGGTATATGTTTATCAACAATTTGCTCATCAGGAAGATTTTGCGCATGTACACTTAAATTAAATAGCACAACACATGTTACAATTAATATTTTGGCTAAATTCATTTCCTTCTCCATTTCTAAAAGATTTCTTTGCTGAGTAATATTGTAAATTTTTTGACTTTTGCAAAAGTCTCATCCCGATATTTCTCATTA
>JANPPN010000171.1:0-1695 GCA_031428535.1 Bdellovibrio sp. | reverse complement strand
GAGAGTCATTTTAGAATCGACGATGAGATGTTTGCCTTCTGGAAGTTTAACGATAACATCCGGGCGCAACATTTCGCCGCCAAGCCCTCTGACGGTTTCCTGAGTAAAATACTCTTCGCCCTTTCGCAGACCCGAGCGCTCAAGAATATTCTCGAGAATAAGTTCGCCCCAGTTACCTTGGGTTTTGTTTTCGCCTTTAAGCGCCAAAGTCAGATTTTGTGCGTCTTTCGACATGGTCTGATTGAGTTCGATCAATTTCGAGATTTCACCTTTTAGGTGGCTTCGGTCTTTTTGTTCATTGATATAGGTATCTTCGACCTTTTTTTCAAAATCTTTCAGTTTGTCTCGCAACGGCGAAAGAATATTTTCGAGCTGTGTTGAATTTTGCGAGGTCATTTTATCGGATTTTTCATCGAAAATTTTCTGGGCCAGATTTTCAAAATGCAAAGTGAGCGTCTTTTGCATGTGGGTGCTGTCGATTTTACTCTGGTCGGCGTTGGCCTGTGTCAGCTCATATTTGGTTTTCCAGGTTTGTGTTTCGAGATCAAACTTCAGGCGGAACTTTGAGTAAATTAAAAAACCTGTAATGCCGCCACCGAGTAAGCCACCAAGTGTAAAAGCTGCCAGAGCTATGAGAATTTCCATTTTATGACCTCTTAATTTTCAAAAAATCTATTTTCACTCTAGCAAATCTTTGCTAGCTTGTCGTGATGACAAAATTAAATGCCTGGATTTTAGCGGCGCGTCCTAAAACATTATCGGCTTCGTTGGTCCCAATTGTGGCAGCCAGCGGTCTAACCCGGGGTTTAGGGTACCAAATTGACTGGTGGATTGTGGTATTTGCCTTACTTGCAAGCTTTTGTATTCAAATCGGAACCAATCTGGTTAATGATGCCATGGATTTTAAAAAGGGCGCCGACACCGAAAAGCGTATCGGTCCGCAAAGGGTTACCCAACAGGGCCTGTTTACCTTTAAACAGGTCATGAGTGCGGCCGCAGTGTTTTTCTTTCTGGCCGCGTGTTTCGGAATTCCACTTGTTGTACAGGGCGGAATTCCGATCTTATTTATCGGCGTTGTTTCAATTCTGATGGGTTACGCCTACACTTCGGGCCCGATGCCTTTGGCTTATCATGGGCTCGGTGATTTATTTGTTATTTTATTTTTTGGATTGATTGCAGTTGGCGGTTTATTTTTTCTGTTGACGGGTACTTATGGTCTGCCGGCATTTGTGGTGGGTTTACAAATCGGATTTCTGAGCACGGTGCTGATCGCAATCAATAACCTGCGTGATATGAAAACCGATGTGCTTGTGAATAAAAAAACTCTGGCGGTAAGATTTGGCCTGCAAGGTGCAAGATTCTGGATTGCGTTTTTAATTTTTGCACCCTATCTTGGCGGCTATTACTGGCTTTCAGTTCAGCGCTGGTGGGTTTATATTATTCCACTTTTGGCGCTGCCGCTAGGCCTGTTCATTGCAAAGCGAATTTTCCGCACCGAGCCCAGTTCAGAATACAACCGGTTTTTGGCCATGTCTTCCGCGTATAGCCTTGTGTTCAGTTTTTTGCTGGCCTTAGGTTTTCAACTTTGATTAAAACTTTCTTATCTCCTTATTCACTTCAAAATAAACGAACGGCCAATTTCCAACGGGGAGTGTTGCTAATGGTTCGTGAAGATGAAAGTTGGGGAGTGGCTGA
>JANPPN010000170.1:0-6755 GCA_031428535.1 Bdellovibrio sp. | reverse complement strand
GGCGGAGAGAGCGGGATTTGAACCCGCGGTAGAACTTTTGGAACTACGGGCGTTTAGCAAACGCCTGGTTTCAGCCACTCACCCACCTCTCCGCACGAGAATTGGTCTAATAAAAGCTGAACAACCCTAAATGAATAGGATTATCTAAGGTGCCATAGCGTTTTTACAGAATCAAGGTATGCCTTTACAGAGCTCTTGATTTTAGGTCCTATTTTATGTAGAAAGGTCTTTCGCGTTCAAACACAGTGCAACCGTAGTTCAGCTGGATAGAATACAACACTACGAATGTTGGGGTCCCAGGTTCGAATCCTGGCGGTTGCACCAATTTTAGGCAAAAAATCATTTAAGTTTTAGTTATTTTTCATTATCCCGGGCCCTGTGGTGATGAAGGGCGCGTGCTCGAGATCGTCGAGCAAAATGTGGTCGTGATCGGTGGAGCCGTGTTTAACAATTTCGGTTCCGTTGTCTGAAGTAAGAACGACAAATGTATTTTTGCCTTGCGGCATTTTTTGAAAATCGTTTAGAAACTGGCCCAGGCGGTGTGGGCATCGAAGATCACCGCCCAGCGAGTGGCCTGAGGATAGACAAGCGGGGACTGATCCGCAGGGATAAAAGTCCACTTTTTGCGGCCATTGAACCTAACAAATAAATTACAGGGCTGATCGCAATGTAATTGAGTTACGGTTTTTTCCCGCCGGCAGTAATATCTGAAATTAAATATTCCCGAAAGAATTTCAAATTTATTTCTGGCGGCGCTGACAATGTTTCATTCTAAGTATTGAAAAAAGACTCTCTGTACTTGTGAATTGTAATTTGGAACCGGGTTTTGCAAAAAATTTCTCGCAGAAAAGAAACCTGAAAAAATGAATTTTTTTACTAAGTGTAAATGTAAAAGAATGTTGCGTTTCGGTTGCAGACATAGTGATATTAAACACGACGTCCTTTACTAAAAACAAAGAAGTAAGAAAGTGTTTCTGAATGCATATTTTACTACCAAGCGTTTTCACATTGGCCCTGGTCATCCTCGTTTCAAGGCTTGTCGGGAATGTATTTCGTAAATTCGGCCAGCCGGCGGTTATGGGAGAAGTTCTCGGTGGAATAATTTTAGGGCCTTCCTGTATAGGACTTTTCTTTCCTCAATTTACCGAAATAGTTTTTCCTCCGCAGTCTGTTTCGCTCTTAAAGCATATTGCTGAAGTCGGAATTCTTTTTTACCTTTTCATAATAGGTCTTGAAATTGATTTGCCGCGGTTGAGCAAGTCTGGAAAGTCTGCAGTTTTGATCTCTCAGGCCAGCATAGGTCTGCCATTTGTGCTTGGGATGGTTTTCGCAGGTTTTATTTATGAAACGTATGCTCCACTCGGGGTTGGATTACTTGAATTTTCTATTTTTCTTGGTGTGTCGCTGTCGGTAACGGCCTTTCCGGTTCTGGCCAGGATTTTAGCCGATTCAAAATTGCACCGGACAAGTCTTGCTGAGTTAGCACTGACCTGCGCTGCAGCCAATGACATTACCGCTTGGTGTCTGGTTGCAATCGTTTCCGGACTTATGCAGTCAGCGCTTGGAGGGTCGGCAGTAACGCTGGGGTTAACTGTAATTTATCTTTCAGTCATGTTAATTTTCATCCGCCCTTTTATAGAAAAATGGTCAGAAAAAAATGTGAAAACAGGAAGAGTGCCTGAATCATCGTTTTCAGTTATAATTGTCGGCACGTTGGTATCTGCCGCAATTACTGAAGCTATTGGAATACACGGATTGTTTGGAGCTTTCCTTTTCGGAGCAATCATACCAAGCGAGAGTGCCATTGCAGAGGATCTTACCGGGCGTTTGCAGGAATTTATCCGCATCCTCTTTTTACCCGCCTTTTTTGCGCTGACGGGCATTCAAACTCAAATTGGATTACTTGTTGATTTGAAAGATTGGCTCGTCTGCGCTGTCATTATTGGTCTGGCTGTACTCGGAAAATTCGGAGGAACATATCTGGCTGCGCGAATTTCAGGAAAGAACGAGAAAGATTCGACAATTCTGGGAATTCTTATGAACACGCGCGGTATGGTTGAAATTATTGTACTCAATATCGGACTTTCTGTAGGAGTATTAACTCCGACGTTATTTACAATTTTAGTGATTATGGCAATTGTAACAACGCTAATGACCGGGCCATTATTAAATTTAATATTAAATAGAAAATAGATAGGCAGTCTGAATTGGAATTTACAAAATATCAAAAATTAGTTGTTTCAATTTTAGTATTTCTGCAGTTTACAATCATTCTTGATTTTATGATTATGTCGCCACTTGGAGCGATCATGATGCCGGCTTTGAAAATGAGCACAGCGCAATTCGGCGTGGTTGTATCCGCGTATGCCTTCAGCGCCGGAATTTCAGGATTATTGGCCGCGGGTTTTGCCGACCGCTATGATCGCAAAAAATTGCTGGTTTTTTTCTATACCGGATTTATTGTCGGCACTTTCCTGTGCGGGATTGCTACTAATCACTATTTCCTGCTGTTTGCACGCATGGTGACCGGTTTATTCGGTGGAGTTGTCGGCTCGGTGGTTTTAGCAATTACGACGGATCTGTTTCCCCTCAATATGCGGGGACGGGTAATCGGATTTTTGCAGACGGCGTTTGCATCAAGCCAAATCCTCGGAATTCCGGCAGGGCTTTATCTGTCGAGCCTTTGGGGCTGGCATATGCCATTCATGTTGATTGTAGCGCTTGCTTCAATTGCACTTGTTGTAATCCTGAAATTTTTGAAACCGATTAACGAACATCTCAAATATAAATCTGAAAAAGCTGCCATTCTTCATCTGTGGCATACTCTTAAGAACCCGCAGTACCTAGTTGCTTTTGCAACAATGGCACTGATATCGATAGGCGGCTTTATGCTTATGCCCTTTGGCAGTGCTTTTACAGTCAACAATTTACTAATTCCATTTGATAAACTTCCGGTGATCTACTTAATTACCGGAATTGCCGCAATATTTATTGGCCCATTGGTTGGCAGAGCCAGCGATACTTTTGGTAAGCTAAAGGTCTTTGTTTTCGGGGCGTTGTTAACAATTGTGATGGTGCTGATCTACACGAACCTAGGTATTACGCCTTTACCGCTTGTGATCCTTGTTAACGTACTTTTATTCTGTGCAATTTTTTCGCGAATTATTCCGGCGCAGGCGTTGATGTCAGCCATTCCTAAGCCTGAAAATCGTGGCGCATTTATGGCCGTGACTTCATCTTTGCAGCAGATATCAGGAGGGGTTGCGTCTGTTATTGCTGGTTTGATCGTCGTTGAGACCTCATCCGGCAAACTGGATCACTTCGATACTTTGGGTTTCATTCTAACAGGCACAGTTCTGATTTCAATGTACCTGATGTATAACATCAGCAGGCAGATCGAAGGGCGCGATAAAAAAGCGACTTCAGTTTAACTTTCGGCGGGCTTACTTCTTACGGTGATTTTTCCGTTTTTTTAACAACATATCTTTTTTTTCCTTTGGAATTTTTTCACTCGCAGCAACCCAGGCTACCGACGTAATATGCGGCAATTTGCTTTCTATATATCGGGTGGTTTCACCAGGATAAACATTATACATTTCGCGAAGTGTCCAGCCCACGCCTTTCTGTACATAGTATTCTTTCGCAGAAAAATGAGGCTCAACAAGTTTTCTGGCCTGTGCGAAAGTCGGTAAATTGTTGCGCGACCTCGAGTAGTAAAATGTCCCAACCATTGAACAGCGCCGCAGCCACGAATTTTTATGTTTGTTCCACTTCAGATACGTCGGCAAAAGTAAAGTCTGAGAGTTATCGAACATCCGGGCAAAAATCGAACAGAGGCCGTCTGAATGGGCCCAGTTATCAATATCGTCGGCCCATTTTAAAATTGCTTTGTGGTTCTTCAAAAGAAATTCAGGCTTCTGCTGATCCAACCAGTAAATCGCAAATGTTTTTGCGTCAAAGATGTCTGACTCAAACCAGAGTTTTTGCATGTCTTTAAAAAGTTCAGGGCTGTAAGATTCCGCTTTTGTGGAAAACAATGTGGCCAACTGGTGGCGCAGGGCCGGCATCGACATATTCAGAAACTTTAAAGACGAAGTTTCCATTCCATTGCCTTTTAGGAAGTCTTCAGGTTTAAACCGGCTTGCCCACTTCTTCGGTGCAACCGCTTTAAGTTTATTTTCAATATTAATTGTAAAATTAGATTTTTTCATAAGCCAAAACATAGTATATTTGTTCCATGAAGACAAAACTCGTTTTAAAACTTTCTATTTTGCTTTTCGGGCTTGTAATGGTTGTGATGTTCCGCAATTTTTCGGAAAAAGGCAGCCTTGCAAATGCGTTTAACACTTTGTTCGGGATAACAAACGAACCCGAGGTGAATTGGTGCGCTGATCATGTGGTTGATGTTGTTTGGCTCAGTAATGAGATACCAGATAGTTTGAAAAAATTAGACATAGCCAAACTTCGCAACAACTACTGCGAGCTTAAAACAGAAGCGATTCAGGGCGTAGATCTTGACCAAGTTAAGTGGGCGCCACTTGCCGAAAGTAGCGGTGCGGCCGGAAAAAAGTCGGTTTTAGAGTGGAACAAAGAGCTGGGGCTCTTTAGGTCTGGCGGATTGCCTTTTAAATCATCAGTTCTTAGTCGAGAGCTTGTTGACAGATAAGGTCTGTTTTCGATAGTTTAACCTCTCGTTCAGAAGTAGCTCAGTGGTAGAGCAAGCGGCTGTTAACCGCTTGGTCGGGGGTTCGAATCCCTCCTTCTGAGCCAATTTTTTTATCTAAACCCGCTCCTGAGGCGGGTTTTTTATTTTCAGTGATTTCAATTGTTTAGCTCTGAGAAAATTATTTAACCATGCAGAGATATAACGCAGAATCAGTCAAAATGGGTGGGTTTGGGAAATTTTGTAGTCATTGGCCGTAGTCAGTGGTGCGATGACTACAGGTTTTTGTAGTCATTTATATGATAACATTAAAAGAATGGTTTTTTAAAGAAGAAGGTAATTTTTGGAATTAATTGGCAGAACACTTAAAATTTATGTTCGTGGTAAAACTTCTCGATCGCTACGAGACATTGAAATTGTGGGCTGGAGTGGAAAAGCTTTTATGGGCAATAAAAGCCATTTGAAGCAGTTAAGGGACATACCCGAACTATCTGAAGCCGGTATTTATTTTTTACTTAAAGATAATGAAGTCACCGGACTTACTGAGATTTATGTTGGCGAAACAGATACAGCGTCTCAAAGAATTAGTCAGCACATAAAAAAAGATTGGGATACATTTGTAGTTTTCGTGAGTAACGATTTAAAAAAATCTGAAGTTAGGTATCTTGAAAGTAAACTATACAACTTGGCAAAGCAGTCAGTTTCAACTTTAAAAGTGATGAATGAAAATGTGCCGCCGAGCTGTAAGCTGAAGGAAGCAGATGCTTGTGCGATGGAAGAATTTTCGTCGAACATGTTATTTGTTTTAGAAACGATGGGGCTAGGTTTATTTTCAAATTCTAATGATAATGAAGATCAATCGAAACCTATTGCCACTCGTTTACACGATCCAAAAAATTATGAAGCTACGCAGGGAATGGATTTCTCGATAACTTTACCAAAAGAGTTGTCGTTGGATAATGAGTATTTAAAGGCGTTAATGTCGGTTAGGAATGGAGCCTTTGTTTTAAAAGCCGGTTCGCCAATTAGAAAAGAACATAATGAAAGTTTTGATGGACATACCTACTTTGAAATGTGGAAGCAGATAATAAATTCCGATGCTGTTAGGTCAACTAAAAATCCTAGAATAGTAGAAACGACTAGGGATTTAGAATTCAAATCTCCATCTGCTGCTGGTGCTATGATACGAGCAAGAGCAACAAACGGAAGAACAGAGTGGAAGCGGATTTCGGATAACAAACCGTTTAATGAATGTGAAATAGAAGAGTAGTATGGTTTTCGGATACTATTAAGATTATTTTTGGGCACCGGAAGTTCTTTTGCTTTTCGGTGCTATCAAATTAACTTTATTTTTTGTTTGCCTTGATTCACTTTTAACGTATGAAACGTACCGCAATTTATTTAAGAGTCTCAACTACCGATCAAAACACCGAATTACAAATACGGGAACTAAAATCCTATACTGAGCTTCGTGGCTGGCAGATAACAGAAATCTTCGAAGATAAGATGACGGGCACACATCTAAACAGGCCTAGCTTTAAACAGCTAATAGAAAAGTGCCGGCAAAGAAAGTTTGATATTGTGCTGGTGTATAAGCTTGATCGTGCATTCAGAAGTCTGCGGGACACCGTGAACACGCTTCACGAGTTCGGCGAACTTGGGGTTGAATTCGTTTCACTCAAGGACAACGGGTTGGATATGACGACTTCAATGGGAAAGCTAATGATTCATATTGTAGCGGCCTTCGCCGCATTCGAAGTGGATATGATAAGAGCAAGGGTTAGGGCTGGATTGGACAACGCAATAGCCAAGGGTGTGCGCCTAGGGAGACCAAGAAGAATTGATTATCAAAAGATCCAGCAACTACGAGCTGAGGGATTAAGCCTAAACCAGATTGCAAAAGCATTGGGAACAACAAAAGGAGCGGTTTCCAAAACCCTTAAAAAACTGAGTGTCGAATTTCCGCCATAGTGTACCAGTGAATTTCCACCATTGTGTACCACCTAATTTCCTTGATAGTGTACCAGGCGATTTCCATCGTGTTGTGCCACGTCAAAGTTAGAATCAGAGCAGTTTAATCGCCAACCCGCCG
>JANPPN010000169.1:0-2535 GCA_031428535.1 Bdellovibrio sp. | reverse complement strand
GATTTCGATTTCTTTTTTATCCGGACCATCAAAATAACTTTGTGAAAACAACACTCCGGCCATGAGCAAAGCGGTATCAACAGTCGAGAGTTCGATTTCCCAGTCTTGTGATCTTGTACCGTTGGTCATCTTTAAAAAATGGTAGTAAAACCCGCGATAACCGGCAGTTCCCTTTTTTTCGGGGCCCATAGGCAAATTCCAGAAAAAACGTAATGTATTGAGGGTTCGGTCAGCCGCTTCGTTTCTGGTAATAAAACCCTTTTCTACACCGATCGGATAAGCGGTCAGTGCAAAACTGACGGCAGCAATGCTTGCCGGTGATTTAGAAGGAAACCGATCGGGCGCAAGTCCGGTGTGTTTGTCGGTTGTTTCCCAGAAGTAATTAAAAGTGTCTCTTGATAAACGTTCAAGAGTGAGCGGCTTGTCTGCCGCTGCACCAGAAAGCGTAAAAAGTAATATAAGTAAGAAATTTTTCATAGAATGTTTTCCGCTAGGAACGCACCGTTCGTTTGAATAATTGCTTTATAAAGTTTTGCGCTTTCTTTCGGAGTTCTTTCTAAAGTTGCATAGTTGATGTGTACGATACCGAAACGTTTTGAAAAACCCAGCGCCCATTCCAGATTATCCATCAGCGACCACGTATAGTAGCCGCGAATATCGCAGCCGTCGGCAATGGCGTTACTAACTGCCGTGATGTGCGCGCGCATGTAACTTTGGCGAAGAGGGTCGTCGACGCGGCCGTTTTCAGCTACAGGAGGATCGTAAAACGCAGAGCCGTTTTCGGTGATATAAACCGGCGGATTGCCATAGCGATTTTTTACCCAATTCAGAATATCTGTAAGGCCCTGTGGGTAGTTTTCCCAGTTGGTTTCGGAATACGTGGCCAGCGGCTGCTTAACTCCGGCGGTTTTGACCGGCCAGGCTTCAGGCGCGTTACGTGTGACGGAACGTGTGTAATAATTAACGCCGATAAAATCCATCGGTTCTTTGAGGGCCGCCATTTCATTCTCAGGCCAGGTTGGCCACGCATCGCCGAAAATTTCTTTCATTTCTGCAGGATAAGTACCGAAGAATGCCGGATCTAAAAATTGTCGATTGAAATAAGCATCGGCTCTGATAACGGCAGCAAGATCTTCTGGAGATTGAGTAGACGGATATTTGGGCTCGAGATTAACAACAAGACCGATTTTATGTTTTCCGACTTTTCGGTAACGTCTGATAGCTTCAGCATTACAGCCCATCAGGTTGTGAGTGGCGATAGCCGCTTCGAAATGACTGTTGTGCCCCGGCGCCAGCGCACCGTGCATGTAGCCGCCGTCAGTAATAACCCACGGTTCGTTGATGGTGGCCCAAAGTTCGACGCGATCATCAAGGCGCTTAAAAACAGTTTCAGCGTAATCGCCGAACCATTTTACGATTTCAGGATTTAACCAGCCACCGCGCTCGTCGAGTGCCTGTGGTAAATCCCAGTGGTAAAGTGTGACCATCGGTTTAATATTTTTTTCGAGTAAGGCATCGACGAGATTACTATAAAAGTCGAGACCGGCTTGATTGACTTCGCCGGTGCCGTTCGGAAAAATACGGCTCCATGAAATACTGAAGCGGTAACTTTTCAGACCGAGTTCACTCATCAATTGAACGTCACTTTTGTAGCGATTGTAGTGATCGCACGCAACATCGCCCGTATCGCCGTTTAATATTTTACCCGGAATTTTCGAGAAGCGGTCCCAGATGCTGGCGCCGGCGCCATCTGCCATTGAAGAGCCTTCGATCTGATAAGCCGCAGTTGCGCAGCCCCAAACAAATTTGTCAGGAAATTTTACCATTGGTTTCATATGACCTCGAAAATAAATTTAAAGGCCAATCTAAATCATTTGCGGGCCTGAACAACTAAATTCTTTCAAATTAGAATTTTTTTAGTGCGGGCTTTGTTCATTTCTTGCTCTGAGAGCCTTTTGAATTTCGAGGCACCGCTCGTTAGTTAAAGGGTACCTGAGAGCAAAATACAGCGAAACCAGGCAAAGCAAAATAGGTAGCCCGATTTCGATTATACGCATCAACAACAGACTTTTTGGCGCCTGACGTGTCAGATGTGACATGGCGGCATCCATTTTCGGAAGACTCGCTTCGACGGATTGTAAAGCTTTCAAAGACGTCAGTTCAGTTTGAACAACAGCCAGATTTTTACTCAGCATCTCTCTGTGTTCAGGTTCTTGCGTATCTGTACTTGTGGAAAAGTGGAGTTTTAACGCCTTGGCGCTAAGGTCTGACTGGTCTACTCGCAGCGAAAGAGACAACCCTATTAAGCGGTCATTTGAACTCGATTCCAACATTTGAATTCTTAAATTATTTCTCTCACTCATTAGTTGCAGCTCAGGGTGTGACGGCGAAAGTTTTTGAATTTGTACCGAGAGCTCTTTGCTGTCTTTTTGCAGACTCAGCTTCAATTTTTCGTAATCTATATTTTGTCCGGCCCAGACGGCGGTTTCATTGCGAATTTTATTCAAATTTCCGCGCAGTTCATCAGCGCGGGTT
>JANPPN010000168.1:0-9247 GCA_031428535.1 Bdellovibrio sp. | reverse complement strand
GTAACCAGCACTTTAAGCCGGTTGTTGACTTCGCAATTTCATAGCAAACTTATACGGAGTCAGCGTTTCTTTTTTAGCTGCTGATAACTTTAATGTTTCCAATATATATTTTCGTGGATCAATTTCAAATTTTTTGCAACTTTCAATAATTGTATACATCATGGCCGCCAGGTCTGCTCCGTCAATCGACCTTGAACCATAAAAATTCTTGCGACCCATAACAACTTGCCTGATTGACCGCTCGGCTTCGTTATTAGTCAGCGGAATGACGGGGTCATCTAAAAATTTAATTAATTCAGTCCAGTTATTAAGACTGTAACTGATCGCTTTTCTAAAGCCTAATTCGGGACGTGATTTTGGATAATATTCCACAAGCCACGAATGCATTTTTTCAATCAATGGTTTTGATTTTGTTTGCCGGATCAGTTTTAAATCCTCGAAATCTTTGGCTTGTTTTTCAAAAGAACTGAGCTCTTTGTAAAAATTTAAATACTCAGGGATTTCAGGATTGGATTCTTCAACGTCTTTAAAATATCGTCTTGCATGTGCATGACACTGCACTAATTTGATTTTTAATTTCAAAATATTTTTATCTTTTTTTTCTTTAAACTGATTGTAACCACTATAGCCATCGGTCATCAGCCAGCCTTCATAGTTATCCAAAGTTTCTTTGATGATTTTTCCAGATCGTGTCGGCTCAAAACGATAATAACTGCCAGCCTGATTCGATACAATCCACATGTAGCCATCACTGTCTTTGTTATTATTGATCGGCCACGGTGTTTCATCACCATGAACTAAACTTAAATTTAAAATCTCTGATTTAATTTGTTCGGCAATATTTTCAAAATGCAATCCTGCCATTCTAGATACGTTATACAAAACCTGTGTGCTCATGTTTAATAAATTAAGACTCTTCATTGCTCTGCACTGGCGTTCTAGCGGCAAATGATATAAATATTTATCAACAACCACAGACGTTGCGAATTCAATCGAATAACTACAACCTGGAAGCAATCTTAATTCTGGATTTTCTGCAGTAATAATCACAGATTCTTTTTCAGTATTATTAAATTCAGTCTTTAATTTGTACTTCTGACGACGAATTACTTTTTTAACGTATTTACGCTCGATCACAGTCACAAGTGCGGATTCATCAAAAAGATTTTCTAATTTTTCCCATTGAGCAGGATTTGGATTACTTAAACCCAGCTCGACTGACGCTTTTGTTAACTCATCGCCAGATAATTCTGAATAAATAATTTCTTCATCCAATTTTTTGGTGCTTTTATTTGACGGGACAGGTGCCAAATTCTGACTATGCAGCGTAAGCTCTGATTCCTCCGCAGATCTTAATCTGTCAAAATCATCAACCGTTTCTTTGGATGACTTTTCAGACGATTTTCCAAAAAACTTCTTTCTTAAAATCAAAAGGCTTTCTTCGGCACTGAATTTTTGCTGTAAAGTTTCATCTTTTTCAGAAATTATTTTTTTAATTAAATTATCTTGGTATTGAATGTGATTTTGCGCAAGCTTGAGCAATTCTTTTAATATTCTGGGATTATTTTCGTTCTCAATACTGCGCATGGTTTAAATTTGACTGATTATATCCTGCTTGTAAACTGAGCCCCACTTGCGTCATTGATTTATTTAAAACAAGACTGCGATCAACTTTGGGCCTGACAATGACTCCACCATTAAAAACAGATTTGAATTCTAAAAATGTGATCCCTGAAATTTCACCTAATTCCAGCCGCGACATAAACCGGCCACGTTCTATTCGCTTTGAAATCTGAACCAACCCAGTGCCATCGAAAAACAAAACCTTTATCCGACGTCGATTCTTGCCAAAAAATAAATACAAATGACCCTGATTAATTTCTTGCTGCATAATTATCTTTGTAAAGTAATGTAATTTTTCGAAGCCACAGCGCATATCAATAGCTTCCGCGTAAATGAAAATTCTTAAATTTTTTCGCTCAAAAAACATTCTGGTTACCCCAGACCTATAATTTGAACCAGCTCAGAACTGGATAAATTTTTAATTTCAAAATGAATTCCATTTTTTTCAAAGCTGATACAAATAGCAGATTGTGATTTATCCACAATATTATTTGTGGATAAATCTAATTCACCTTTGAGTTCTGTAAAATAATTTTTTTCTGGTTGTATTTGTGCTTTTATTTTTTGATTTTCATAAGACTTTTTCCAGTCTTTTAGACTATGCGCAGGTATACCCAAATATTTTAAAATGTGGCTGGGTCTTGTGCCGCTGAATAAAATTTCGAGAGCTTGCTTTTTATATTCAGCTGGCAGCGACTTTGTATAGCCTTGGTCTTTGCGAAATTGCCAGCACAGCTGACTCATTTTGATTAATTCTTCGTTTGGCTTTTCATTCATAACACACCTCATTTTTGGGTTGGCGTGGTTATAAATTGTTTTTTTGAATTACGTTAGAACCTGCTTAAAGTGCTGGTTACAGAGTTCAGCCCGAATTCTGAATTTGAGCAAACCACTTCGAGTGTATTCAATCCCGAAGTTTTTTCGGGATTGCGAGCCAATTCAGATTTTATTTTTTCAAACTCAGATTCAAAAACGTTGTTTCATTTGATTTTAAAACCAAAATCTAGAACGCCCAGAGTGCCGAGACCATCGCCTGATTTTCCGTATAGTGCTCAAGCTGACTTAGTGAGCTTTCATTGGCGTGGCTGATGCCGATAGACAGCTCTCGGTTGAGATCCGTGCGGGTAAAAGCAGCCGATAGCTGAGTTAGACTAATGGCTTCATTGGAGTCGACGCTTTTGGAAGTCATCCGGCCTGAGCGGTTTGGCACGTTCAGGATTTCGGAGACTCGACGATTTGGGTAAGAATTGTTTCGGAGATAGAGATCGACGTTGTATTTATACTGGTCACTGAGTTTTTCGATGAATTCAACACCTAGATCTGTATAGGTTTTTGAATAGTAGCCTTGATTTGAAAATTGCAGGCCCAATTCAAAATAGGGATTGATTTCGATATCTGTGAACGCATTCCAAGTGGAATTGACTCTGAAGAAAGTAATCAAATCGTAACGGTTGGAAAGTTGTGGATAGGATGCGCCTTTGATACCGGGTTCGAAACTAACTTCGAAGTTTTGATTTACTTTGTAATTTTTTGTAACATAAGCGGTGAGATAGAAGTTGGTAAAAGCTTCATCTGTGGAGCCGATATCGGATTTAAAATAATTAAATCCGCCCAAACCAAGAGTTAAATCGAGGTTTTCATAATCCATTTCTGACTGGTGTTTAGCCGAATAACTGACGGAATTACTGGCAACTTCTTTTGAGTAGAGCCGCAGGTTTATTTTTCCGGTAAGACTGGAGCCACTGTCGAGTTCGTATTTGGCGGTTGTTGCCAGCCAAGTAAAGGAATCTGATTTTTTATTGAAGTCATCCTGATAAACGTTGTCACTGTACCCCAAGCCGAGTTCTGGTTTTACCCAGAGGTCGGCTGAAGTGTTTTGAAGTGAAAACATCACAAGAACCTGTAAGAGGAGTGATATTTTAGACATGGTTTATACTACTTATTCTTTTTTCCGTGCGAATTGTCTTTAAAGGCGTGATCTTTTTTTTTGTCGCCGCGACTTTCGTGTTTGCCGTTTTTCTCGGGTTTCATTTCATTTTCAGCGCGGCCCAGTTCGCCCGGATGAACACCCAGAGTTTTGGCGATTTTTCCCCAGCCCATCTTTTGTTCAAGACGCATTTTTAAGATGTCATCGATGGATTTGTCGGAAGACTTTGCCAGTTGCGCCACTTTCACGAATTGAGATTGTGGAAGATTACTGTCAGCTAAGGCTTTCATCTGCTCTGGGCTGAGATTATACTTCTTTTGTAACTCTTCGTTGTAGGTTACCGGTTTTTTTTCAGTTTCAGCCACGACTGGCGCAGGAACAGGTGCAACGGCCGGTGTTGTTGTTGGGGCGGCGACCACATCCGCTACTGCCGGAAGAGCAAAAGCCAATACAGCGATCAGACCCAAAAGTTTGTAATTCGATATCTTTTTCATAAATTCTCCTTGTGTTCGCTATATCAAAGCAATTGAGGACCCAAAGGAAAAAAGGGGGCGAGAGGACGGAGATGCCCCGCGGGGATTGCACTGTTCGTTAAATGTACGTATCTGAGTTCAAATAACGGACTTGCACAGGTTTCGGTCACTCTAAGGAAGTTAAAAAAACTCTTTTTAATCTACAAAGTAAATTGCCTGTGAGATTTTCGGGTGAAAGTCCGACTGATTCCTTGAACCAAGACATTTTTGGAAGCCCTGTCGAATTTTGTCGAAATCTGAAAATGTAACATAATGATTCCAGCTATTTAGTGCAGTTCCATTACCCCATCCATTTTCTTTCTAAATTAAGTCATTCTAATTAAGTTTTTAAAATATTTGATCATTTCACGTTGAAGTGCCGTCGATACGGCACGTTTACTTGCGCACCCAGAGAAAATAAAAAAATAAACCAAAGTAAAAAACAGCACGTTGAGCGAGGAATACTTCTGCACGTCTTTTTCCCTAAAAGAAGGCTGCGCGACTTATCACTTTTTTCCCTACTCTATGGGTATTGGCTCTCAGACTTCCAACTCAAAAGTGCGTTCCGCTCGATACTTCTGGCCTTCGTGTTTAAACTCGAGAATTCGTTGTATTCATCTCGTCCATAAAATTTACCGTAAGCCCCGAATCTTGCCGACTCTCACGCCTGAGATGAAGATTCCTTCTTGATCTCCTCCTTTCGAATCGAAGAATTCTTCGCGACGCTATATTTCCCGGTCACCTTTGTTCGCAATAGTTTATCGAAATACCCTCATTTTTGATTTAATCTGGGCTGCCAAGGTAAAAAATCTACTGTTTTTGTGAGTCCTCATTGGGCCACTGGTGCGCGGGCGTCCTATTGCCTTTACACAAGTAGGCGTGCCGTATCGACGGCACTTCATTCACTTACTTTCTAGACGGTGAGGCCGATGGCCTCGTAGGCATTCTTTATGACTTGACGCTTCCAACGAGGAAAGGTGAAGATCCTAAAAATTAGGGCCTATTTCGTAAGTTACTTTATCAATTGTTACTTCTACGCTTTTTTTGTTTTTTGGATTGATAATTATTTTTTGAGGACTAATTCCGTCTTCAGTAATAAATTTCTTAAAATAAATCGCATAGTTTTTGTTGCCATCTATGTCTCGAACAGATCGATATTTGATTAAATCTGGAAAGGGTTTTAATCCCTTTATGAATTTATGAGCCGCTTTGTAAGAGTTTTTGCTCATTACACCTGAAGGTACTCTTTTGGCGATGTCTTTTATTCGTGGTTTTCCTGTAAGAAGTAAGGAATATAAAACTGCATTTATTGGTCTGCTGCCAGATAAAAAATTTCTATTTTTTAAAATATGAAAGCAATATTCAAAAAAAGTAGTCTTACTATCCTCGGAAGCGTATAGCGGAATTGGGGAAAAGTTTACGGGGCAGAAGCGCGAGCTACTATCTATACTTGGTCCTCTGGAAAAAACCTCGTCTATCATTTCAATTGATGGCATTATCGATTGAATAGCTTGTATTTCCGCTGGCTCATTTAGAAAATGTTCGATGCTTGCGTTTTTTGGTGCACAGGTTCGGTACAGCTTCATGGGTTTGCAATTTTACTCATTAATAATCTAATTGTGTGTAAGTTGCGCGGATCGGATTTGATTAAATCCAGAGGGCTCTTGTTGCCGAAGCCTTCATTAGGTTCTCGTAGCCAAGATGCTCTGTCTTTTGTGAAAACGAAAAGATTCGTTAAGACTTTATATAACTCAATAAACTCCAGTAGCTGGTAGTCGTTCATGTCGAGATGTTTTGAGACTGATATGGACTCTTTTTTTTTCCATTCAGATATAGTAGTCGGTGTTCGATTAACTAGCGCAGACAGTTCTTGCTGGCTTAAGTTCCATTCGTCTAAAATGCCAAATATAACTTTATACAGAGCCTTTCCTTTGACTGAGTCATCAAAGCCATGATGTATCTTTTTTTCATTACTGAAGTTAAGTTGGGTTTCCATTCGTCGCTCCTTTAATTACTATATCGGTATTACTGTCATATTTCAATACGGATCCGTATAATAATAAATATATTTTTTAATTGTATTTGTAAGATATTGATTTTATATAGTTTTAATATAAATACGGTTTCGTATTTATATTAAATTTAATCTAATTTTGATACATAACTAATACTAAGGTCTATGGAGTGATGGTAATAAATTAGATCTCTAAAAAGGATCTAGTTAATGCCGCTGTCGAAATTTGTCGAAATCGCAAATCCTAACATAATGATTTCAATTGGTTATGGGCGGTTTCACTACCCCATCCAATTTCCTAGGGTCCGACCCGGACACATGGGTAACACTGGTTCTACGGTTCTAGTAATTTTTTTTAATTTTTTTAAAAACCATTACTCGATAAACGAGCTAGATAATAATCTTGGAAGCTCGATGTTGAGTTGTAAACAGCGCCACTCATGACTATTTGTCCATTTGACTGAACTGACACCTGCTTCACATAAAATTCTTCGTCTGAGGGAAGTCCAAATTTTCCAATTGAGAATCCATTCACTCCGAAACTTGTGTCCAATGAGCCATCGTAATTATAGCGCACCAAAGCGTATGAAGTTGCAGCCATAATATCCATGGTCTCTCCTGTAACAACTATTTTCCCGTTAGGTAAAAGGCTTACTGTCCTTCCCCAGTCTGCAAATCCGGCGATGTCTGTGATGACAAGACCTGTTCCTCCGAATGTGGTGTCAACAGACCCATCTGTATTCAATCGGGCGATGGCCATATCATTTGTCGCCCCTTGGGACTCTCCGGTTAAAACAATCTTACCATCAGGCTGAATAGCCAAGCTGCTGACGTATTCGTGAGGACCTGAAGCTCCATCAATATTAATCTCGGCAATACCAAGGGTTCCAAAGGAATTATCAATTGATCCATCACCATTAAAGCGCACAGCTGTCATATCTGGGTCAGCGCCACCCCCCATGGTGATTCCCGAAACAACAATTTTATCATCAGATTGCACTTTCATCGCTCGAGGTATATCGACTGAACCCGAACCAGAAATATCAATGCTGGATGCGCCAGCGGTTCCGAATGAATTATCGATGCTGCCGTTAGCATTGAAGCGAGCCACAGTAAAATCAAAACCCGCGTCACCTGCCACAATAATTTTTCCATCAGACTGAAATCCGATAACAGAGGCTCGATCAATTCCGTTTATATCTTTAATCGCCGCCCCATTGGTGCCAAAGCTTGAATCCACGGTTGCGTCGGCATTTAATCGGATGAGCAGAAAATTGGCCAGGTAGTAACCCGCCAATAAAATTTTACCATCGCTTTGCACTGCAAACGTATTTATGACTGGGAAGCTGATCCCGATTGAATCCAAATCAACAACAGCCTTGCCACCAAGTCCAAAACTGCTATCGACCGAGCCATCCGAATTAAATTTTTTCAAAGCCACGATTGAATTTTCAATTCCTGCCGTCATTATTTTTTGATCAGGAAAAACAATATGTCCAAAGGGATCGTCGTAGGAATCATAGGATTCATAATCAATTAAATCTTTATAACCTGACGAAGCAAAAGAAGTGTCGACGGAGCCAGAGGAAGACAACTTAGCCACGACGGCATGTGATTGCGCCCCTTGTTGAAAGTTTCCCGAAAAAAAGAGCTCGCCCGTGGAATTGATAACCGAAGTTAGCGAATAATTGTCTAAGGCAAGACGGCTGGCATCCACAATCGAAATTCCTCCTGTGGCAAATCCGGCATCCAGGGTGCCGTTCGTATTTATTCGCGTAGCCGAAAAATAATTTTTACCACCTATCACGCTAAACCCATTGGCTAATATTTTTCCGTCAGACTGTAGCAGCATCGAATAAATCATATCGGTAGTCGAAGTCCCACTAACATCGACTACCGTGATGCCACCTGTTCCAAAAGTGTTATCGAGAGTTCCATTCGTAGTATATCTTAAAACTGCTATATCCGAATTTCCTAACGCATAGGTCGAACCACCGACGACAATTTTACCATCTACTTGAATATCTAAGGAAAATCCGTCGTCTTGCAAAACAGTTCCACTTATATCAGTTAAAACAATTCCGCCTGCACCAAATCCGGCATCAAGTGTTCCATTGACATTGTATCTAACTAAACCAATATCCCAGTTGCCGGCTGTGGCTTCGATAGAGCCTGTCACTACAATTTTTCCGTCTGACTGAATTAAAACATCGCGAGCGTAGTCAGAAAAACCACCGCCATTCACGTCTGTCATGACAATTCCACCCGCACCGAATCCGGCATCAAGGGAACCATTTGTATTTAAGCGAACAGTTGTAAAATTAGCGTTACCAGCAGTTGTGCTCGCTCCAGTCAGTATTATTTTTCCATCGCTTTGAAGAGCCAACGCATTTGGTTGTTCATACGAGCCTGCACCACTGATGTCAATTCTGACGACACCATTCGTTCCAAAACTGGTATCAATAGATCCATCGCTATTAATTCTTAAAATGCCATAATCACTCAAGCCAGCAATTGAATTGATATCTCCAAAAATAACAATTTTTCCATCACTCTGAATAGCCACGGATACAGCATTGTCATCAGTGCCCGTACCGGTGGCATCATAATTTTGCATTCCGCCCGTGCCGAAACTTGTATCCAAAGTTCCATTTGCATTTAGTCGAGTGACAAAAAAATTCTTTTCAGATACTTTTTGCATGCCACCCACTAGAACTATTTTTCCGTCCGCTTGAATCGCAGAACCGCGTAATTCATAAGGTGCATATATCTCGGTAAAAAAATTTCCTCGTGATTTAAACAAATTATTTGCAACAACAATATCAGGGCTATTATTACTTGAGATAAAACCTTTTATCGTCGAATTGCTATTGCAGCCTGAAAGAAAAAATAATAAAGCCAAAATTTTACATTTAGTCTTTTTCATGAAATCTCCTGTGACGTACTAGTTCTATATTATTCGAATTTCAATATAGTATCAAGTTTAATTATCTCTCATCTTGAGACATCCACGAATTGCCCGGCAATATGTAGAGTTAGTTCGGAGTTAATTTAGATTTTTGACTCTGCGGTCATTGCAATAAGTTAAAAATTTGCGATTCTTTGAAAGTGTTTTTAACCAGTAAAAATAATTTCATTCAAAGGAATCAGAATGACAAATCCAAAGCAGAT
>JANPPN010000167.1:0-4079 GCA_031428535.1 Bdellovibrio sp. | reverse complement strand
TTTTAGAGTGTAATGCTACTGTTAGTTTTTAGAGTATACAATAGGAATTGAGGAAATTATGTCACAAGATATTATTTATACAATGAAGGGCGTTTCAAAAGTTTATCCGCCTAATCGTTTCGTTCTGAAAGATATTTACCTATCATATTTTTATGGCGCAAAAATCGGCGTGCTCGGCCTTAACGGATCGGGAAAATCATCTTTGCTAAAAATTATGGCTGGTGTGGATACCGAATTTCTCGGAGAAGCTTTTCCGACAAAAAAAATGAGAGTCGGTTACTTAGAGCAGGAACCTCAGCTTGATGAAACAAAAAACGTTCGTGATAATATTTTTTCACAGATGGGCGATCTTCCCCAACTGATGAAAGACTACAATGCAATTAATGAAAAATTTTCCGATCCCGATCTGGATCCGGATGAAATGAATAAAATGATCGAAAAACAGGGCGCACTTCAGGAAAAAATTGAAGCGCTCGGCGGCTGGGAAGTTGACCAGAAAATCGAATTGGTCATTGATGCTTTAAGATGCCCCGATGCCGAAGAAGCTGTGGCTCATCTTTCGGGCGGCGAAAAGCGCCGGGTGGCACTGGCCCGATTGATTATGAGCAATCCCGATATTTTGTTACTTGATGAACCGACGAATCATCTGGACGCAGAATCAGTGCAGTGGCTTGAACAATATCTCGCCAAATTTCCGGGAACCGTCATTGCGGTTACCCATGATCGTTATTTTCTTGATAATGTTGCAGGTTGGATTCTCGAGCTCGATCGTGGCGAAGGTATTCCATGGAAAGGCAATTACACCTCTTGGCTTGAACAAAAAGACAAGCGAATGGCAAATGAAAACAAAGAGTCCTCTAAAAAAGCCAAAACTCTCGAGCGTGAGCTTGAATGGATCCGGCAAGGCGCTAAGGCCCGTCAGTCTAAATCAAAGGCGCGAATTGATGCGTACGAAACTTTGTTAAAAGAACCATCGGCTGAAAAGATGCAGGAAATGACGATTTACATTCCACCGGGACCTCGTCTGGGAAATATCGTCATTGAAGCCCAGGCGGTAAGTAAAGCCTTCGGTAAGAAAGTACTGCTCGACGGGGTTGATTTCACAATTCCAAAGGGTGCAATAGTCGGGGTTATCGGGCCCAATGGAGTCGGTAAATCAACACTGTTCAAAATGATTACCGGAAAAGACAAATCAGATGCCGGAATTTTCAAGGTCGGCGAATCGGTTAAGATTGCCTATGTTGATCAAACCCGCGAAAGCCTTGATCCTAACAAATCAATTTATGAAGAGCTGTCAGGCGGGCAGGATGTGATTCAACTGGGCGGGCGCGAAGTTAATGCCAGACAATACGTCAGTTGGTTTAATTTTTCCGGCACCGATCAACAGAAAAAAGTAGGCACACTTTCGGGCGGCGAACGCAATCGTGTGAATCTCGCAAAAATTCTTAAAGAGGGCGCAAATCTGCTGTTACTTGATGAGCCGACAAATGATCTTGATGTGAATACGATGCGCGCACTTGAAGAAGCCTTAAACGGTTTTGGCGGTTCAGCTATCGTGATCTCGCATGATCGCTGGTTTTTAGATCGCGTCTGTACGCATACGATGGCTTTTGAAGGAGACTCTAAGGTATTCTTTTATCCGGGTTGTTTTTCAGAGTATGAGGCTGATCGTAAAAAACGCATGGGAGAAGATTCGGCTCCCAAGCGCGTTCGTTTTAAGATGCTAAATTAAGCAGTCAGCTAATCCGTCAGATTCCGCCCACATTCAGTAAGTAGGTATTGCCTTCAAGGACACTTTCCATGTCGGTCAGGATATCCATCCAGGGCGTATCCTGATTGTCGGTTTTCAACACATGATCCAGGAATGCAAACAGCACCGGGGTTGAGGTATGAAAGTAGCTCGAAAGCCCGTACGAAATAATATCAATTTTGGCCTTAGTCTTCTCCACTGCGAAATGTTCGAGATAGTATGAATAACTAGAGCACGAATCAAAAAAGAAAATCTGTTTCTTCGCCGTATTAAATACGAACTTTCCGGCCTTCTCCTCTAATGAGGGAATGTCGAGATTGCCGCCGAGGCCTGAATGGCCGCCATAGATAATCACGTCGGCCTCTTCAACGGCCTCTTTGAAAAACTTAGCAAACACTTTCGAGCGGGTTCCGATATCGGTTTCGATCAAAAGGTGGTTGATTTCAACCTCCATTGTTTTTCCGTTATCGAGTTCAATAGTCTTCGTGTAAATATTGAGAGGTATTGTGGTTTTTGACCGCTTACTGCTGATCTCGAAACCCTGCCTTAAGAAACCAGCACGGATTTTACGGAAATTTTCGTAGCCTGGGTCTTTTTTATCAGAACCATTCTTGTAATAACCACTGATAATATAGACCGAGAAAAGATCTCCGTTGCCGTTGTCACCGCGTAACGAAGGTAATTTCGGTGTGAGGTCCATTTTTTTATACTCTGCAGGTGCGATTTTCAGGCTGACCATTGTTGCTTTAGGCGCTTTACTGAGGTGCTCGCAGCCTTTGCGGAATGGATCGTAAAAATACCAGAAATCGTCGAAAGAGTTGTAATGCTCATCGGTGCATTTCTCATCATAGATGTCATAGGGATTAGTCGGCAGTGGGATATCAAGCGAGCCTTTTTCAATAATTTTGTCGGCGGCTATGGCGTTCAGGATCATTTTTCCTGAATTTGAATATTTAATCATCAGGACGCCGTCTTCAACTTCTGAAGCAAGTATTTTAATTTTCATTTGTTTTCTCGGGCCGCCGACGCCGCCGGTAACCGCGTTCCGGCCAACAAATTTTGAAATCATGGTGGGCGTTGCGAATATTCCGAAAATATGCGAAGAATGCATAATTGCAAGATCTTCATCCGAGCCCTCTTCGTGATCTTCAGGCGCCTCAAACGTGGTTGTATATGAGTACTTAACCTCAGCTACCGAAGGCCCCAGGATCTGCGCGTTGGTTACAATGCTGCAAAACAATACTGTCAAAATCGTAGACACTCTTGTAAATACTAAAGAACGAAACATAATATCCTCTTCCACAATAGTTTTGAAATGCGATATAAAGTTAAAGCAAAATTACGACCATTAAAATTCTCAATCTGCTACGCAGAACTTTTTTTCGCTTTAAAAAAGTTATTCGTTTTTTTAACTTATTGAGCGATTGAGCCGATAGGTGGGTTGGATTGTAATTTGCTTAACCATAGATTGGGGTATGTATGGAATCTAAACTAGGAGGAATTGTGCGCAGGAACGCGAAAGCTCTAATTATTCTGGCGGTCTTGAGTGTTCCCGTAATGGTACTCTTTCAGAATTGCGGCAAAAAAATTGCCATGACCGATGTTGATCCAATTTCGAAGAGCAGCTCTATTGTGAATACAAATGATTTGCCACTCGGTGGCACACAAATAGATCAAATCGGCTCAGACGGCGAAGTGTTCTCCTCTGACGGGGCAGACAGTTCAGGCGGCGTTCCGGTTTCTGGCGATGGTTCTGGCAGTGTTTCAAGTGGTGGCGGTACTGTAACGATCGGGTTGCCAAGTGAAGAAGAACAGGAAAATCAGGAAATCGAAGATTCATTGGCGGCGTGTGCAGCACTTCAGAATTCTTCAGAGTCAAATAACATCAATGGTGCCGGAGTATTCTCGGAAGACGGTAAGTCGGCTTCGAATATTCGCGGAAAGCATGTCCTTTCGAGTGCCAATTTTAACGGAAACACTCAGATTGATTCGATCAGTAATTCGTACGGCAGTCTTACGCTGTGCGGACTCGATGTCGGTACCTTGAGCAACTATAACGGAAAAATCACTTTAGTGAATAATTCCAGAATCCGAGATATAAATTCGCTAAATGGTCAGCTAGTCGTAATTGATGGCAGCGGCGCAAAGCTGCGCAATTCAAAGGTAGCCGTTAAAAAAGTTAACTAGCTAGAGTTAGTTCGGAGTTAATTTAGATTTTTGACTCTGCGGTCATTGCAATAAGTTAAAAATTTGCGATTCTTTGAAAGTGTTTTTAACCAGTAAAAATAATTTCATTCAAAGGAATCAGAATGACAAATCCAAAGCAGAT
>JANPPN010000166.1:0-3132 GCA_031428535.1 Bdellovibrio sp. | reverse complement strand
CTATCCCGAACGCGGCGCCGAGTCCATTCTTGCGATCCGTCTGCGGCCGGCTGCACAGCGCCGCTCCGGGCCCGATCAACCCCACCCGACTTCCGGATTTTATCTTAAAACTGACATTTTTCAGAACCATCGGCAGATGGTCGGCATACCGAAGACTGACGTTCCTGAATTCAAGGCTTCCTGACCGTGGCCAGGCCGGATCTAACTCAGCCGACTGCCCGATGAAATTCTTTTCGGCCGGCAGTTCACAATAAAACTGTAGTCGCTCTACTGAAGTCATTCTAGACTCGAGATCCGAAAAAATCCGAACGCCCCAGTTAAGATGCCGCCAGAAATCCAGTGCGTAGATGGTAACCAGCCCTGCGGTGCCTGCAGCGATGTAGCCGTGATAACTCGAAAAGACCACTGTCAGGCCGGTAGAAGCCGAAATCGCGGCACCAATGAGCGGCAGACGCGTTGAGAACCATCGATTGACCATGTAGTGAGTGTGAAACATCTCGGTTGAATATTTCAGTTTTGAATAAAACTGATTCATCGACCACTCTGACTGATCAAATGCCCGGATAACCGAAAGCCCCTGCAGGGTTTCTTTGAAGTGCGCATAGCGCGGCGACCTGGCGATCGAGTCAAGCCGCTTGATTTCTCTGGCAACGCGACGATAGCTGTTCTGCAATCGGTAATAAATATAGAAAATCGGAAGTATGACTACTAATACCAGAGGCAGAATCAGCACAATCAGAGCAAATGAAAGTGTAATATGAAAAAAAGCATGAATCGTATGATCGAAGCTCCATTGCAGGTGCAGGTCGACAGACTCGACGTCACGCGAAAATCTCTGCAAAATACGGCCAACCGGCGTGCTATCAAAAAACCGGATGGGTGCCGCTAGAATCGACTTCAGCATCTGGTCATGGAAATACTTACCGGCTTCAATTCCCCGTCGCGACCAGAATGAATTACTCAGGTAAACCAGCACCATTGTCATAATGCCAAGACCGCCATAAACCAGAATTATTCTGAGTGGTGTAAAATCAACCAGCTTGCCAGACTGCGAAAGCCAGAGCTTTTGCAGCAATGGCGCGGCCACAACGGCAATCGCACCAAGGAACAGCAGTATCAGAATCTTTTTCTGCTTTGTTCCGCGGCCGCCGAGCGCTTTCAGGTAACTCAGATAGACCGACTTTTCAACCGCACCGATTGCGCGATCTTCATCCTGCATCTGCCTACCCGATTCCGCGGTTAAGTCGGAAAGTGTTAACTCTCTGACCTGCGCCGGCATGCCGGCCTTTTTTTCGAGTTGCAGATTTTCAGAATGAGTCTGTAAAAATTTCTGAAATGACTGGCTTGTTGCCATCAACTCATCGTAGGTACCAAGAAAATACCGTCCATCTTCAAGGAATAAAATCTGATCAAATTTTGCCACGGATCCAAGTCGGTGCGTTACCATAACTCTGGTTTTATTTTTCCATTCCCCGAATATCAGATGATCGGCCAAAAAATTCTCGGTCATCGGATCAACCGCCGAAAGGGGATCATCCAGCAGCACAAGATCTGAATTTGCTAAAATGGCCCGTGCAAGACTGACCCTCTGCTTCTGGCCGCCCGACAGGTTAACTCCCTTTTCACCGATTTCGGTATCGAGCCCTGATGGCCAAGCCATGAGATCAAACTCAAGCGCCGATAACTTCAAAGCATGATTGATCTGCGCTTCCGTAACGTGCGGTTTACCGAAAATAATATTTTCGCGCAAAGTAGAATTGATAATATACGCGTCCTGCGGAACATAAGACCGGGTGATTGAGTCTGCAGCAAATAATAAAGTACCTTCATTCGGCTGAAATTCATTCAGGATCAGGTTTAATAATGTCGTTTTCCCGCTGCCGACAGGTCCCACGACCGCCAGCGATTGACCTTTCTGTAAATTAAGTGTCAGGCCGGTAAATATTTTTTTTGCAGGATCAAAATAAAACGACAAATTGTTAATTTCGATTTCGGCCGAAGTGGACCCCGCCTTTTTTTCAATCTGCACAGTTTCAGACTGCACAAAATTAACGATTCTGCCGCCGCTGACAACAATATTGATAAACCGACTGATAAACCTGGAAAGTCCGCCGAACTGGTCTTCCATTATCCCGAAAATTGAAATGCACGTGAAAATCAGCGCCATATCAATCGGAAAGCCCCGCAGGACATGGGTCAACAGCGCCGTAAACAGAACAATTGAAGTAATTGAAGTGTAAATCAAGCCCCAGCCAATTTCGGCCTGCGCCAGTTTAAATCTGGCATTTACTTCTTTGGCCCTGATGTCGCTGACTTCATTCAGTACGCTTTTTTCCCAGACGAAGTATTTAACAATCCGGATTGCGCTTAACAGCTGCGTCATCAACGTCATTCGTTTATCCCTGAAGTTCATCATTTCGTCTTCAAGGTGCATAAAACTTTTCGAAAGATGACCTGTCATCGGTATGAGCAGTGCCATCACAACGACCGCAACCAGCGCCGACCAACCGAGGAAATAAAACAGCATGGCCGTACAACCAATCGAAAGCAAAACCGCGTTCGTCAGGTCAATCGTCGTGATGCAGCCATCGGCAATGGCATCAGAATCAGAACTCATGTAGTTAACAATATCGCCGACCTGATATTTATTTCGGCCCGAGGCCGAAAGTTTAAGTGAGTGTGAAAAAATCTTTTTGTTCACTAGATTTATTGCGATCTGATTGAATTTCAGCGTCTGAAAGAAATAATGTTGAATGGCAATTCCGTTTCCGGCGCCACAAATTCCGAAGCCCAAGGCGATCAAACACAACTGTACGATATCTTCCTGACTGAGTTGACCTATCTGCAATCGCGAAATAAACGCATGAACCAGAAATGGTGTTGCAAAAGAAAATGCACTTGCAATCACCTGAAAACTGATTGCTTTGATAAAATTCTTGCGTGAAACTTTCAACAACGAAATTAAAAATGCTTTTTTCTCTGTCCAGTTTACTTTTGATTCGTCCCACGGAATTTTTTCGGGATTCAGTTCCGGCATTAATTCAAGACGATCATCAGAATGGATTATTCGGTTTTTACCAATGGAAATAAGATTTTCAGCGTGGGAAAATAAAAAAGACTTAACAAACATCG
>JANPPN010000165.1:0-16833 GCA_031428535.1 Bdellovibrio sp. | reverse complement strand
CAGCTTCTTCTGTTTTTGCGTTCCAAGTCTTCATAGTTACTCCGAAATAGATGAATGAGTGTTTTAAAGTTCGCGGCACTTATTGTCAAGGTCTAGAGGATAGTAAACTCGCATTAAAAATAGCCCCTGCGGCGGGGCCGGTGGTCCAGCGTACTTTCTATCGCGGGAATCAATAATCTCCCGCATTTTCTCAGCAGGTATCGCTTTTTTCTCTAATAAGAGCTGAGTTCCTACAATATTTCGCACCATTTGCTTCAAAAAGCCCGAACCGGTGATTGTAAACTGTGCAATGTTGTCTTTTCTCCAGCTCCAGTGAGCCTTTTCAATCGTCCGTACCGTGTGGGAAACATCAGACCCAACCGATTGAAAACTCTTAAAGTCTTGATTTCCCAACATAAATTCAGAACATCTATTTAAGAATTCGAGGTCCAAAGGCTTACGAATCCAATCGCAATATCGATCCAGAAAAGCGCTTTGTTGTGGCGCATTATATATAAGGTAGCGATAGGTCTTCTTTTCAGGGGAAAGGGTTGAATGAAACTCTTCAGGCGCTAGCCAAGTTCTCTTCACAGCAATCGTTGAAGGCAGTTGGGTTTTCATCGCCCGGCTTAAATCAAACCCCTTTAAGCGCGCTTCCGCTCTTGTCGTGTCGAAATGACAGACCTGATTAAGTGCATGAACCCCGGCATCAGTACGACCGGAGGCAAATAACGAAATTTTTTGATCAAATATTTTTTCGAGACCGGTCTGGATGGTCTGGCAAACGCTCGGTCTGCGTTCGTGATTTTGGCGCTGCCAACCGCAAAAATCAGTTCCATCGTAAGCGACCGTGAATTTTATACGTGGCATATCAGGCGTTATATCTCAAAAATCAAACGAAAGACCAGCATTAAGATATTTATTAGAGAAGCCAAACGCGGAGTTACTGACCTCGATGACTTTAAATTCAAGTGAAACCCACATATTGCTGATTCCATATTCGCTCTCCAGTTGAAAACCAGTATCGCGATCGAGGGCGCCGATATTTAGAAGCACGCCACCCGTTGCATAAAAACCTAAGCCACCAATTGCTTTGGGCATTGCTTTATCTTCTCGTTTTTCCAGCAATACAACATAGGTGCCGCCGCCAGATACATACGGCGCAATTAATTGTTTATCTTTCCACTCTAGGCGATAGACTCCACCTAAAGTTATTGGCAGGGTAACAAAAGTAAAGCTTTCTACTGATGGGGCATTTGGCGAAGCTTTTAAACGACCATGACCATTTACAAATAGTGCTGAAAACCCGGCCTGAACACCCAACTTTCCATTATCAACTGTATAAAACCATTCGTAATCATAACCGAGTATATAACCCGAAGTTTCACTATAGAGATCACCAAAGAAATATTCTTTTTCTGCACCGGTAGGAGCCCCCGCCACATCTAACTCCTGAATCAAAATTGAAATTTCGGGATGATCAGCCTGGCCGAATGATAAACGGCTCGATTCTTTTCTTAAAGGTCTTTCAATATCGTAAATATAAGTTCCATCTTTTCTAATTCTGACCAAACCCTCTTGCGCCAGTGGGTGACTTATTTTTTCTTCGGCGGCCTGCACTTCAGCTTTTAGCTCGGGGGTTATCAGCAGAAGGGCAATTAGCAGCAAAACTTTTTTACCTTGTAGATGCCGAGATAATTTTACCACTGCCAGCAGGATAAATAAAAATGCAAATACGGTAAATAGAAAGCCTATCTTTAACGAGAGATAGGCAAAAACAAAAGCCGGGTAAAGCAAAAGCCGAGTTGCCATTTTAAGAAATTCATTTCCGGAAATAATCTCGGCAATCGCCGGACTGATTTTATAGTAAAATTTTACAAAAGCTTTACCGACAAAATTAGTCAAAAGAAAATTGTTTCTGAATTGCCTGAAAGTTTTAACTTCAGGTGCGGATGGCGATCCAAAAGCCGCAGTTGAAATAAAGCAGTTTTTTCCGTCCAAAATTCCGGCAACTTCCGAAGGTGTAAAACAGCTGGTTAAGTAGTCCACCGCGCCGGTCGTTACAAATTTATAAATATTCTGGGCCTTATTCTTGGTGGCATAAACCATACAGTATTTTTTATAGTTTTCGAAACCACCTGTGACCTGTGAATCCGGAATACTGCCATCAGCGGGATTGATGGTTTTTAAAATCGGCTGTGCTATGCCGTTAGTAAAGGTGGCATAGACATCGGCTTCACTTGTCGTTACCAGCACTGGAAATATCGCAATTGACTCCCAAGTAACGCTGCCGCCGTCGGTGGTTGTGGTGGTGTCGTCGCCATTGTAAATAGCGCTATCGATGTAAGTTTTTGCATCGCCTGGCAAAAAGGCCACATTACAAACTCCGGCTCCGGCTGGTGCGGTTGCTGGGCAGTAGGCCTGCGTAACCTCTGGCGCAGCGGCAGGTATATAATGCAGTTTAATAAAAGCTTGTTTCCATTCGACTTCGACAAGATCTCCGGACCCATCAGAGTCGACACCATATCTGATACCTCTCGTTTTCAGAAACGCAGCAGCTCCGCCAGTACAACCGGTCAATCCTGCGCGCGAGCAGACCTCGCTCCAAGTGGTATTTATGGTTACAGTCGAGGTATCAGCATTATAAGTATCAGAGGCAGTTTCACCCACAACTTCGTAAACGCCGGCAGTTGCAGACTCTATAAGTATTCTTGCAATGCCTGTTACGGCCTCTGTAACCTTAAATGAAACTGATAACTTCAGATTGGAATACACGCTGTTCTGATTGCACGCATTCACCGCTCCGGTTGTGTCGACACAACTGTTGCAGGTCGAAACTCCATCGGTGTTTGAACAGGGGTTACCTGCAATGCCGCCGTAAATTGTGGCCAGATCTGCAGAAATCGCAGAATGTCCTGAAATACTGATGGTTCCGGGTTTAACCAATGCCTTTGCGGTAACGGCAGCGGCTTTTTGATAAAAGAAAAAAACTAGGCTAAGCAAAACGAGATGTTTAATCACATTACTATTGCAGCATGGCCACTATGAACTGTCTATTAGCAGTAAGACCAGAAGATCAACAAAAAATTCGTTCGGCTATTTGCAACCCATTAAGTGCTGCACCCTTTTTCAAATTATCCGACACCACCCACATCAACCAGCGTTTCTTGTTCATTCGATCCTGATGAATCCGACCGACGAAAACGGGCTCTTCACCGGAAACCTCAAGAGCCGTAGGAAAGTCCTGGTCAAGAACCGCAATACCTTCAGCGTTACCGAGGGCACTTACAATCTGCTCGCGGGTGGCGTCTTGTTTTAAAGTAACCCACACGGCTTCAGAATGAGAATTCAGTGCCGGTACCCGCACCGCAAAGGCCGAAATCTTAAGATCTGGAAGTGCAAGAATCTTCGCCGACTCATTCATAATTTTTGACTCTTCGGTAGAAAATCCATCATCACCGAAACTGCCGATTTGTGGAATACAATTAAATAAAATCTGTTTTGAAAAAGCTTTCGGTTCGTGGTCGCTCTGTTGAAAATTTTTGGTCTGGGTCAACAGCTCTTCATAGCCGGGAAGGCCCGCGCCGCTAACGGCCTGATAGGTTGAAACTGTTACATCTTCCAGGCCGAATTTATCCATGAGCGGTTTAAGTACAACGACCAGTTGGATAGTGGAGCAATTCGGATTTGCAATGATCTGAGCTTTCGAATTTTCATTCAGCAGGTTTCCATTAACTTCCGGAACCACAAGCTTGGTTTCGGGATTCATCCGAAAGGCGTTCGAATTATCAATTGCAAAAGCGCCGGCTTTTACGGCTTCAGGCGCCCACTCTTTCGAAATGTCATCGCCAGAAGAAAAAAACACCATATCAAGATCTTTAAAACAGCCGGGTTTCAAAACCTGCACCGGCCATTGCTTACCCGCAAGCTCAATTTTAATTCCAAGAGAGTTCTGGCTTGCGAAAGGGCGCAATTCTGCAATCGGTTGTGCGTATTCTTCCAGAATATTAATAAAAGTTTCGCCAACCACCCCTGTGGCGCCGACAAGCCCTACCTTGAGGGGTTTTTTCCAGATCTTCATAAACTAACCTTCATCCTGTTCTTCCTGTAAATCTTGTTCTTCTGTGCTTTCAGGCGCATAGGCGTTGGCTTTCATCAATTTGCGTTTTTTACCCAGTTGCAACACGCCGAAAACCGCACCCAAAGTGCCGTAAGTAAGAAAAAGTACAAACAACATAATTTCGGGATTAAGCGCGACAGCAACAAGCACAACCAGCCCTGCCACGAGATACTTAAAAGCCAAACGCTCTTTAAGATCCAGATCCTTGAATGATCTGTATCGAAAATTTGAAACCATGACAAAGGCCATCACCACGACCATCGCAAACAGCAACCAGCCGCGCCAAAAATCGGGGCTCCATCCAAGTTCATCAAACGCCAAATAAGAAGAAGTTAAAATGCCGGCCGCCATCGGAATCGGTAAACCCTGAAAATAATTTTTTTCAACGACGCCAACCTGAACATTGAATCGGGCCAGTCGAAGTGCTCCGCAGGCTACAAACAAAAAACTCGCCATCATTCCGACCCGACCATAGGGATTCAGCGCCCAAAGGTACATCAGAAGTGCCGGCGCCAATCCAAAACTTACCAGGTCGCAAAGCGAATCAAGCTCGGCACCGAATTTACTTGTTGCGTGAGTCAGGCGCGCGAGGCGTCCATCGAGTTGATCGAAAACTGCCGCAATCACAACGGCAATCGCCGCTGATTTAAATTCACTTTGAATTGAAAAAATAATTGAGATAAATCCACAGAACAAATTCGCGACGGTCATCAGATTCGGCAATATATAAATATACATCCCAAGTTTTTTACCGGATTTCGAATAGCCTTCTTCGGGAAGTTCAATAGTCGTCGACATAAGACCTCATTTGCATTTAAGCAGCATATTTAGCTGAAATAAGAGAAATAACCAAAAAAATAAAACAAAATAGAAAGCCCAATGCTACTGGCAACCGGCATCGTAAAGTTATCATCCAATTTTGCCACAGGTATCAGCTCGGCCAGCGCCCCGATGAGGCCTGCCATTAGACTGACAAGCAGAATATATTCCTGAACCTGATTGTAAAACAAAAATAAAAAGCAAAGCACTGTGCAGACCACAAAAGCGGCCACAAAACCCTGAACCGATTTATGTCCGAAAATTTTGTCTTTGCCGTACTTAATGCCGATGTAGCTGGCGATAGGATCAGCAAAAGCCAGAAATAACAAGCTCAGCGCAACAACTCCTTTATTAAATAGGAGTGTTATTAAAAGTGTTCCGGTAATCAGATAGGTTGTACCGGCGAGACGATTGAGTTCATTGCTTCGCATGATCGGGCGAAAAACTCCCGCAAGAGAGCGGTTAAATTCAGGATTTTTCTGACGGATAAAATCAGCAGGTACGAAAATCAGCCACCCGATAGCCAGAAAAGTCATTGAAGCCCAGTACGGCAGAAACACCCACGCCGCAAACATCGTGAAAACGCCGCACATGTGCCAGATCTTGCGAGCCACATGTAAATCAGATCTGTTTTTTAAACCGCTAAGCGTTAAGTTTGTTTCTACCATCACGATGTGGTGAACTTATTTAATGCAACTACCTGTGTCTATTGAATTCAAACCGAATTACTGCTTTGAGTTAAGAACCTGACAAAATTTCCAGCGATTCTTCTAGTTTTTGCCCATCTTTTAGGACGACCTCTAGCTTGAGGCGATTCACTCCATTATTTAGCTGGATGTAATCAGTTTTAAACTTATCGTTTTCAACTTTGAAAATCTGCGCCTTAAAACCATTGCTCTGATTTTCTATCGTCACATTGGAAATGAGTTTCGGTTTCGGACACATCTTAAAACTGATCATAACCAGAGACTTCCCGACTTTTTCCTGCGCAATTTTGGTATCCGGTCGGCAGAAAAATTCTTTGTTCAGCACCGGTGCCGTCGATTCTGAAACTGAAGCCGGCGTACGACTGTTTCTCGGCTTAACAATTAAAATATCCTGTTGATGATGTTGCAGAGTTTTTGATGACACATTTTCCGGCTCGATACCCAGGTTAGAATAAATAGTAAATACTGTAAGAAATATGAAAAACATCAATATGAACTGAGCTTCTTTTCGAAACGGCTTCATATTCTATTTTTCGGACTTTAGTGAAGAAATATTAAGGACTTCGGTCGGGTTATTTTGAGAATTTTCCTACTGGTCCACGACAAAGGTCTGCTTACTTGCGGTCGATACTAATTGCGAACTTCTTTACTCCGCCGGCCTTGATTATATCCAGAACTGAGACAACTCGGCCATGTGGCACGTCTTTATCAGCCGAGATGATAGCTTGAACTTCGGGATTTTTTTTTGACTCGTCAACTGCGGCACCGCGGAGCTGCTCGTCATTTGCCGCTTTGCCATCCAACAGCGTATGGCCGTCCTTACCGATAACAATACTGAGTTTACTTGGCGCAGTTGCTTCGCCGGTGCCGGCTTTTGGTAAATTAATGTTGATTGAAGGCTTCATGATCATCGGCGCTGTTACCATAAAAATAATCAGAACCACAAGAATAACGTCGACAAGCGGTACTACATTTATTTCCGACATCACGTCGTCTTGCGAGTCTGATTTAAATGCCATTTAAGTTAAACCCTTTTGCTTTGCATACGCTAAACCCAGTTCTTTTACGCTTTCAAGACTCGTATAAATTGTCTTCACCTTGCGGGTAAAAAAATTATAGAAAATTCCGGCAGGTATGGCCACGAACAGTCCCGCCGCAGTTGCAATTAACGCTACGGAAATTCCCGCCATAACTGTTTGCTGGCCGGCATCGGACGACAAAGCTAAATCATTAAATGCTTTCATAATCCCCAGTACCGTACCCAACAAGCCGATGAACGGGGCATTTGAGGCAATCGTTGCCAGTACCGGAAGATATTTTTCGAGGTCAGGTTTTTCATTCAACATGAAAGTGTTGAAGACTTCTTCTGATCCTGCGGTGCCGGAAATTTTGATGTGCAGCAATGCCTGAGCCGCCGCGCGGCCCTCAAGGGAGGTCGTGTCTTTTGCGAGATCTTCAAAACCCGACAGATTATTACTTGCCAATAATACTTTAATTTTCTGCCTTATTGCCAGGCTGTCTTGCGAAATCTTATTTAACGAAAGAAATCTTTCAAATATCATTCCGACCGAAAGCACGCTCATGGTAACGAGTACAAGCAAAACGACTTGATCTGCATATTGAGCGATTGAGAAAATTTTATCCGACAGCATTTAGACTCCCTCTTTACTTTCTATATAGATTCTTACATTATGAATTCTGTAAATGAAAGCTTCAAAAGTGTCTTTATTCAAGGGTCCGGTATTTGTGCTTTTAATTGTAACTGGACTTTGGTCTTTGACCTCTTGCCAGGAAATTAAGAAGCCTTCTTTTATCATTATTGCGGCCGATCAACTTTCGTTTAATTCTTTTTCGTGCAATGAAGACCGTACAACGGGGATTTCCGGGCTGAACACTCTGTGCCAGGAATCAATTCGTTTTTCAAACGCATTTACAACGTCAACGCAAACCGCCGCAGCAATGGGCTCGCTTCTTTCGGGCGCCTACCCGTTTCAGCACCGGCTGCATAGAAGTTTTGACAGAATGAGTCCGGAGCAGCCGCTTTTACAGGAATTCTTTAAACTGGCAAATTATCGCACTTCATTCTGGAGCGGCAATCCTGCCATTTTAAAAAAAACCGGGCTATCGCGAGGGTTTGACATCTTCGATGATTCTTCATTTCTGAATCAATCGATGTACTCAATGAACTTCAAGGAACAGGCGATTCTTTTTAAGAATTGGGCAAACGAATCTTCGGTGCCGTTTTTTTCTGTTATTTATACCTCAGAACTGGAATCCCTTAACGAAGGTGAAACCCAGATTTCAAGCATCGAAAATTTCGACGATAAACTGGGCCTTTTTTTTAACGAACTCAAAGCCGCGAACCTCTGGGAAACTAACTATATTGTGGTTTTGGGTCTTCAGGGAGAGTCAAAGTACAACCGGCCGAACGAATCCGCATTTTCAAATCTGCACAGCGAAAATACCAATATTGCACTCTTTGTGAAGCCGCCGCGCCAAAAAGGTGATGAGGGCATAAACTGGAAAATCGACAGCGCGGTTAATCTGGCTGACCTCGGCTACAGCCTTATTAAAACTATTAGTCCGATTTATTCCGGAATTAAAGACCGGCATTTTCCGGTTTGGGAGTTTTCCGGATTATGGTTGAAAAATGAAAATTTATCTGCGGATTCGCGAAAACTCATCATCGAGACGACGAATACCTGGAAGCAGCAACTCGAACTGCGTTTTGCTCTTATTTTCAAAAATTATCTTTTTATCGAAGCCCCTGAAGGGGAATTTTATAATCGATTGACCGACGGCCTTGAGACGATTGACTTAATGAAAACTCAAAGTCTGCTGACGGAGGAGGATTTTTCAATCCTCGAGGATCTCAGAAAAGACTCCAATGCTGTTAAGTGGACCGACTATCAGCCGCCCGACTACCGCTGGGTTATTTCCAATAAAGAATACTGGTCAAAGCCGAACTCCAGAAGATCGGTCTTGCAGAATGAAAAAATTCGTCTGGGAACAAACTCAATATCGCAACCCCTTTCAACACTGCTGATTTATTTTCAGGATCCGAAAGTTGAAAAAGACGCCATTTATGAGGACGCGCGCAGAAATTCATACAATCTGGCTTATGAAAATATCTGGGGGTTATGGAATCCCGAGAAGTCCTGGCCTATTCCGAAGTAATCACCGAAAACCAGCAGGCACCCGTGCCGTTTCTGACGTCGATAAGCGCTTCAATTGAGTTCGAAGCTTCATTCACAAAAATCTGATTCCTAAATGTGGAGGCCACAACAATTTTTTCGTCGGGATTAAGTGCCAGCGAGCCCGAAGTAATATCGATTTCCCGTTCTATTCCTATCAACTGGACCGGAAGCAGTGTTTCAGAGTCGAGATCAGTGCCATTGTTGACGTAAGGTCTTATTGAGTCGCCCACAATTTTTCCGATTTCGAAGCGTCCTACGCTTGACCAGGCAATTTCTTTTTTTGATTTAAAAAGTACTGTTGCCTCAAAGCCAATCAGGTATTCATTCTTGTTTTCATTACGGTAAAAATAATCATGGGCCAGCAGAAGCGAAACCCGGGTCCGATTGGCAAGCGGCGAAAGATTCTCTTGGTAGTCAAATGGGGTTGTTACTTCAATATCAGCCTGAGTTGAAGAAAGATAATGAACCACTTCGTCGATAAATTTTTGATTGTGTTCAGAAGCACCCCAGGTCCGCAAAATCAGTATCAGCTTATTTTCGAGAAGGCTCGACACATTTGTTGCAGCCAATTTTTGCCCAGTAGCCGAGTACCGTGAAAAAATTTTCATCAGAGGATTCCATAGCGTCGTAATTTGGTAACGGCTTTTCGATAATATTCTCCATCTTCAAGATCCAATTCTGTAATTTTTTTCCATTTGTCCTTGGCACCTTGTTTGGTTTCAGTGTTTTCAAGAATTCCGTAGTTTTCATCAATGATCGAGTCCTGATAGATTGAACGCATCTGCTTTTTCAGCTCAATTGTGAAGATGTCGATTTTCTCATTTATACTTTTGTTTTCAGGATCGTAAATTTTTGCCTCGCGAAGAGTTATCACTGCGTCTTTGATATTACCTGTTTTATACAGGCCTTCCGCCGAGTTCATGCTGGCTTCCGATTTTTCACGGATTTTTTGCTCAATGTATGAAATCCGCTCTTTGGATTTTTCTTTCAGCTTTTTAGGATCAGGCAATTCACTTCTCGCAACCACCTGCATGTATTTCTTAATGGCCTTGAACGCGTAACCTTGCGCCTGCACACCTTCGGCATCAGTGAACAACTTTGCAAGCTCTTCGACCTGTTGTGCATAAGTCTTGGCTTCGGCCTCTTTTTGGAGCCGCTCTCTTTCTATTTTTTCGGCCTCAGCCATCAATCTGGTTACATCATTGTTGTCAGGGTTAGATGCAATTACAGGAGCCAGACACTGATTCATATCGGCGGCAGTCACTTTCGGGCCGAGCAATTTCTGACAGCCGGCAATGATTAAAACATTTTTGGCATCGAGCTCTTCTTTTTCACGCCTGGCTTCTTCATCTTTTGCACTTTGAACGAGTGTCAGATTCGCTTGCTCGGCATCCAGCGCGATCTTTTCACTGTCTTTGTAGCCGCCCGGCAAGAGTTCCTTTATTTTACGGATTTTTTCAAGCGCCAGATCGTATTTTTGCTGGTTATACATTTGCTCGGCAATCCGGTAATTTTCTTCAACTTCTTTTTGTTGGGCCGGCATCAGTTTAGAAAATGCATCTCCGCCCAACGCCACTTCTTGAGGCTCTTCAGGGGTGTTCAGCATTTCATCAACAAAAAAAGCGCCGCCAAGAATAATCAGCACGATGGTAATAAGCATCGGCTTATTTTGCATCAACTTTGCCATACCTGTAGGTGGCGCCGGCTGTTGTGGCGGCGGAGCCTGAAAATTATAATACTGATTTGGATCCTGCATCCCATCGCCCGGCATTCCGGTGAATGGACTATCTGATGTCATCAACTGTTGCTGAACGCCGTATTCTTCAACCTGTTCTTCTTCAGGCTCGAAGATTTCGGTTTCGCTCGGCACATCTTCCTGATAGACCTCTTGCGGTATACCGACCGGCATCGGTGGCACTATGATCCTGTCGACTTTATACTTAAAGTTGGGATCGTGCAGCTCAAAATATAAAATATTGTCGAGAACAGTAATTGCGTCACCGCTCTTTAAAGACTGCGGATCAGTAGACGAAATCGGACTGCCGTTCAGAAATGTGCCGTTTACGCTGGCCAGATCCAGTATGGTATAAGTGCCATTCACTTTGTAAATTTCAAATTGTCTTCGACTGACCCGGTGATCCGGAATAATAATCTGACAGGAAGGGTCTCGCCCGGCAACCCAAACTTCCCCGACTTCAAGGCGAAGCATCTCGCGGACTTCGCCGCCTGAATTGACGAGTTTTATATACGGAACCTGAGGCGCGGCGCCCATAACGGTTTTTTCGTCTTCACCGAATTTTAAGGAGGCGGCATTACCCTGCCTTTGATCATGTAAACCCGCATCCGGCACATCAAGAAAACTGAATTCGTAAGGCGGAATCTGGAAAGTCTGCCCATGTTGAAGGTCTATTTGCTCTACCTTCTGACCAAGTGAAAAAACATCGCCGAATCTGGAAACCGCGCGAATTTGCCAATGGCCGTCTGAATATTTAAGTTTAAAGTGCTCGCGCGAAATTCCCTTTTCAGCCTGAAGACGAATGTCGCAACCCTCTTTACGGCCACCGATATATTCTTTTTCGGGATTTAATGCGAATTCGCTGATTAAGGAACCGCGAAGCATGACCTTAAGGCGGGACATTACCGGATACCTTCAGTTGCCAGTTCACACTCTCTTGCCTTTTTTTCGGCAAGCTGAAAATTTTGGTCATTATTTTTGCCATTTAGCATATCCGTGACCTGACTGTACATCGACTCACACATTCTAAAATTATGCTTCTTATAATAGGATTCTCCAAGCATTAATTTTTCCTTAATAAGTTCATCAAAACGCACTCTCGACAAATAAAGATGACGTTTGGCCAGTGCATGGTCTGGTTCCAAATTCAGAACCAGTTGGAAGAACTCCTGTGCGCGTGTATAATTACCCAATTGATAGTCTCGCATACCGCGAATAAAACTTTCGTTTACCCGAAAGGCTTGAGGGGATCTGGCCTTTTCTTTCGAACGGACCTCGCGGTCTGCCGCCAAATCTTTTTCCTTCGCCGAAATCAGCTTTGTATTGACTTCATCCTCGTACTTTAGCGTTGAAACAATTTTTTTTGCCCGGACGGTCTTTGTCGGTTTCGAAAAATTATAATAAATTCCGATAAAGGCAATTGCAATGATCAGGTAAAATTTGAATTTAGAATTGGCCATCAACGAACCATTTTCAGGAGCGGGCCTGGCTGGCTGAAATTCTGATTGACCAGCCATTCGCTGCTGCATCTGTTTTTTCTGCTGTGTAAACATCATCTGTTGCGGTTTTGCCACAACTTCTTTTTTCGGAGGCACGGCCCTGATTTTCGGTTTCAGCAGCAATACCGTGGCAATGTTTGCCGGGATGGCCGTCGGAATCGACACAACAGCCAGGCCTAAATCATATTCAACTTTGAATTCGCTGTCGCCTACGGTGAAGTTTGAATTATTTACGATTTTCCATCTTTGCACACCTTCGCCATCAACAAAAATTGCATTTTTGCTGCTCAGGTTAACAACTTCGAGGTCGCGATCAACAATCATAACTTTGGCATGCGAACGGCTTATTTGCGGATCATTCATCAGTACAAGGTCATTCTCAGGACCACGCCCTATGGTAAAGATCGGCTTGTTCAACTGATAAACCTGGCCCGAGTGCGGTCCTTTAACCACACTCAGTTTAATTTTAATCTCAGGTTTCTGTTGAACAGTTGCTGTCATTTATGTACCGACTCCCGTTTCTTTTAAGGTGTTGCGATCTGTACCAACGTTAATACAAAATACTGTGGTTCACCCTCAGAACTCAAAAATGCCTGACAGAAAATCTCACACTCGTACTGCGCAAACGGAATTTTATCGGCATGTTTTTCGTATGGGGCCTGCTGCGAGCGGGCAATCAGTGAATCCATATTCTGAACAAGAGCATTATCGGTAATCACCTGATAACTCTGATTTAGCACCGCATCCTTACTAATCTGGGCCAGTTGCTCGAAATTCGAATTCAGCGCAATAATTCTTTGCTCAGGATCGATAATAATTGCCGGATGAGAAATCATTTCGACCAGGTTCGAAAATTCAACATCATTGTTCTGTTTCGGTTTCAAAACCGAATTCTGCGATGCGCCGCCGTTCCACGCCCGATTCAGAATAGTGTTAACGTTTGAAACCAGTTTCTGAAAAACAGGATAATCAAATGCTACTTCCGTACGGTCGGATTTTTCCAGCAAGGCTTTGTCAATCTGCAAATTAAGAGTCCGAATAGGAAATTCAATGAGCCTTGCGAACAGAAAGTAAAGCAGCAGCCCAAGAATAGAGGCGATCACCAATGTCTGCATGAATAAGCTAATAACCCGGCCTTCATCAAAATTAAGCGAGCTGATATCGTAGGTAACAATGGCATGATATTTCGGAGTGACCTCACCAGAAGAGGGGTCGTATACCGCAATTGGAAACGAAGCCCCGATCGTGTTGGAGTTGATGGTTTCGAACGACGCTCGCCCCTCTCTTCTTGCGATTAAAACCAGCGGATTGGAATCATCACGGCCGGTTTTTTCAGGCGGTGCCACGATCAGTCCGTCAGATTGCTGAATGATGAATGCATCTTTTATGCCTTCTTCTTTAAGAGCTTCCTGTACCGAAAGATTGGCAAGCTGACCTGAAAGCAGCGCCTGTTCGTTGAATTTTGCAACCGCGCGGGCCACTGATTTAGCACGCTTCCCGGCTTCTTTCATGTTGGATTCTTTTATAATATTAATTAAGGGAAACGTCGAAAGTAAAGTCACCGAGAAAATAAACACAATAATAAAAGCCTGCAGAATTTGCCGGAACGAAAATACAATTGCCAGTTTATACACGGCCGGCATCACCACATTCTCAATATAATTTTCAACTTTATCGTTGAATGATAATTGAGGAGCCACTGATTGCGGCGGAACTGCCTGCGGTCCGAACTGATTACCCTGATTCTGGTACATCTGCGCCTGCTGCTGGTACTGCATCTGCATGGCCATATTTCCCTGTTGCGGGTAATTCATAGGATAGCTTGGCGCACCAAGCGGAACCGGAGCATGCGGCGAAGGTCGCGGAGGTTTTGGTTTTGGCACCGGCGCACGTTCAGACATAACCGGCGCAGGCACATTTTGTGGCCTGATGTCGGGCGTTGGAATGATATCAAGTATCACATCGAATAAACTGATTTTATCGCCCACTCTGATAATTGAATTCTGAATTTTTACACCATTAACAAAAGTTCCATTACTTGATTTCAGATCAACGATCATCATTTTGTCTTTGTAAACATGAATCTCGCAATGTTCTTTCGAAATTCCGAGTGACTGAACTTTAAGATCACTTATCCCGCCGCGGCCAAAGACATTTTTGCCCAATTTCAAATCGTAAATTTCTCCGCTCTGCTCGCCGGAAAGAACTCTAATTGACCACATATAGATGATCTCCAACTTTCAGTTTTTTGATATCAATAAATCCGGAGCGAACTTCAAAAATCGAAAATGCTTTCCAATAAGGTCCGACGAACCTGAACGGCTCGGCGTTGGGAACCAGCTTTTTTATTTCGAGTTTTTTATCAACAAAAATACAATCGATTGGAAATTTCATGAAGAACGTATGAATATTATTTCCGGGAACAATCCACAGCGCTTCGTTTTCCGGAAGTGATTTTCGACCCAATAGACCTTTACCGCGCGACCATAAACCGTCAGCTACGTTCAACTGCTCGATCAACAATTCGGCTCCGCTGTCTGAAGTTTTATAAAGCTTCGCCACTACCCGCCCCCGTACATCATTTTTATAATGACCGGTCCGAAGACCATAATAAAAACCGCCGGCAGGATAAACAACATTAATGGGATCATAATCAACTGCGAAGCCTGCGCTCCTGCTTTTTCTGCGCGCAAGAATCTTTCAAGGCGCATCTGCACCGATTGGTCCTTCAATACCTGCGAAATACTTGTTCCTGAAGCTTCCGCATCGATTAGCACCGCCACAAAACTTGTAATTTCCGGCATATCGAGCCGCAGGGCCATTTCTTTTAAAGCCTCGGTTTTTGAAGAACCGATTTTAATATCTTTTAAAACAACATTGAATTCTTCTGCCAGTACTGAATCCTTATCCGCAACTTTTTCAACAATTTTCTGGATCGCTCCGAAAAAATCCAGACCGGCTTCAACCGACAGCGCCAGAAGATCAATGAAAAACGGCATATCGGCCCGAACACTTAACTCCCGGATTTTTTTAGTTCCTTTGCAGTGCATCTGCGGCATGAAAAATCCGATAAAGCCAAGGCCAATCACAAATGGCAACTGCAACCCGAGATCCAGCGAAAAATTCATCAAATACAAAAACACCGGAAAGGCAAATCCAAGAAATAGCTGCAGTCCGATAAATTCATCTTCGTTAATTTCCGACTGGAGCCCCCCGGTTTTGATCAGGTTTCTGATTTTTTTTCGGTATTTCTGGGATTTAATTCTTGCTGCATGTTGCAGAGTAAATTGATGGACCATTGGACGACAGAGATTAATGACGGCATTTTTAGAACGGACCGGTTCATTTGCGCTGGCCCATGAAAGCTGGGATTCGCCCGGCGTGCCTGCCATCAATGACGAAACAAGAAGATATACGGATGCGCCTGCCATGACGAGACCGGCAAAAAGCATTAGTTCAGCACTACCCATAATTCCTCTTTTCAAGTAAATTATATTTAATGAAACAATTGAAAAAACTGGTCTTGGCTTCGCAGTCTCCACGCCGCTCGGATATTCTCAAAAAAGCGGGTTATCAATTTGTTCCATTCCCAGTACATGTATCGGAAATCCCTAACGAAAACCTGAGTCAAAACGAGCAAATATTAGACATTGCAGGACGTAAGTCGAAAGCCGTCGTCCGCGAGTTTCAGGACAAAGGTCTGGCTCTTGAAGACACGGTAATTCTTTGCGCTGACACAATGGTTTGTATCGGACCTGTAACGCTTGGGAAGCCTGAAAACGAAAAGACCGCCTTTGAATATCTCCGACTTTTGTCAGGAAGGCAGCACGAAGTCAAAACGGCCATCCACCTGATCGACTTGAGTACAAATGAAATTGTGACCCACATTGAGACAACTGCGGTTTTTTTCCGAACTCTTTCCGATACGGAAATTTCAGAATACATCGCAACAAAAGAGCCTTTTGATAAAGCCGGTGGCTACGCGATTCAGGGAATCGGACGCAAATTTGTTGAAAAATTCGAAGGTGATTTTAATAATGTGGTTGGACTTCCCTTGCAAGCACTTGAAAAGTTATTCAGACTCAAGGGATGGGATTTTCTGAAAACTCCGTAAGGTCCTCGATTCTGAAAAATCTTTCCCCTACGCAAAAGCTGCTCGCGGTCAGCAAGTTACAGCCCATCGAGAAAATCAAGATACTCCATAACGAAGGGCAAACTGACTTTGCTGAAAACTACATCCAGGAAGCGCTGGATAAGATAACTCAGCTCAAAGAGCTTCAGATCAACTGGCATCTGATCGGGCCGATTCAAAAAAATAAAGTGAAATTCCTAAAAAAAAACTTTGCCTATATCCATTCCATCGACAACTTTGAAACCGCAGAAAAAATTTCTGCGCAAGCCGAGGAAATCGGCTACATCCAGAACTGTTTTATACAGATAAATCTTGCCGGCGAAGCCACAAAGTCGGGGTTTTCCCAAGAACAATTTGAACTTTCCTGGCCGCGCCTAGCAGACTTGAAGGGTCTGAAAATTGTGGGCCTCATGACCATGCCCCCCCTGGAAAACGAACCCGAAAAAAATAGAGCATTTTTCAGAGAATTAAAATATATTGGAAACAAGTTTAATTTACACGAATTCTCAATGGGCACGAGTCACGACTATCAAATTGCACTTGAAGAGGGGGCAACATGGATCAGGCTAGGTACAATGCTATTTGGAGAAAGACAACAGAAACGAGGCCCGTTATGAAAAATCCGCTTCTTAAATCTATGAAAAT
>JANPPN010000164.1:0-10152 GCA_031428535.1 Bdellovibrio sp. | reverse complement strand
GCCGGTTTACCCGACTCTTTTTTTTTGCTTTAACTCTAAAACAAACTGACTATAGAGCTTTACGCTTCGCTAAAACAGAAAGCGATAACTTTTCTTTACCCTGCTCCTGCTCAACGGTGACTTCCGAGTGCGTGTTTTCTTTCGCAAAGATCTGCGGCTTTGAAGTAATAATTCGATTTCCATCTTTATCAATTGTTCCCACAACAAAGGTCATCATGATGCCTTCATTCCCAAGTATCGAACCATCAATGGCCGTTACTTCGATGAAGCTTTCTTCGGTGTCAGTTTTTTGAGTAAAAAACGAAGTTGCACCGACTTTGGTATTGATCTGCGGGGCCGAGATCACCTTGCCGTTGAGCGACAGCTCCATCTCAAGGCCATAGCCATTGAGATTCCGGGTTTCGGCATTCACTGTTAAGGCTGAAAAAATCATCGTCCCCAATAAAACTAATAAATTAGTTTTGTTCATAAAACCCTCCATGGTCATATAACATAATATTAAAATTGAGCCATTGATGGGTCAAACGAATTGCCTAAAAGGCGGGATTTTATAGACTTTTGTATTTAGGCCTTATCAGCCAACAGCTTCGAAACGACCTGTTTTAATTTGTCGATATCGAAAGGCTTCTTGATATAGTCCGAAGCCCCGACGTCGCGGGCTCTGGCAAAGTCCTCTTGTTCAGCCTGAGCTGAAAGAAACACAAGTGGTAACTTGTTCAGGTCCGGGTGCTGCTTCATCATTTCAGCCAGTTCAAAACCATTGATCCATGGCAGACCGATATCCATCAAAATTAAATGCAATTCTTTTTCGTCATCCAGAATAGCCGTCAGTTCAGCCGAATCTGCGGCTAACAATGCCGTATAACCTTCTGCTTCAAGAATACGTTTGAGCGAAAGCCGCTGGGTTTCGTCGTCTTCGATGATTAAAATATTTTTCGGATTCATTTTCTTATGAGCATCGCGAAACTGGTCTAGGCTTACGATCGGCTGTTCCGACATTCGTTGCTTGGTTAATTTCTCGATCTTACTAATCAGATCACTTGTAATAAACTTTTTTGCCATACTAATGCGCCTCATTTATTTCTAGCCAGCGCTCACTGTCGATCGCAGCCATACATCCGGTACCTGCAGCCGTAACGGCCTGGCGGTAGTTAGGGTCCTGAACATCTCCTGCGGCAAACACGCCTTCAATGTTCGTATAGGTTGTGCCCGGTTTAGTTTTTAGATAACCGGCTTCATTCATATCGAGTATACCGCTAAATAATTTCGTATTCGGCTGGTGTCCGATTGCAACAAATAGCCCTTGAATCGGCTTTTCAAAAATTTCATTGGTTCTCGTGTCCTTCAGCTTAAGCGCATTGACCGACTTTCCATCGCCGAGTACTTCTTCTACAACCGTATGATGCATAAACTCGATTTTTGGATTCTTAACGGCACGATCAAGCATGATCTTAGATGCGCGATAAGATTCAGAACGATGAATAATATAAACTTTGCTTGCGAAGCGGGTTAGAAAATTGGCCTCTTCCATTGCCGTATCACCACCACCGACCACCGCAACTTCAACGTCTTTGAAAAATGCGCCGTCACAGGTCGCACAGGCTGAAACGCCACGGCTCATGTATTTTTTCTCACTCGGCAAACCAATCAATTTGGCGCTGGCCCCTGTCGAAATAATGACCGTCTGTGACCGATATAATTTTTCACCGATATAAACTTTAAAAGGCCGCGAGCTGAAATCAACCCGGCTTACATTTCGAGTAATAAATCGTGTACCGAATCGTTCAGCTTGTTTTCGCATAACAGAAATTAAATCCGGTCCGGTGATCCCGTGATCAAAACCCGGATAATTTTCAACATCCGTTGTAATCATCAACTGGCCACCGGCTTCTTCGCCTTCAATCATTAACGGATCTAAACGTGCCCGTGATGAATAAACCGCTGCGGTAAGACCTGCAGGGCCCGAACCGATGATGATGACACTTTCAATCTTACTATCAATTTTACTATCTGATACTGTTTCTGACATATATTCTCCGGTCGTGTGAAATTTTAACTCTCCTACGTGCCTTTTTTCAATCTATATCAGGCTGCATATAGACCTTTTAATCTGCTCTTATTTGAGCTATATTGCCTCAATCACATGCCAAAAGTCAGCTTGCCCCAGAAGAGTCTCATTCTCAGTATCGAAAGCAATTCAAATTTGATGAATGCCCTGCTCGCTGCGGGGGTGCCGGTTGCCTCATCGTGCCATGGCGAAGGCATCTGCAGCATGTGCAAAGTAAAAATCCAAGGCACTGTAAATCCGGCATTAAATCCGGCTGTAAACCCACCGGAAAAATACGAACTCGAAACCCTAAAACGCAACAGATGCGAAGCCGACGAAAGATTAAGTTGTCAAATTGCAATTACCAACGATTTAACGGTAACCGCCAAATACTGGTAAACACCGGAAAGTTACATTTTACCTCTTCGAGAAATAATTGCCCCTCAGGCAACGGACATTTATACCTTACCATTAGTAGAGCAATAAAATTAAGTAGTCAGATTGAAGTGACGGGCGATTTATCGATATCCGTCAGATACTAGTAAAGGCCGGAAGCTGCATCGTCGATAACCATTTGACTCTCCGAAAATGGCAATTTATACCTTACCATTAGCAGAGAAATGAAATATGGAGTTAAAACCAATTTGGAGGCTGAACGATGAAAAATTTAACAAAAAAAGAATTAGATTTTGCCTATCAAATATGGCAAAAAAATTATCAATTTGGTTTCGTAGATGAGGAAATAGCTCCATTTTTAAGAGATGAAATTTTGGCATTCGCAGAGAATAAGCCCGGCTGGCTTTCGAAAAACCGCAGAGCACAGTTTCTGTCCGCCCAGACGCTGGCAGAAAAGCTCGGCATATCACGGCCGGCCTATTCGCAGTTGGAGGCCAGCGAAGTGATGGGCACGATTAGCTTGCTTAATCTCAAAAGGGCCGCAGAGTCCATGAACTGTGAACTTGTCTATGCCATCCGACCAAAAAACAAAAAACTTCACACACACAAAATCTGGGAAACTCTACTTCAAAAGGCGTTGTTGCATCCTTGGCTTCAAAAATGCGATCAACGGAAGCGCGGGCCGGCGCTTGCGAGTATCGCTCTTAAAATAATGAATGATCCGGTTTTCCGCCGTAGCAAAAATTGGTCAAATAAGGCCAATCTACTTAACTAATTTAATATAATTAATTTCAATCCCTTGCCGAACAAAAATTTTCTCAAATGTTGTCGGGAAGTTCTCAGCAAAATATTTACCGCCCTCAGCGTAAAGATTGAGCGTCTGAAATTCAATTTTATATTTTGTTTTTTTGATTTCTTCCAGAGCCCATAAAAAATATTCCCGCGAATCTGTTTTGAATTCCAGAAAACTGCCTTCGCGTTGCATTTCATAAATACCATTCAGGATTTGTGCATTGACGACCCGATTTTTCGGCTTACGCGGCGTCGTCCACGGATCAGGAAAATGAATAAAGACGTCATTAATTTCATTTTTTTCAAACAGAAGATCGATGTTGAAGGCATGATAGCGGCAAATCGCCGTGTTTCTGGCGCCCAGCACCTGGGCTCTTTTGATCGATTGTATCAATGGCTTGTACTTAAGTTCGAGGCCCACCAGATTACGTTCCAGATTTTTATTCGCACGATGTGCAAAGTGCATCCCTGCACCGGTGCCGATTTCAACATCGACCGGTTTAGCGTCTTCGCATTTAAAAACCTCTGACCGCCACTTATTTTTATTTAAAGGCGCACGCTCTTCATCAAAAGCATAACTTTTGAATTCGTTATTCAAAGCCAGCGTGTAGGCATTTTGATTCGGTAATAATCGGGTACTATTGATTTGCGGGCGACGTTGATTGTTTTCCATCAAGCCAGTGATATGCCACTAAATTAAGAGGCTGTCTTTCTTTTTTTCTCGAAAATATTCATCGCTGCAGACTTTTCAATTCGTCGATCCGAGGGCGTGCTGCCGTCAAAACTGACCACCTGATTACGGCCACGGGCTTTTGCCTCGTAGAGGGCCACGTCGGCACGTCTGACTAGTTCACGCGGAGTTATCTGTTCGGTCTCGGTTCCTTTGGTTGAGGCATAGCCCATTGATAAAGTAAGCTGAATGGAATCTTCGCCTTGCTCGAATGTCATCTGCTCAATTTTCTTACGCAGGCGTTCGCAGAACATATCCACTCCGGCCAGCGGAGTTTCCGATAACACAATTAAAAATTCGTCACCCCCGTACCGCGCCGGAATATCCACCGATCGGGTTGAGGTTTTAATAACCTTGCCGATTTCAGATAAAATAAAACTTCCGAACAAATGATCATGACCATCATTCACCATTTTAAACTTATCCATATCTATCATCACAACCGTTACCGGCCGGCTGAAACGTTTACCGCGTTCCATTTCAAATTCAAGCTTCTGATAAATCGAACGCATATTGAAAAGACCGGTCAGGTCATCAATTTCAACAAGTTCCAGCAGCTTCTGATTGGCTTCGAGCAATTCTTCCTTAGCATCGAGAAAACGCCACTGAGCGCGCACCCGTGCCAGAAACTCAAGCGGTATAAACGGCGAAACAATGTAGTCACTTGCTCCCAGATCCAAACACTGAGTTATCCGGTCGGTCGCCGTATTGGCAGACACAATAATCAGTGACGTGTTGCCGAGCGATTCGCTCAGGGTATTCAGAAATTCAAGACCGTTGGTCTTACCAAAATCGGGATCTACAATCACCATCTGGGGCTTCCAGAGGTTCAATGTTTCGCTGGCTTCAGCCGGAGAAGTCAGACCACGCACATCGTAGCCTTCCCATCTGAGAGGCTCGAGCATAAGTTCGAGCGTCTCCGGGTCTTCATCTAGAACCAGTATCGGCCTGTGTTTTGGGTCTTTTTTCATCATATTACTTATCGGTGTTTCCAAAAAAAAGTTAAGTACCTTAAACAATAAAAAATTTAGACTTCTCAGTTTGATTTCAGTCCTGCAAAGCTTTAAGATCTGCACTTATGAAACACATCGAAATCGAATCCAAATGGCAAAAGGTCTGGGCAGAAAACGAAGTCTATAAGGCCGATAACGCGTCTTCGAAACCAAAATACTACGCGCTGGACATGTTTCCGTATCCTTCAGGTTCTGGCCTTCATATGGGCCACATCGCCTCTTACACCCCGACCGACATTATTTCACGCTACAAACGCGCAAAAGGCTTTAATGTGCTTCACCCGATGGGTTACGATGCTTTCGGATTACCGGCCGAACAATACGCCATTCAAACCGGTGTCCATCCTTCGATCACCACCCAAAAGGCCATCGAAAGTTTCCGCGCTACACTGACTCGTTATGGTTTCAGTTTCGATTGGTCACGCGAAATTTCAACCTGCGATCCCGATTATTATAAATGGACACAGTTTATTTTTCTGAAGTTATTTGAAAAGGGCCTGGCCTACCAGAAAGAAGTCCCCGTCAACTGGTGCCCTGAATTGAAAACCGTTCTGGCAAATGATGAGGTTATCGACGGTAAATCCGAACGTGGTGGTCATCCGGTTATTCGGGTGCCGATGAAACAATGGATGTTAAAAATCACAGACTATGCCGAACGTTTGCTTCAGGATCTCGACAAATTAGACTGGCCTGAAAGAACCAAAGAAGGCCAGCGAAACTGGATCGGAAAATCCGAGGGTGCCGTTGTGCGGTTTAAAATAAAAAATCAGGCGCCAGAAGCGCTTGAAATTTTTACGACAAGGCCGGATACGATTTTCGGCGCAACATTTATGGTGTTGGCGCCGGAACACCCGCTTGTCAAACTGATCACTTCATCCGAACAAGAAGCTGCAGTCGCATCCTACATTCAGGCCGCGGCGAAGAAATCCGAAGTCGACCGAAAGGCCAACACCGAAAAAACCGGAATATTCACCGGCGGGTATGCAATTAATCCGCTCAATCAAAAAGAAATTCCCGTCTGGATTGCCGATTACGTCATGATGGATTACGGAACCGGCGCGATCATGGCCGTACCCGGGCACGACGAACGCGACTTTGAATTCGCGCAAAAATTTGATTTGCCGATACTGCGGGTTTTGGAATCCGATACCCATCTTCCCTTTACCGGAGACGGAAAACTCTGCAATTCCGAAATTTTAAATGGCCTTACAAAGGCCGAGGCCATCAAAAAAATAAATGATCACATCGAAAGCTCCGGCCTCGGCAAAAAGCAGGTTCAGTACAAGTTACGTGACTGGCTTTTCAGCCGCCAGCGCTACTGGGGCGAACCGTTCCCGATCCTGCACTTAACCGACGGAACTAAAAAAGCCGTGCCGGTAAATGAACTACCGGTTATCTTACCTGAAGTTGATAATTTCGAACCGTCTGCTTCTGGCGAATCTCCTCTGGCGAATAACAAAAAGTGGATTAATTATTCTGAAGGTATCCGTCGCGAAACCGACACCATGCCGGGCGCTGCGGGTTCATCGTGGTATTTTTTCAGATACACGGATCCCCATAATTCAACAGCACCTTTCGCACTTGACGTCGCCCGCTACTGGCTGCCGGTTGATCTCTACGTCGGCGGGGCCGAGCATACTGTCGGCCATTTACTCTATTCCAGATTTTGGACAAAAGTACTTTTTGATGTTGGCCTTTCGCCGGTTGATGAGCCCTTCAGAAAACTCGCTCATCAAGGAATGATCCTGGGGCCTGATGGTGAAAAAATGTCAAAATCCCGCGGCAATGTTATTCCTGCGGACGACGTGGCGAAAGAGTCCGGCGTCGATGCACTCAGGTGCTTTGTCTGCTTCTTAGGTCCGATGGACAAAGACAAGCCCTGGAATTCTAACGGCATAGACGGAGTTAAACGCTTTCTCGATAGACTTAACCGCTTGGCTATCAATGAGGCAACGGGCGAAAGCATCGCTACAGACGAAACGCTGCCACCGGAAGTTGAGAAAGTTCTCCATAAAACAATTAAAAAAGTCACCGAGGATATCGAGGCTCTCAGTTTTAATACGTGTATCAGCCAGATGATGATTCTAGTAAATGAGCTCTATAAACACGAATGTAAATCGAAGAAAGTTTTGCTTCCATTAACTCAATTATTACAGCCATTTGCGCCTCATACCGCTGAAGAACTGTGGAACAAGCTGGGTGGAAAAGGGCTTGTGGTTACAGCGCCTTGGCCCGAGTTCATTCCCGCGCTGTGTGCGGATGATATGATAACTCTGGGTGTTCAAGTAAACGGCAAAATGCGGGGAACCATTCACATTTCAATTGAAACTTCAGAAGCGGATGCCGTTCGCGCCGCGCTCGAAATCCCGACGATTTCGTCGGCGGTAGCCGGAAAGTCGCCGAGTAAAATAATTTATAAGGCCGGTAAGATATTAAATTTAATTGTCGTGTAAAAATGTTGCAACACCCCGAAAGAAACTGTAAACGAATAGCATAAAAAAACAGTTTTTTTTGGGAGGCCCCATGAGTTTAGAATCAAGTCACACGACGACAAATTCACCTAATAATTCACCAAAATCACCTACCCACGCTTTCGACAAAAAAAAGTCTAACGACTGGTCTGTTGAAAACAGTGCAAAAGTTTACGGAATCAATAACTGGGGCAACGGTTATTTCAGAATCAACCAAGCCGGAAATGTCGCTGTCACCCCAAAGGGCGAAAAAGGCCCGAATGTCGATCTTTACGAACTCACGCAGGAACTTCAGGATCGCGGTATCCGTATTCCGATCATGATCCGCTTTCCGGATATTATTAAAGAACGCGTCCATTTACTTCATTCCTGCTTTCAGCGGGCTTTTGCCGATCACAACTACAAAGGAAAATACTGCGGTGTTTACCCGATCAAGGTCAATCAGCAACGCCACTTGGTTCAGGAACTCGTAAAGTACGGCAAGGAAGTCAGCCTCGGGCTTGAGTGCGGATCAAAACCCGAATTGTTAGTCGTGCTTTCAATCATGAACACACCGAATGGTGTGATTATCTGTAATGGATTCAAAGATGCTGAATATGTTGAAACTGCGTTGCTCGCTCAAAAAATCGGCCGCGAAATTATTATTGTCGTCGACCGTAAAGATGAATTAAAACTGATTACCGACGCCGCTAAAAAACTGAATATTAAACCAAAAATCGGCTTCCGCGCCAAACTCAACACGCAGGGCGCCGGCAAGTGGGTCGACTCAGCCGGAGCCCGCTCTAAGTTCGGGTTAACTGCAGTTGAAATTGTCGAAGGCCTTGAGTTTCTAAAAAAACAGAACATGCTCGATTGTCTTGAACTCCTTCACTACCATATCGGTTCGCAGGTTCCACACATCCAAAGCATTAAATCCTCGCTTAAAGAAGCGGCAAGGTTCTATACCGAACTTCATGCCCTCGGTGCAAAGCTTAAGTACATCGATGTCGGTGGCGGGCTTGGCGTCGATTACGACGGTACCGGCTGGTCCGATTCTTCAATTAATTATTCCGAGCAGGAATACGCCAATGACGTGGTTTCAACGCTGCAAACTCTTTGCGATGAAAAAAATGTTCCGCATCCGAACATCGTTACCGAAAGCGGCCGCGCACTGGTGGCTCATCACTCGGTTCTGGTTTTCAACGTCATGGGCGTCAACAACCTTTTCCGGCAAGAGCCTCCACAGGCCGCTTTAAAAACCGATCCCGCAATTATGCAGGAACTTCAGTATATTTTCGAAAAATTGAATACTGAAAACATCAATGAATGTTTCAACGACTTAATGCAGTCAAAATCAGAAACCCTGAACCTTTTTACTTACGGCGTATTGAATTTAACCCAACGCGCGTGGTGTGAAAGTATGTTCTTTACGATCGCCACAAGAATGCTTGGCATGGCCCAGACCACACCCGATTGCGACGACATCGTTTCCGACCTGCGCGAAACTCTTTGTGACACCTACTTTTGCAACTTCTCGGTCTTCCAATCTATTCCGGATTCGTGGGCCGTTGGGCAGTTATTTCCGGTTATGCCCATCCATAATCACAAAAACGAACCTTGTCACGAGGCCACGCTGGCCGATTTAACTTGCGACTCCGACGGCAAAATCGAAAAGTTCATCGACACCGAAACCGGCGAAGTTAAAAAGACGCTGCGAGTTCACCCCTTCAAAGAAGGCGACGCCCCTTACTACATAGGGGTCTTCCTCACCGGCGCTTACCAAGAGATCCTCGGCGACTTACACAATCTGTTCGGTGATACCGATGCGGTCCATATTTCCATTAACGAATCGGGCTACACAGTTGATCATTACATTCCGGGCGACACCGTTACTGAGGTCTTAACCTACGTTCAATACGGTCGCGCCGAAATGGTCGACAACGTCCGCCAGTTTACCGAAGAAAGTATTTTAAACGGCAACATCACCAAACTCGAAGCCAAAGCGCTCATCCGCCACTACGAAGAAGGTTTGTCGGGTTATACGTACTTAGAGGAAATGGAATAGCTAAAGCCCCTGCTTATTTAAACCGATAAGTAGCCATGACCTATAAGCAAAGATTAAAAAATATTGAAGTTCTAAAGAATTTAGTTTTGCCTACAGAGACTCATGAGGTCTTCTTTGATTTTTCGGATAGTTCAGAATTTACAATGATCTTATTTAAAACTTCTGTGTCCAAAGATATTATTAGTGATCTGATATCAATTAAATTTAGAGCTAAACTGCCTTTAGCTGGCATTTTGTTTGATAAATTAGATCACGAGATTTTATATTATGAGGATTATACACTCCGTTATCAATATGACCTAACAACTCACGAAATACTTATGCACGATTCTAAAGAACATTTTAGAAATTTCTCATCTGCTGAACTTGCAATTGAAATGAATAAATTGTTACTCAAGCTTAAAAATATGTGATTTTATAAACTGAAATCCACTTAAATATAATACTGAATACTAAAATAACTTAAATCAAAATTCGATATTCGGATTTCTTATTTTTTGAAAAGATACTTTGTCTTTGATTTTTCACCCTTAACTTCAAGGACGCCGCTTGAGACTGCTTGCGCCAAATCTCGACTGGCCGTTGCAGAAGAAATTTCTTTATACAATAACATATAATCTTTGCGAGTAAAACTTAGTTTATCGAAGTGTTCAACCGCC
>JANPPN010000163.1:0-31107 GCA_031428535.1 Bdellovibrio sp. | reverse complement strand
AACGCCCTCGAGCCCGATGCCGAGAATCTTTCGTTTCTTCATGTTGGTTTCGGTAACGGCCACAATACTCGGTTCGTTCAACACAATGCCTTTACCCTTCACGGCAATAAGTGAGTTGGCCGTGCCGAGATCGATGTACATGTCTGCGCCGCCGAGAGTTGTTGAGCTGAAAAACCATTTTAACATATTATTTTCTAAATCCTGTATTTCCGTCGAACGGAAAATTAAAGTGTAAAGTCAGTGCCGTTACGGTGTTAGACAGATTGAAATCGAATTCGGCACCGATTTGGAAGTCTTTGCGATCGACCCATTCGCTTCCGACAACGAATTGCATCAGCGTTGTACTTATCGTGCTATGGACGATCGTAACCGGTAACCCCACATACGGAATCATTTTCCCCCACTCGGTATCAACAGACTTGCTGATAATCGGTGTGGCTTGCAGATTATAGTAGTTGGCTACGCCATCGCGCGCATAGGTGATGGCGCCGCGAATTCCGATTGCGGGTTGTTTTTCAAAATCAGGATAAGGCACCCACTTGACCGAGGCCGAGGCATAAAAATCGGTGGTGCCGCCACCGATGATAAAGCGCGAGTTGACGTCGTCTTCTATGGGCATATCAAAAAACACCCCCATGTTAGACCCACCACCGCTTGAAAGTATCAATTGCGGGATAACACCGATGCGGTATTCGCCTTCTTTGATCAGCTCGGCAGTTTCACTTACGGAAAGATAAGCCAAGCTCGGTCTGGAAAGAAGCAAAACTGTAGAAGTGATCAGAAAAGTTAAAACCATCGGTTTTTTAAATAAATTATTCATATCCAAATATGTTACAGACTTTGACTTTGGTTTGACAACAAAGATGAAAGGTTGTGACATAAAAAGCGTGAATAACAGTAAACAAAAAGTTCCAGTCAGTGTGGTCTTGATTTCTCTTAACGAGGAGCTGAATATAGCCCGCGCACTGGCCTCCGTCAGTTGGGCGGCCGATATCGTCGTGTATGATTCAGGGTCGACCGATGCAACACTTGCGATTGCCAGAAAAATGGGCGCAAATGTAACCGAAGGCAAATGGCTCGGCTTTGGAAAAACCAAGAAATTGGCAAGTCAGCTTGCAAAATTCGACTGGGTGCTTTCAATCGATTGTGATGAAGAACTGAGTGCCGGACTGGCTGAAGAAATTGCACTGAAACTGCCGCAACTGAATAATACTTTGGCTTACCGGGTGCCCCGACTTTCGAATTATTTAGGACGTTGGATCAGGTATGGTGGCTGGTACCCCGACCTGCAAACTAGGCTTTTTAATCGGAAATTCAGTAACTGGAATGAAGCCGAAATCCATGAAAAAGTAGAAGCTGCGGGTTATGAAAACCTGGCAGCCCCGCTGAATCATTACGTTTTTAAAAATATCGAGGCGCAGGTACAAACAAACAATCGGTATTCGTCGTTACAGGCCGAAGAAATGTATCGGAAGGGTCGAAAGTTTTCGTGGTTTCATTTTTTCACGAAGCCCTATGTAAAGTTCATCGAATGTTATTTTCTGAAACGCGGATTTCTCGATGGTTATGCCGGTTTTGTTATCGCTGCAAACGCCAGGCATTCTGTTTTTCTGAAATGGGCAAAAATACGTGAATGTGAAATGAGTAAAACAAATGAGTAAAATTCGATGAAAATTTTCTTTCTTTTTCTTTTTGCTTCGAATTGTATCTGGGCTTTTCCGCAAGTGACAGGCTGGGTAAATACCCCGATTGTTGTGTTTGATAATAAAAATCAGGCGATCCTGACAAAGGATTTGTGGTTGAAGTCGCCTTTTGCTGTTGTGACCGCAAGCCATGACCAGCTTGAATTCAGAATTAATACTCTTGATAGCATTACGGTGTATCCGAGATCGAAAATTCAGATTCTCGAGTTTTTGAATGAAACTGGCTTCGTTTCTGAATTTTATCTGCTTGGCGGTGAAATCCGTTTTCAGTCGATGCATCGCAGTCTGAATAAGAATGAAGGCTTTGTTACCCTGAAAACACCTTTTTTTGAACTTCCGACGGCGGGCGTTTACGACTTTATCGTCAAGCTCGACATGCAGGTACCCAGTATCGAATTTAAAGTTATCACCGGAGTTGTGCCGTTGGAATTTTTTGCGTATGAAAAAAAACTGAACCTGAAGGCCGGCGATCGAGTGGTGTTTAAAGGCGAGCTACTTGAGGGCGGTGGAGGAATTAAATTCGATTACTTACTGAGTAGCCGTAAAGTGCCGAAAGGTGCTCTTTCTGAAGTGATGAAGTTTGATCCGAGCGCATTTCTGAAGGCCGGCAATAACTTTGTTATAAATGAAGCCGAGAAGAAAAAATCGCTGAAAAAAAAGAAGCAGGCGGCGGCCAATAAGCAAAAAGCGTATGAGGCCACGTTCCTTTGTAAAAAACCATTTGCGCAACTCAATCAGTGTGCGTGGTGGGTAGAAGCCGGAAAATGTTTTCGCAAACGTTGCAATGCGAGCGGAGGCTGGGGAGATTTAATTGAGCGGCCCGTCACAGAATTCTGTAAACAGGAATTTACTGTAGCCAATTGCGACTACTAAAATAGTACGTCGACCTTGGGCCAAGCTTAGTCCAGTCGAGCAATGATTAGTTGTTAGGCTTTTGTCGTTATTGAAAGAATATCTCTGTATGAAGCGAAGGATTCGCGGAAAAGAGATGATCTATGCTAGATGCAATCATATCCATGTTTTTATTAACCGGCCCAAGTTTAACCAATTATGACAAAGTCGTAGCCACAATCCAGAAAATTGCCGAACAGAATCCTGCCAATGCAAAAGTTATTTCGATCGGTGTGAACGATCAGGGCGTACCGATTCAGGCGCTGCAGATCGGAAGCGGCGAGGTGAATTCACTGATTGTGGGCACACATCACGGAAATGAATACGGTTCAACCGCGGTAGCTCTTGGTGTGGCGGATAGTTTTGCGCGTAACCCGGTTGCGGGGCAGACGGTTTACGTTGTTCCGGTACTGAATATCACCGGTTATAATAAGACGGGCCGAAATGAAAACGGAATCAGGGGATCGTTTGATCCGAATAGGGACTACACGGGCCCTTGTAAAACCGGAGCCACGTTCAATCTGAAATCAACAAAAGCACTTTCGGATTTTTTGGAAGTAAAAAAAATTCAGATCTCGGCAACATTGCACACCTACTGGCCGGCAGTGGTTTATCCGTGGGGAATTTCAACTCAGGATCTTTCAACTCCTTATGATGCCCAGTATCTCGAACTGGTAAAGGCCGCTACACGTGAAAGTAATTATAAATTCGGCAATAATACAGATGTGTTGTATCCGGCCGATGGAACCTTTGAGGATTATGCGTACTGGAAGCACGGGATCTGGTCTTTGTTGTTTGAATTGGGTTTTAGCCACAATCCGGATTCAAACGCGATTAGGAATATGGTGGATGTGAATGTGCCGGGCATCAGAAGATTTTTGGAAATGTCTCCGAAAACCCGCGTCGCAAAACACGACTTCACCGGCACATGCGACACGCGAGCAATGCAGAGAATTATTCTTGAGTAACAGTAACAGGTGCCAGCCACCTTAGGCGACGAACAGGTACATGCAGATAAACTGGCAGATGCTGCCGGCTAAAACGCATAGGTGCCAGTAGCCGTGAAAATGCTTGTATTTTTCATCGAGTAAAAAGAATCCGACTCCGAATGTGTAAAACAGGCCGCCGGCCACCAGCCAGAGCAGGCCGCCGATCGGTAAGGATTCAATCAGCGGTTTAATTGCGATGAGCACCAGCCAACCCATTAGTAGATAAATGAAAATTGAATATTTGCGGGTCTTTTTTCCGAGCATTATTTCCTGCACGATCCCGACGACGGCGAGTAACCAGATAATGCCGAACAATGTCCAGCCCCAAACGCCATTCAGGATAATCAATGTAATCGGGGTGTAGCTTCCGGCAATCATCAGGTAGATGGAGATATAATCCATCTGCCTGAAGAATATTTTAACTGCGCCTTTTGAACTGTGATAAATCGTGGAAATAGCATAAAGCGCAACCATTACGGCGCCATAAATGCTGAAGGCCACGATTTTAAATAGGTCGGACTGATTGATTGCGGAGGCCAGTAAAAAGGAAACTCCGGCGCAGGCAAGTAAGGCACCGATAAGATGCGAGATACTGTTGAATTTTTCACCTTTATACATAGGTTTTATATATTGCTTCATTAACTGAATGACGTAAACTCTTTTTATGCTGGCTGCAAAATTCAAAACGGCAAACATACTCCTTTTTGGGATCTTGCTTTATCTGTTCGTCATTGCTGTTAACGATGGCTTTATGGCGCTTGATGAGTACTGGGTCGGCATTACCAGATATATTCCGGCGCAATCTTCAACTTTAAATACGCTGGTGGCGGCGGATGATGTGAAGTCACCGTTGCAGTTATTACCGATGCATGCCGTTGCACAGGGTGCGCTGGCGCTTTCGATTGAGTCGCCGTACTGGCAATATCGTTTCGTTATTTTAATACTGGGGCTTTTTTGTACGGGATTATTGTTTTACGGTTTCATAAAATTCGGAAAAGTAAAAAACCTCTCAAAAACCGAAACCAACTTTCTTTTATTGATGTTGATTTTTTATTTCGGGGCGCCATTTGCGTTGACCCGCCCGATGTTTGAATCGCTGGCGGCGCCGTTTCTGACCTTGGCGGCAGTTTATGCGATCAAGTATGACCAAAGTGAAAAAATAAGCGATTTGCTTTGGGGTGTCGTGTTCGGATCTGCGGCTTTTGTTCTGCGGCAACAACTCGGATTCTGTGCGCTGGTTTTTATTATTTTACCCGTACTTAAAAGAAACTTCCGGCAGGTGCTCATTGCCGGTGGATTGGGACTTTTTCTTTTTGCGCTTTCGGGCCTGCCGGATTATTTTCTGCGCGGAAAATTTCATTACTCACTTTTGAATCTGACGGTCTACAACTTTGAACACGGATCTGAATATGGAAACCGGACAGTTTTCTTTTATCCGTTGTTGATTTTAATTATCGGGTTTATTCCGTTTTTTATAAAAAAATATCCGCCTGAGACTACGGGCGGCTACCTCCGACAGAACCGCAGCCTGCTTTTGATGCTGGGGCTTTTTGTTTTTTTGCATTCGCTTTTTCCGCAGAAGTGGGAACGGTTCATTATTTCGGTGATACCGATTCTGATCATGCTGATTTTTCCGTTTTTATATCACCTGCATCAGGAGTTTCGTAAAAACCGTATAAGATTGCTTTTACTTCACACCCTGAACGGCAGCCTTTTTGTGGTGGCAAGTTTTTTTCCGGCTCAGAAGAACCTGATTGAAATGTCGCGGTATTTAAATGAGCACCCCGAGGTGAAGACAATTTACCGAGTTGATTCAACTCCTGAATGGATTACCGAAGCTTTTATTTTGAAAAAAAACTTTAATTTTATAGATCTGGAACCATCGCAATTGAATACGGTAGACTGGAACGACTGTAGCCGGATGCTGGTACTTAGTGAGGCTCAGGAAGAAAATTTTAAGCCACTAACCGGCAAGCTGCACCTGCGGGCTGGTTTTAAGGTGAATCTGATCGAGCAACTGGCCTACAAATTCAATCCCAAAAATAACTTACGTCGGGTTAAGCTCAGTCTGTTTTCGGGCTGTACTAACTAACTTGCTTTGGGGGATTAGGTACGGTACGGCGTACCTTTTTAATCGGGGTGCCGACGTGGATTCCGATTTCATCAAGTTCGTTCTGTACGCCCCACATTTTTGAAATCAGGCGGGGTGAGTGCGAACTGATATACGACATAATCAGATTTTTTAATAGTCGTCCGGCAAATATCGCAAACATCGTCGGCAAAAACGGTGTATGCGCAGCACTGGCGAGAATAATTGCCGGTTGTTGAATGACCGGCGTTGCTGCCACAAAAAAGACTAGCATTAAGCCATACCGGAGAAAAAAAGTTTCTGACCAGAGCCAGAAGCTGCCCTGATTGACCCCAGGGTAGATTTCAAGAACCCACGGTAACCCGTGAGTCTGCAACAGGTGGAATAAAAGCATTGCGCCCATCGTTGAGCCTATTGAAATGCAAAATGAAAGGTTAGCCCAGCTTTTAGGTTTGAGCATGGCACTGGAAATCAGCAATCCGTCGGTGGGAATGATTATGACAAAGCTGTCGATCAGGGCAAGAAAACCGAGAAGCGGCGGATACCAGATTCGATCTGTGTAAACCTGCAGATACTGCACGCTGGTTTCGATTCGTTTACGTAGTTTTGCTTTAAACGTCAAAAATGGCCCTTCTTGAATCAATTTGAGATGCCAGATACATCTAATCCTACATTTCAGAGATTTTGAATAAAAATTCGTAACTTTTTGCGGGCTCCCACGTTATTTGAGCAGAAATCAACAACATCCCCGGAGGGAATATGAAAAGTTTTTTAATATCAGCAATTGCAATGAGTCTATTTATTTCAACTGCAGAAGCTAGACGAGACCAAAATCGAGAACATAATCAACAAGGTCGGATTAAGCAGGGTGTTCAGGCTGGAACTTTGACCCGCAAAGAAGCAAAAAAATTGCGCAAAGGTCAGAAGCGTGTAGATCATATGCAGGAGAAAGCAAACGCTGACGGTGTCGTAACTCCGAGTGAGAAGCTTAAGATTGAAAAAGCACAGGATAAACAAAGCGAGTTGATTTACAAACAGAAGCATGACGAGCAGAACCGAAAAGATTTGCCGAATCAGCCTGCTGTTCCTGCAGTTCCAGCGGTTCCGGCCTCAGGCAACTAACTCATAGACAATTAAAGTAAGTTAGGTTTTGCTAGTTAATTATGGCAAACGATCAGGACCTCGCTTTAATTAAAAGAATTTCGGCGGGAGACTCAAAAAGTTTTGAGTCTCTCATGTTGAAGTACCAGAAACTCGTTTTCGGTTACAGCGTGAAAATGCTCAAAGATAAACAAAAGGCCGAAGATGTAACGCAAGAGGCTTGGATGAGGGTGATTCAAAATTCTCAGAAATTTTTGCCGACAGGAAGCGTTAAGGCGTGGATTCTCAGCATTACCCGAAATCTGGTCATTGATGAATTCAGGCAGAATAAAAAGTGGATCGATCTCGATGATGAAAATTGGAACGCAATTGCGGATCCGCAGGAAGACCTCGAAAAAATGTTCAGTGACGGGGAAAGACATGCGCGGCTTTCAAAAGCCTTTACCGAGTTACCGGAGAATCAGAAAATCATTCTTTCGATGGTACTGATTGAAGATCTGAATCAATCCGAAATTGCGGTCAAGCTTGGAATATCGGTGGGCGCTGTAAAGGCCTCGTTATTCAGGGCCCGTGAGCAACTGAAACAGAATCTGGGAGGCTTATGAAAAATTTTGATCGATTTTTTTCTAGCTCGCCTGATCCAGAGTTAAATGAACGAATATTGAAACAGGCAAAAAATGAACTTGAAATAAACCGCGTTGCTAAAAACCGTAAACGTTGGCTCACGATTTTTGCACCTCTGATGGCTTCGCTTGCGGCCGTTTTTGTTTTTAGGTATATCGGCAAAAGTGAAAGCGACCTCTTTGCGGCTAATTCCGAACAGATTGAATTTATTGCTGATTTGATCGAGGACGAAGACACAATGGAAATTATTGATAATCTTTCTTTACTTGAAGAACTTGAATTGATGGAAGAATTGGATATTGAAGGGGCTGAATATGGCTGAAAATGTTGATTCAAAAGCGAATGTGAGTAATGCGGATGAAGAAATTATCAAAAACCTGGACTTATTGCTTAATATTGAAGTGCTGGAGGAGTCTGATTTTTGGGACGATTTGGCTGAGTTGGTAAAAATGGATTCGCAGGACGAGCCAAGCCTTCCGGAAAGTAAGGAAAGATAATGAATCGCCGACAATTACTGATTTCATTTGCACTCTTCACATTGGCGACAAAGGTTAACGCCCAGAATAATAGTGGCAGCAATGCCACTCATGAAAACCAAGAGAAGTGGAATAATTTATCCGAAGACCAGAAAAACGCGCTTCGCCAGAAATGGAAAGAATTTCAGTCGCTGCCGCCGGAGCGAAAAGAGAAAATCCGGCAGTCGCTGAGTCAATTTAAAAATCTGAATCCCGAGGAAAAAAAGCGCCTGCGCGAGAGCCTTGGAAAGTGGAAAAATTTGCCCCCTGAAAAACGGGCCGAACTAAAACAGAAATTCAAAAAATTTAAAAATCTTGATCCGCAGAAAAAACGTGATTTGCGTGAGCGCATGCATAAATGGAATAAAATGAGCCCCGAACAAAAAGACAAATACCGTCAGAGGGCGAAAATACGCCGTAGATCCTGAAGTTTTCTGAAGAGTTTTAAGATTTTTCTTTGAGTGCCAGTTTGTAGCCGGCACTTAACACCGTTTCGATCTGCACATCACTTTGCAGTAATTTTTTGCGGAGATGACTGACATGAGCGTCAACGGTTCTTGATGTGATGAATTTTTCGATGCCCCACACCCGATCAATAATAATTTCGCGGGTGTAAACCTGGCCCGGCCTCGAGATCAACAGTCGTAAAATTTTAAATTCAAACGGGGTAAGTTCGATACCGATTCGCTGTTCGTTTTTCAGCAGGATCTGCACGGTCATTTTATCGAGATCAATCAGAATGTCGCGATATTCGAGCACTGATTTTTCAACCATGAAGGATTGAGCCGTGCGCAGCCGGGCTTCTATGCGTGCACGGATTTCGCTGGGGTCGGTAGGCTTAATTATGTAGTCATCCGCGCCCACGCCGAACGCCGCCACTTTTGTGATGATGTCGCTGTCTGAACTGAGAATCATGATCGGTACAAAACGCGGCGACAAATATTCTTTCAGTCGAGGCAGGATTTTGAGCCCGTTTCCGTCAGGAAGCGAAACGTCGAGTAAAATCAAATCAAAATGATCACGGCCGTTTTCCGCGATTCTTAATGCATCGGTGGTGCTCGAAACAAAAGTTAGTGAATGCTCTTTTAGAATTGATGTGAGGTAAGCCTGATAGTCCTGATCGTCTTCAATACCCAGTATGCGTGCCATGAGCCAGACCCTAACACATGTTGCGTTTTCTTCAAGAAAATATGACAGGCGTTCAATATGAGTAGACTCAAATGAAGAGGAGTGAAGGAGTACCCAAAAATGCACGTCAACCGGCTGATTGAAGGGCGGAAGTTTCAGGTGAAGATTTTTCGTAAAAATTGACTTTGAGCCAACCGGACAAGGAAGTCCTGAGGAGCTGTCTATGAATATGGAACACAATGTTAAGAAAATTCTAATCGTTGAAGATGACATGGCACTTAAACCCATCTGGGAAAAGTTCTTCAGATTGTTCAGCGACCGGCTTCGCCTTGAATGGGCGGTCAGCTGCGAAGAGGCCACGAAGATGGTGCAAGCGGGAAATGAAACGGGTGCCAGCTATTTTTTGATTATTTCAGATATTTTTCTTGCAGGTTCAAAGACGGGAATTCAATTGCTGAATACACCTGAGGTGCTTGCAAGTCAGGCCAAAACAGTTTTAATTTCTGCCGCAGACAGGGACGACGTCATCTCCAAATATGGTCACGAGGTGCCGGATACTGTGGTTATCTCGAAACCTTTCAACTTCAGACTTTACAATCCCGTATTCAAAAAGCTGTTGAATGGACATCTTGCAGATGAACAGGTCGGACATGAAACATAATGCCGGATTTAAAAAAGTGATCATCGTAACCGGTTGCGGGTCGGGCATCGGGCTTGAACTTGCAAAAATACTTTATCAACGCAAAGATTTCCGGGTGGTTGCAACGGCTCGAATAAAAACACTTGAGCAAATCCGCAGATTATTCAGTGAGACCGACAACTTTATCATGCGCGAACTCGACGTAACTAGCGAAGACAATATTTATTCGTTGATCCATGAAATTACTCTGCTCTGGGGCCGGGTCGACATAATCATCAACAACGCTGCGGTGTGTTTCAGAGCGGTAGTTGAACATATGGATGTGGAAGCCGAGCTGACTCAATTGAAAACAAATTATCTTGGGCCGATGTCGCTGATCCGTTCGGTGCTTCCGATCATGCGCGAGCAACGCGCAGGGCAGATTATCAATGTCTCGTCGGTTTCGGGAATGTTGGCGATGCCCACGATGGGTTCATACAGCGCTTCAAAACATGCGCTTGAAGGTGCAACCGAAGCGCTCTGGTACGAAGCGCGACCATTCGGGATTAGGGTTAATCTGGTTCAGCTGGGTTTTATCAATTCGAATTCTTTTAAGCGGGTGGTGCTTTCAAATAAAGCCGAGATGAGTATGGCGCTGGGCGGGCCACATTCGGAGTATTATCGTTCGATGACTCCGATGATTGAAAAATTAATGGCATTCTCACTTTTTTCATCGGTTAAAATTGCCAGAAAAATAATTAAGCTGATTGATAAGCCAAAACAGCGACTTCGCCTACCGCTGACTCCGGACGCAATAATTTTCAGTATTCTGAGAAAAATTGTTCCTTCATTTCTTTTCAATCGGGCGCTCTATTTTTTGCTGCCGGGTTCGATGAAATGGGGCGGTGCCTGGAAGGCCGGCAAGACCCAACCCTTGCGCGAGGTTGAACGGCATGGCCCCATGAAAAGTGTTTCTTAACCTAATAATATTATATATCCGCTCAAAATAAATCGGCGGAGGAAAGAAGGAACTAATGAATTATTTAACAGGAACGGTGATGTCGTCCAATCTGATTTCGATTTCTGAGGATCGCGATATTGAAACGGCCGATGGCCTGATGAAGGTAAATAAGATCAGACATCTGCCGGTGGTGAATGCGAACAATGAGCTTTCGGGGATTATTTCAACTAAGGATGTGGCCGCCGCACCCGACCGGAGGAAGCCCATCAAATCGATTATGACTTCACCGGTCCGGATTGTAAAAAAAGGGGCAAATGTAAAATCGGTCATTGAGATTATGCTGAAGCATAAGATTTGCTCAGTGCTGGTTGCGAGCGAAGAGGATGTTGTCGGCATCGTCACGACGGATGATCTGCTGAAGCTGCTGTCGCAGGTGATAGAAGACAGCGAGCGGCTTGAAAATATAGACGTTTCGACGTTTTTCGACGATACGTGGTCAAGTCAGATCTGAAGAGATCCGGCTTGAAAAAAGCAGGTGGTAGTGGCATAAGATTGCATGACTTCCACCATTGATCCTTCCTCGACACGAGAAAAAATAAAATCAGCTGTGCTGGTGGGCATTCAATTGCCCGGCGCCTCATCGAGTGATCTGGACAGCTCGTTACAGGAGCTTGCGCGTTTAGTAACGACTCTGGGTTACAAAGTTGTTGGTCGTGTTTCGCAGAAAAGAAGTTCGGCAAAATCATTTAATGTTTTAGGTGATGGCAAACTGAGTGAGCTGGCTGAATGGACGGGCGGCACTGGCAAGATTGCAAGTGCGGTGATTCACAAGAAAAGCAAAGCCGCGCTCAAATGGGAAGAAGAAAAACAAGAAGCGGAAGAAACCGAAGTTCTTGAGTCTGAAGACAATACCGAAAGCGCAGAAGCCGTTTCAAGCGAACATAAAAACTCGGCGCAGGTGGTGGTGGTCGATGCAGAACTTTCACCTTCACAATTGCGGAATCTCGAAAGTGTTACCGGCGTTAGCGTGCTTGACCGAACCGGCGTGATTATCGAAATTTTCAGCCGTCATGCCAGAACTAAAGCCGCGCGCCTGCAGGTGGAAATCGCAAGGCTTGCTTACGTAGCACCGCGATTGCGCGAAACCTGCGGCAACGAAGACCGCGGCGGTGGCGGAGTAGGCGGCAAGGGTGCCGGTGAGACCAGTCTTGAACTGGATAAGCGGCGAATCCGCGATCGGATCAAAGAATTGAAAATTGAACTGGAAGCTATCGGTAATGAACATTTGCAGCGCCGTGCGCGGCGTGAGCAGGAAATTTCGGTGGCCCTTGTCGGATACACGAATGCCGGAAAATCTTCTTTAATGCGCGCGATGACCGGCAGTGAAGTGCTGATTGCTGATAAATTATTTGCCACACTTGATACAACCATTCGCCCGATGTTTCCTGAAACCCGGCCCAAGATTCTGGTCTCCGATACTGTCGGTTTCATTAAAAAATTGCCGCATGATCTGGTGGCCTCTTTTAAATCGACACTGGATGAGGCGCTGCATGCGTCGCTGTTATTATTTGTGGTTGATGCTTCCGACCCGTCGTTCAGATCACAATTGGAAGTAACTCAAAGTGTACTCTCAGAAGTTGGCGCAACCGACGTGCCCCGCTTACTTATTCTTAATAAACAGGATTGCCTGACACCCGATCAGATTAGTCAGCTTCAGGTCGAATTTCCGCAGGCGGTTGGAATCTCCACCCGGCGCCCGAACGACATAAAAATGCTGCGGGAAAAAATTCTCAGCTATTTCGAATCCGACATGCAGGACGAGGATCTTTTTATTCCTTATACGGCCAAAGGAATTATCGGAGATATTCGTGAAAAAATGCGGGTATTGGCTGAAAGTTATGATGAAAAAGGCGTCACTTTGAAAGTTCGAAGCTCAATCGAGAAGCTTGAACAGATTCGAAAAAAAATCGCTCGTTGAAGCGCAATAATAAGCGTAATAAAAAGCGTAATTATTCCACCGACGTACCAGATTCGACCTCAGGAAATTAAGTACTCAAATTTAGAGTATCTGAGAGAAGGTATAAGAATTGAACCTTGATTTAAGATCCGGGGGATTTATGTTCGATATCAATAGTCATGTTAAAAAAGAGCGAGCAATAGCGATGCATTTGTCTGAAAAAATCAAAGCGATCTCGGGCATTTTTGGCCTGCGGCTGGGGGAGGAGCCCGAGTATTACCTGATCCGCTCAAACGGTGAAAAGGAAATCCGCAAATACAGCAATCTGACATTGGCCACAATTTCAGTTCCGTTTAATGAAAATCCGCAAGCCGCAGAAACGAAAGCGTATCAGGTGCTGAGCCGCTATCTTTTAGGTAAAAATGATTCTTGCGAACACATTGAAATGACCGCGTCGATGTTGCGCGAAATAACCAATCTTGATGACGGCGATGGTTTTTTAACAATGAGTTTTATTCTGCCGAATAAATTTAGTCTGAAAAACGCACCACACCCGAATGACCGGCGAATTAAGCTTCATCAAAAGGATGCACAGATGGTGGCGTGCCGGAGTTTTAACGGGCCCACCGATGATAAAAAGGTTCAGCAGTACACCACTGAATTGCGGGAATGGCTCGGGCAGTACAGCTCGTATCGCGCCGAATCCAAGGTAAAACTTGCTGTTTATAATCGGCCGCAGACGTTGCCATTTCTACGCAAGAACGAAATTCATATCGACGTCAGAACGGTTAATTAGCCAAATTCTTCTGGTCTGGATTTTCAACGAGCAGTTGAGTATGCCTCCGCTGATGTCGTAGTATTAGGAACATGACGACACTCGGTTTAGCAAAACTTATTTCGCCTGTTTCCACACAAGACTTTTTTGCACAACATTGGCCGCATACACCGCTATTTGTACCGGCGGTGCGAAACAAACTAAAACCGCTTTTTGATTTGCCGGAATTGCAGACTCTTGAAGCCCTCGTTGCCGCGCGGACGTTAAAAGTTCGGGCCTGTCTGCCGGATTTTGATGACGAATACAGTTCAATCAGCCTTGAGCCGCAAGATGCGTTGAAAGCCTTTCGCAATAATATGACTTTAGTTTTCGATTCGATGCAGTTGCAGGACGCAACGATAGCCGCGGCTTTAACTAAAATCCGCCAAGATTTAGGCTTAGTAACCGGTGGGTCTGAGAATAATCTGTGTCGGGCAAGGTCGATTGTTTATGCCACTCCTGCTGGTGCCGGTACCCGCATGCATTTTGATGCCAACGCCAATTTTGTTATTCAGTTGAGCGGTTCAAAACGCTGGTTATTGGCGGCAAACACTTCGGTCAAAAATCCAACGGAAAGATTTACGGTCGGGGCTTTTGAAATGCCCGCGGCGCTTGAAAAGCAGTGTCATGCCGAACTTCTGCATGAGCCGCCTAAAGACGCGAGCGAAATTTTTATGGAGCCCGGCTGCGTGTTGTATGTTCCGCGCGGATACTGGCACGCAACCGATACCGAAGAAGACTCACTTTCGCTCAATTTTACATTCAGTCAGCCGAGTTGGGCCGATGTGTTCACAAAATCGATGCAGGAGTGGCTGTTGAATTCACCAGATTGGCGCGCCTTGGCCGACGGCCTTGAAAGTGCCGAGCCTCTGAGAAAAGAACGCGCCATTGAGCAATTTGAAATGTTACTCAAAGATCTGAGTTTGAAACTGCCCGAGATTTCAGGTCGTCAGTTGCTGACCGAGAGCGGGCTTTTAAAATCAAATAGAGATTAAGCCGCGTCGCTAGAACTATCGGGATTAAAGGCCCGCTCGTATCAGATTGTTACGCCATTTTATTTTTTCGAGCAAACGGTTTGTATCCAAGGATTCAACAAGTTCCTAGTTGTTTCTACGACGAGTTCTGGCTAGAATATTATTTTGGGGGATGATAATGATAAATACCAAATTGAGATTAAGTGTGATGAAAATTATGGCGCTGGTTTTTGGTCTTATGCTTATGTTTTTTTTTAGTAACTGTAGTAAATCGTCCGACCAGACAAGCCAGCAGGGCAATGTAACTTTGTCTGAAATGACGTCACTGGCGGGTTCAACCGTTATGGAAGGCAAGTTAGAAATAGTGATCGAGGATGATTTTAAACATAACACCAGTAGGACTAGGCATTTTCTTAAAACTGAAAACACTCGTATCGAATTGCGACTTAAAAACTCAACCTCTACATTTGTTAGTGATCAGCGGGTTAGGGTTAGCGGTACCAAAAGCGCCCCGATAGCCGGTGACGGGAATGTTGCAATAATTCAAAACGCCGAAATTTCGTTATTATCCCATGTCGAGGATCGCTTCTCGGGGGCATCCCCTATGATGGCGCTCTCTTCAGTTGCAAGTGGAATTCCCAATTCGACAGGCCCCCAGCACACGCTCGTCTTGCTTTATAAGTTAGACAACAATCTCGTTGAACCCTTTACGGTCGCAGAGGCTCAAAATAGAATATTTGGGGATGTTAACAACTACATCAAAGAGGCATCTTACAATCAAACCTCGCTGTATGGTGACGTCTTCGGTTGGTACACGATCAATTTAGCAAATTGTGGTACGCCAGATTATCATCCTTATAAACAATGTGCCAATGATCTTGCAAGGGCTGCTGGTGTGAATGTTGATGCCTACAAGCGGATTATTTATCTGAGCACAAAACGGGCGGATTCGCCTGGTGGCGGTTCGGCTTGCTTGGGCTGTTATCCATCATGGTCAGAGGTGTTGGGTAATAATATTAGTGAGATTTATACTAACGTGGTTGCGCATGAGTTTGGGCATAACTTAGGTCTTTCGCACTCGCACAGTTTAAATTGTGGGGCAGCCACCATTGGGAGTAGTTGCTTATCGATCGAATACGGAGACCCTGCCGATGCGATGGGACTTAATCTAGGTGGTCTTGGGACTGGGCACTTTAATGCTTTTCAAAAGGATTACCTGGGGTGGTTCAATAGCGCGAACTCGCCACTTATTTCTGAGGTTCTTACCAGCGGTACATTTACTTTGGCTCCATTTGAAACAATTGGCACCGCCGTAAAAGCGCTTAAGGTTCTTAAGAGCACTGATCCGGTGACAGGTTTGCGGAGTTGGTATTATGTTGAATATCGCTCGCCGTATGGTTTTGATAGTTTTCTGGCCTCGCTCAATACGGGAACATACGATCAGTACAGCATGGGAAACTATACAAAAGGAGTTTTGATCCATTCGGGCACTGACACAGACCGAGAGAGCAGCCAGTTGCTCGATATGAATCCGGGGCCCGTTGCCGGTACTAATTATGAAATTTTGCATAACGAAGCACTTGAGGTGGGAAAAAAATTTATCGATGGAGATCGAGGGATCAGCATTAGCACATTATCGACAGACGGCACGGCCACGGTGAGTGTCAGCTTTGGTCCTCCGGTTTGCGTTACAGCCAATCCTTTTATTAGAGTCTCGCCTGCTGAGGGTACAATGGGTCTTATGCCTGGGGCGAATGGGGCCTATCAAATCTTAATTAAAAACAGCGACAACAGCATTTGTGCCAATTCGATATATGATCTAAGCCTTGCAGCTTTGCCAACCGGATGGGCGGCAAGTTTTTCAAATTCTTCGGTGGAATTGGCTCCAGGCGCATCCGCTCTTGTTACGGTTACTTTGACATCGCCCATATCGGCCCTGAGCGGCACGCAATATTTTTCTGTTAAAGCCAGCAATCGCCTATTAACTACTTTCTCTTCGACCTCGAACACTTTTCAGTACAAAGTTTCAACATCGACAATTTGCGAAACTCGTAATCCCGAAGTAGTTGTAAGCCCGGCTTTCCCTGCGGCGGTTCCCGGTGGCACCGCCGTGGCGTATACCGTTGCAATGGTAAATATGAACAGTAGTGCTTGCGGCGCAACCAATTATCCGCTGAAAGTTTACTATCTACCAGGTGGATTTACTGCGGTATTTAGTCCGGCGTCGTTGACGCTAAGTTCTGGAGCTGTTGGATTTTCTAACCTCACGATCACCTCTTCTCTAAGTTCCTTTATTGGTTCTTACCAAATGGTTGTCGGAAACCTAGTTACTTTGTCTGATTATTACGGCGCACCAGGGGTATTGATGAGTTATACGGTCGGAAGTACGCCGCCGCCGGCTGTTGATGCGACGGTGCCTGTGGTAAAGATAATAAGCCCAGTCGGCGACTCGACGGTAATAAGAAACAAGGCAACGACAATAACCGCGACAGCGACCGATAACGTGGCTGTGACAAAGGTGGAATTTTACGTCAACGGCACTTTGTTATGTTCGGTAGCTTCTCCTGGGTATAGTTGTTTGTGGAAAGTGCCCGGCAAGCGAGGCAGTTACACCATCAAGGCCGTTGCCTATGATGCTGTTGGGAACGCGGCCTCAGCGATAAGTATTGTGAATGCGAAATAGGGGTGGTGTTGTGCAGAGCAATTCTATATTCTATTTGGCAACATCACAAAAAGTTGTAGCCGATTTGATCCGAAAAGCTCACTCTACGATAGCGGCCATGTGTTTTTAAACAAGGGTTATTGTACACCAACACATCATTTGTAAGACATAGGTAAATGTTGTTGACCCCTCCCTTCTGAGGGGTTATCCATTCCCGCTTACTGAACTTGTTCAGTGTGGCGATTGCGGGAAGTCATTGGGTGGCAAAGCCTGCATTCAGTCGAGCCGAAAAACACCATTACTACGGGCATCCGCAGATTAAGAACCCGTTCCAAAAAGAAAAGCCGCACGATTGCCAAGTCAAAAACGTAAGGGAACCATGGCTTGAAGAAATCTTAATGAGGGCACATCGGTCTGTCGCTCGGTTAATTGGCGTATCCAAAGCGTTTATTCGGCAAAAATCCTTTATAACTCAATCAATTCAACCAGAACGAAAAAGTACTAGTATTACTAAGTATAACTAGATATAATTACAATAGGAGGTTTTATGCGTACAACCAAAGTAGTGGCTTTTTCAGTGCCACCTGAGTTCGAGCTGGAAATTCAAAAACACGCAAAAGCTGAACACAGGACTATTAGTGAGTACCTGCGCGAGGCGGTTCGTAAGTATATGAGCATCAGCGAATTTGAGCAGACGCAAAAAACCGTTTCAAAAAGACTGAAAAAAAAAGGAGTTAAGCCTTCAGTTGTTGAAGATGTACTCTCTACTTTGCGCAAACGAACTTAAAGTCTATGATTCGCGCAGTTGTTGACACCAATATTACCGTTTCCGCTCTTTTGTTTGGTGGCCTTCCATTGAAGGTCGTGAAAGCGGCTTTGTCTAAAAAGTTTATCTGGGTGACGTCACCTTTTTTAATTGAAGAAACAGAGCGTGTAATGAGTTCCGAAAAATTTGGAATTACGGCTCATGAAATGAAAACTTTAACTTCGCCTATTTTTTCTATTGCAGAAATCGTTATTCCAACTCAGACAATCAATGCCATCCCAAGATGCCCCGCTGACAACCGTGTATTGGAATGCGCAGTAGAAGGAAAATGCGCTTTTATTGTAAGTGGTGACAGGCGTGACTTACTGATTCTTAAGCGCTTCCAGCACGTAGATATTATTACTGCACGTCAGTTTATAGATCGAATTTAAATTCCGCCTGAAGGTGCAACTTGGTAATAACCTTTGTAACTGGCCAACCTTCAGCGGCCAGTTACGGCTAAACAAACTTACGAACTAATGAGCAAACATGAAATTGATGAAAAAGGATTAGTTGAAAGAATAAGAAGTACGTAAGAGCGACTAGATTTGGCTCCAGCCGAAAAACAAAGGCAGATCAAGCTCGTTTTGCTGATGTCTTTGAGGGTATCGAAAAATATGGTCTTGGGTGCCCGCGAGTTCAGTTCAGGCAGCTTCGCGGTAAACTTTGGGAAGTAAAGTTTAATACTTCTAGTGGAGGCTACCGAATAGCTTACGTAGTTGTTGAAACTGACACTATGGTTTGGCTGCATACTTTTAAAAAGAAAACTCAGAAACCACCAACAGGCGATCTTGAAATCGCCAAAAAAGAATGAAAGAGGTTTTATGATTATGAAAAATAAAAAATCGTACAAATCAGCCAAGCCATTTTTCCAAAAAATATTGAAAAATAAAGAAGTCCGCATTCAGTTTGAAGAAGAAAAATCTAAAACAGAAATTGCATATGGGATATCAAACATTTCTAAATTGGTTTCTAAAAAAATCTATGGACGACCATGAATCATTTGAGGATCGCTTAGAAAAACTTGAGCAGACTGTCTTTCGAAAAAAAGCCTAATTCTAATATTACTTCGCAGACAGACTTAGTGAAGTTAGTGTAAAGCTATTCTTTTTAAGGATAAAATCCATTGAGTTATAGACTATCGTCTTGTTTAAAAAAAATAATTAAAGCTGCTATTCTCAAATATGAGGTTATATGAAATTTTTAAATTTAATTTTCACAGCTGCATTAATTTGTCTTGTTTCTAATAAAACATTTGGTTCCTCTATTGTTTCTGGATGATTGGATGCGATGGAAAAGTATATGAAAGATCAAATGATACACAATTTAAAGCTATTACAACCAAATTACCAAATGGTGTATCAGCGAAAGATCTTATGTTTAGAAAAGTTTTAATAGGTGGTTTCCCTGGCGGTGTTGGTTCAGGAGCAGCAAAATACGATGAGGCGCTATATATTGTTGGCACAGACGGAAATCTTTATGTCAATTCTCCAAGTGGAAATGGTTTCGATTTAAGTAAGACACAACCACTATCCTCGGATTCAAGTTTTAGTAATTCAGATTGTAACCTTGGAAAAATCAAATCACAGAAAACAAGTTGGTGCTATGAAGACGTCTGGCCCTGAGTATTATTTGTCACGAGACTTTTTTTGTTTTTCTTTCTTCCATTCAGTAAAAATCGTATCATTCTGAAATTATCGGAAATTTTCAGTAGTGCTAGCGGATCAGTCGGGGTTGCACATAGGACCGGTAAGTCTAGCCAGTAAGCTAGACGATAATTTCAATTTTCTCGAATTGATATGCAAAATGATATTTATTGTACTGGGGAGCTCATCAATAAATTCAACAACATTTGGTTGTGTTCTAATTCGAGTTCTTGCTAGAATATTATTTTGGGGGATGATAATGATAAATACCAAATTGAGATTAAGTGTGTTGAAAATCATGGCGCTGGTTTTTGGTCTTATGCTTATGTTTTTTTTTAGTAACTGTAGTAAATCGAGCGACCAGACAAACCAGCAGGGCAATGTAACTTTGTCTGAAATGGCGTCAAAGACAGATTTTTCTTCGGTAGGGAAACACGTCAAAGAAGAGGGTGAATTGGAAATTCTGGTCGAAGATGATTTCCAAAATAAAGTTAGCCGCACTCGGCATTTTCTGAAGACAGTTAAGGGCCGAATTGAGCTTAAATTCAAAGGTCATTCTCCGCAACTTGTGAGCGGTTCAAAATTACAGGTTACAGGTGAGATGGACGGCCAAGCGCTGGCGCTCAGTTCGACGGATACAGCCAGCTTGATCGTCACGGCGGCTGCACCCTTGGCAAATACAGTAGGCGAACTTAAGATTCTGGTGTTGCTGATCAATTTTCAAGATGATACCCGGCAACCGATGACCGTGGCTCAAGCCAACGATACAGTCTTTACTCAAGCAAATAATTTTTTTAAAGAAAACTCGTTTCAACAAATTTGGATTACTGGGGATACTGTCGGTTACTACACCTTACCCATGTCAATTGCGACAAGTGATACATGGCAAATTCGTTCTTCGGCTCTGCAGGCAGCGACGGATGCAGGAGTCAATATAGCCAATTACAACCATTTTATTTATGTTCATCCTTACAGCAATCGTTTTCCTTATGGAGGATTCGCTCCGTTAGGGGGCAATTGGGTTGATATCAATGGGTTGCAAGAACCTTTGGTTTTTGTTCACGAGTTGGGTCATAACTTAGGGCTTATGCATGCACACTCTCAAGAGTGTGCCGGCGCATCGGTTGGCAGCAGTTGTTCCCTTAGTGAGTATGGCGACGTTCTTGATGCTATGGGAATGTTTAACCTCGGCCACTTCGGTGCCTTCCAAAAGGAAAGGCTAGGTTGGCTGAATTACGCCACTTCGCCGGCAATAGTAACTGTAACCAGTGGTGGAACTTTTTCTCTGGAATCTTTTGAAACTGCCAGTGGTGGCGGTTTCAAGGCCTTAAAAATCCTTAAAAGCGTTGATGCCGTAACTGGTCAGAAATCTTGGTATTATGTGGAATACCGCCAAGCTATTGCCTTATCTGATCGCTGTGTCAGGACTATTGACGGTACAATCGGCTGCCCTTATGGCGGTTTGGATCCTGCAAATATTTTGAGTGGTGTGGTGATTCACACTGGAGCAGACGGAGATAGTAACAGCAGTATTCTTTTGGATATGACACCCGCAAGTAGCCTCAATTATGATTGGTCTGACCCGGCCCTTATCACCGGTAAAACATTTATTGATGGGGATCGAGGGATTAGCATCAGTACGCTTTCGGCTGGTGGCAGCACGGCTTCGGTAAGTGTCGCTTTTGGTCCTCCGACTTGTGTTCGCGCTAACCCTTCGATTGTGGCGGGGGCTCGGTACAACACAGGGCCAAATGTTACGGCGGGCACTGCGGTTTCCTTTCCGTTCACAGTCATAAATAGTGATAGTAGTCTTTGTTCAACGGCCAGTTTTAACTTGAGTACAAGTATTCCAAGTGGTTGGACAGCCAGTTCATCCCCAGCGGTACTTAATTTATCTCCGGGGGCTTCGTCGACGGTCATAGTTACGGCGACTTCGCCATCTTCAGCTGTGGCCGGTAGCCACGCTTTGCAGGTTACGGCCTCGAATGCTCAGATGACGACTGCTTCAACAAGCAGCACGGTTTATTATCAGGTCTCGACGTCTACAGTTTGTGAACGATCCGATGCCTGGGTGGTAGTTTCGCCCGCTGCAGGACCTGTGGTTTCGGCAGGAACACCGGTTTTGTACAGTATGACGGTGGTTAATGCCGACTCGAGCGCCTGTGGGTCATCAAATTTTAATTTAAAGATGAATTATCTTGATTCCAGGTTGACGGCCACGTTCAGCCCAGCGACTCAAAGTTTGAACCCTGGGGCAGCCGGAGTCAGCACGATCACTGTCAATTCAGATACGGCGGCACCAATTGGGATTTATCAAATGGTGGCGAGCCCTACCGATGCAGGGCTCGCGAATTATTACGATGCCCGAGGTGCATTCATGACTTATCAGATCGGCAGCTTATCACCGCCGCCCGGATCAGCGGATACGACTGCTCCTACGGTGACTTTAACGAATCCTATCAACGGCGCCACCGTTGCACGAAATAAAGTGAGCAGTTTGGCTGCTGCGGCCACAGATAATTTAGCGGTCATCAGGGTGGAGTTCTTTGTGAATAACAAATTGATCTGTACAGATATAGCCTTACCTTATGTTTGTTCTTGGAAAGTGCCGGCCAGTCGAAATGCGACGTACCTTATCAAGGCCACGGCTTACGATGCAGCCGGGAATGCGTCATCGGCAACGAGCACGGTGACAGCAAGGTAAGCAGAATCTCTATTTTTTTTTGGTTCTTCAGGAAGGGACATGAGTTGCTTAATCGCATCAAAAACAGCTTTGAATTGAGAGTCATGCTTCTTTTCTAAATCTGCCAGCTTATGTGCGAGGCCCTGATTTGGGTTCGAGTACTGACGGTATTGGTGCAGTCTAGTTCCTGTCTATCGGACTTTCTTTATAAAAAATCCCTGCTATAAGATCAATGAAATTGAGCAGCTACAGGTGGCCTGATTTCACCTTTTTCTATATGAGTGTTCTCGGTTGCTATTTTCTCGTGTTCTCGATGTTCTCGGTCAGGTCTGTACGTTCAAAGTTTATTTTCGCACTGTTTGATATCTCTAGCAATCCTCGAAAGAGTCTCCAGATTAACTATGAAAATTAAGTATGGCCTATTCCATATAAGTATGGCAGAATCTATTGTGGAATTTGAATGGGACTTGGCTAAAGAGCAGGCCAATATTGATAAACATGGGCGCGATTTCTCTGAGGCAATAGAAGCCTTTCGAGATCCGCTGGGTGTGCAGCTTGTGGACAAAAAACATTCCACAGGGGAGAGTCGTTTTTATTGGATTGGAAAAACAGATTCTGGAAAAATTCTCACTGTATGGTTTACGCGTCGAAGTCGTAAAATTCGAATAATTGGGTGCGCCGAGTGGCGCAAGTTTAGGAGTTTTTATTATGAAGCAACCAAAATTAAATAATATCCATTTGGATATCAAAGGCACCAAGATTATTCGCAAAATGATGGCGAATTCTAAAAAGGTCAAGATTACTATTAATGTAGACGAAGATATTCTGCGTGAGCTTCGTCGTATGGCGGACTCTATGGGGACACCTTATCAAACATTGCTGAATAAGGTTCTTAAAGATGCGCTCTTATCAAAAATTGATGATGGTTCCAGGTTAGATCGTCTTGAACGTGAATTAGAGCGTTTAAAGAAAAAAATAGCGGCTTAAGTCAAAATATCGGCTTTCATAGTTGAGCATCGAGCTGTAAAAATTATTTAAGGAAAAATAGCTTCTGTAAGTTGCCACCTATTTGAATTTAAGATGAAGCTATGACTCAAATTTATAGCTAGAAGTGGCTTCAGCTCTTAGGCCAGAGGTTGAACATTTCTTATTGGCGGCATCATAAGTAAAAAAAATTAGGTCTCGTCGATCAGAATCAGTTGAACTTAACTCAGGAATTTAAAGTTGGTGCGCGAAGGGGGACTTGAACCCCCACACCTTTCGGCTTACGCACCTCAAGCGCACGTGTCTACCAATTCCACCATCCGCGCATTATTCCAGATGAAGACCACCTATATTTGTCACAATCGTTTTACGTGGTCAACGCTCTTGTAGAACAACACGTTAGTCTAGCCAAAAAATACGCATTAGTTTTCGTTATAGTAACAATTTTATACATTTTTTTAAGTTTCTTAACCCGATAGGGGCGGTACCTGAGTCTCAATAACAGGAGCACGGATGCTCAAATGCGACGGATAGATAAGATGACTAGGATGGTTGTCTTCCACCGTCTCCCCAGGAAAGCAGAAGGAGTTGCGGGTGGGTGAACTTTACTACGTTTTTGTTTTTTGCGCTTTGTACTCAAGTTTCGTTGGCCTATCCCTCTGGTTGACGTTGGCTGAAAGGGTAAAAGTTAAAGTTAAAAAGTAAGATTTTGTTTTAAGAACGACCTTTAGGGTTTGGTGGTTCCCCTCTAAGTCTTCTTCAGCGGTAGCGACGAGCTACCGCTTTTTTTTTGCGTTTTTCAAATAAAGCCCGGCCGATGAATTGCTTTGTCATAAGGTATGAGATTTGGCTATCTGCGACTATTCATTATTATCGAGCTGATACTCCTATTAGGTTCAAATCCTGCACAGGCGCACGACAATTTTTGTCAATTGGCCTCAAATCAAATTAATGCGATGGTCTCTGAAAAAATCAGCCTGATAGGTAAAATGCATGAAAGAGCACCAGAAAAGAATATAACGTTTTTTATCGGCCTTTATTCCAAAGTAATGATTCAGGACAGAACTCAGATTTCTAAAGCTATAAGTCACTCGGACAGCGAAGTAATGGCCCAAGAATTACTGAAAGTTCATCTGAAATTAGCTTCACATTTAAGGCGAGATAAAGTTTCTTTTAAAGAATGGCTATTAAGAAACGGCTTAGATCAACAGGTGGAAGTTTTGAGTATTCCGCAAAATAACTATTTTATTTTGTTTAAAACTTCAGTCGAAACAATACCAAAAATTTTATGTGCGGCGATGGCCGGTGAATTACCACAAATATTCGCTGATCCTGGGTACTGAATACTGAATACTGAATACCGAATACCGTACAGTATTCCGAATACAGTTAACGGTATTCAGAATTCCGCACGGTATTCCGAATACAGTGAATTTATTATTTCAGGTGAACCGTGCGCCCCGAACCGGTTCCGGGGTACACCTTCTGATTAGCGCCCGGATAGGCAAAGCCATTAATAAAAACCCGTCTTGGCCCGTTTGATTTGTTCGGGTAACTGCCGTGAATCGCGTACGGACTGAAAAAAGCCACATCCCCCGGTTGCATAATCAAAGGCACGGCCGAATTCAGGTCAAAATGTTTTGTCGGGTCTTCTTTTTTTTCTAACTCAAGGTAACCGAATTTTGTACTGTAAGGCACAAAGTATACGGGTCCGTTTTCTGGAGTGCTTTCGTCAATGGCCATAAGGGTTTGCACATAACTGCCGCGGCCATCCACATCAATCCAATCAAGACTGCCGGCACCGCGGTGCTGACAATCCTGATGCCAGTCGAATCTGACAGTGTCGCCCGGCAATTTGTAGTGGCCCTGACAGATGAGCTGTTCGAATTTTTGAGTTTCAAGAATTTGGCTGCAAGGCCCGAGAATTCGGGAGTCTTCTCCATATTTAAGCAAAGTAGGTTCGGCGCCGCCCATCCACACGATGCGGTCGATGCGGTTGCCTTCAACCACAAATTGCGAGCCCTGAAACTCACAGGTTTTCTGCAGTTCAAGCGCGGTCTTTTGCAAGCGATCAAATGAAATTTTGATTTGGGCGATTTCCTGCTCGCTAAAAAGCTTTTTCAGAACAATAAAACCGATTGTGTAGAAGTCTTCAATTTGTTGTTTTGTAAGCAGCATGGGCATCGGTAAAATATAGGGAATTCGCTCGCCAATGACAACAATAAAAATATTCCGGAAATTTTATATTTATGTTACAGATTGGCCATGAAACTTGCTGATCTGAAATTTGATTATCCGGCAGCACTCATCGCGACCTCGCCGGTGCGGCCTTCGCGCGTTATGTGGGTTGAATCGGGGCAGGTGCCGCGCGAAATTTCGGTGCTTGAGCTTTTAGCCGCAGTCCCGGCAGGTGACGTGTTGGTTATTAACAATACCAAAGTATTAAAACGACGGGTTTTTGCCGAGGAGGATATTGAAGTTCTTTTTTTAGACAAAATTGACCAAGCCGAAAATTCAAATACCTGGAAAGTCCTGTTCCCGTCGAAAAAGTTTCAGGTGGGTCAGGAATTGACTTTACCGCGCGGTTTTAAAATGCGTTTACTTGAAAAAGGCCGCCCGCAGCTTGTTGAAGTTACTCCGGCTTTATCTGATTCTGACTTTGCGGAAATTGCAGAGTTGCCATTACCGCCGTATATACAAAAGGCGCGGGATTCGAGACATAATTCAACTGAAGACGAAGCCTGGTATCAAACGGCCTGGGCTTCGCAGCCGGGGAGCATGGCCGCGCCGACGGCATCACTGCATTTTACCAAGAGCGACATTGAGTCCTTGAAAAATCGGGGAGTGCAGGTGCTGGAGCTAACTCTGCACGTGGGGCTCGGTACTTTTCTGCCGGTGGTGACCGAAGACCTGAATCAGCATCAGATGCATTCCGAACAGTATGAAATTTCACTTGAAAACTGGAATCAGATTTTAGCAACCAAGCTTGCAAAAAAGAAAGTCTGGGCGCTGGGCACCACCACCACGCGCGTACTCGAAACCATGGCCAGAACCAACAGCCTGAAAGGTTACACAAGTCTCCTATTGCAGCCCGGAAGTGAATTTAATATTGTCGATAGATTACTGACTAATTTTCATCAGCCGGAGTCAACTTTGCTTGCGCTTGTTGCCAGTTTTTCAAGCTTGGAACAAGTGAAACAAAATTACGCGTGGGCCATCGAAAGAAAATTCAGATTATTTAGTTATGGTGACTTATCCGTGTGGATCAAGTAGACAGGCACTTATGAAAACCGGCCAGTTTAATCTTCATAAAAAAATGGGCAAAGCCAGGCGAGCAACGTTCATGACCGCCCACGGCAGTTTTGAAACACCGTGTTTTATGGCGGTCGGAACCAAAGCTACCGTAAAAGCCATGACGCCCGAAGAGCTTAAAGTTCTCGGGGCACAAGTGGTTTTAGGAAACACTTACCATTTGCATTTGCGGCCCGGCGAAAAGCTGATCAAGAAAATGGGCGGGTTGCATAAGTTCATGAACTGGCACGGGCCGATTTTAACTGATTCGGGCGGCTTTCAGGTGTTTTCGCTCTCGGGTTTGCGGAAAATGTCGGAAGAAGGCGTTGAATTCAATTCGCATCTCGACGGAGCCAAGCATTTTCTTTCGCCTGAAAAAAGTATGGAAATCCAGATGGATCTGGGCTCCGACATCATAATGGCGTTTGATGAATGTCTGCAGTATCCGGCAACCGATGAAGAAATAAAGCGTTCGATGGATCTGACTCATCGCTGGCTTGTAAGGTCGGCAAAGGCCATGACCCGCGAAAATAGCCTGTTGTTCGGAATCGTGCAGGGCGGACTAAGCTTAGAGCACCGAAAATACTCGCTTGATCAGGTAACAAGTGTGGATTTGCCAGGTTATGCTCTCGGTGGTTTTTCAGTTGGCGAACCGATTCACCTGATGCATGAGATGCTGCCGGATATAGCGCCATTGATGCCTGAGAATAAGCCACGCTATTTGATGGGCGTGGGAACGCCGCTTGATTTGATTATTTCCATCGATGCCGGAATCGACATGTTTGACTGTGTTCTGCCAACGAGAGTTGCAAGAAACGGAACTCTGTACACGTGGCAGGGGAAAGTCAGTATTAAGCGGCAGGAGTATAAAGAGGATTCTGGCCCATTAGACGCCGAATGTGATTGTTATACATGCAAAAATTATTCACGAGCCTATTTACGCCATCTTTTTCTGAGTGGTGAAATATTAGGCTCGCGATTAAATACGATTCATAATTTGCATTTTTACATGAGTGTGATGACCAAAGCCCGCGAAGCTATCGAGCAAAACGCTTGGCCCGAGTATCGTGATGACTGCCTAACGCGTTTTGTAAGATCCGACAAACAAATCTAGCAATTGCTTGATATCAATACTGTTTAAGTGTTCAATTTTACTTTAAGTTTTTAAAAACTTAAAATTAATTTGAAGTTCACCCATTTTGAAAGAGGTTTTCATGTTCACAGTTTTTCTGAATTCGTTGAATGCGTTTGCGCAGACCGCGAATGATGTTGCAGCCGTTGCTCCTCCACAAGCGCCGGTCTGGATGCAGTTTGTGCCGTTCGTTATCATTATCGGCGTGTTTTATTTTTTCCTGATCAAGCCTCAGGCCAAAAAACAAAAAGAAACAAATACGTTTCTGACCGGGCTGAAAAACGGCGATCTCGTTATTACGGCCTCAGGGATTCTCGGCCGGATCACGGCACTTACAGACCTGATTGCAACTCTCGAAGTGGATAAAGAAGTTCACATCAAGGTTTTGCGCGCCCAGGTCTCAATGCCGCAATCTGTTTTACAAGCTAAGAAAGAAGGAAAATAAACATGGAAGGTTTACGCTCAAGAACATGGATAGCTATAATCGGTTTAATCTCAGCAATTGCATTTGTTCTTCCAAATTTTGTAGACGTTAGCCGCCTTGGCTGGTGGCCGTCCGGTAAACTGAATTACGGCCTCGATATTCAGGGTGGATTGCACCTTGTTATGGGCGTTGATGTTGACGGTGTTATTGCAACTTCGGTTGTTCGTCAGACTCAGGCATTAAAAGCTGAATTCGCAAAAGAAAATGCTTCTGTAAAAGAATTTAAAACTCCACGTGCCAAAGAAGGCCAGTTCACAGTTGTTGCGAACTCTCCTGAAGATGTTAAAAAAATCGAAGCTTATCTCGTGAAAAACTATCCGGTCACTTTGCAGGTGCTGGCAGTTAACGGCAATGAAGTTGAAATCCGTTATTTCGAGGCCAATATGCTCGAACAAAAACAAAACGTCATTAAGCAGGCAATTGAAACTATTCGAAACCGTATCGACGAGTTCGGTGTGGCCGAGCCTTCTATTACTCAGCAAGGTGCTGACCGTATTCTTGTTCAGTTGCCGGGTATGGCCGATGCTGAAAAAGCCAAGCAACTTATTAACACCACAGCCCGCCTGGATTTCATGATCGTATCTTACGAAAAAAGCCCCGATGAAATTCGCACGTGGATTACCGAGGCCGAAAAAGCCGGCAGTTACACAATGGCAACGCTTAAGTATTCTGAGTATATTGCCCGATTGAATCAGGATCTGGCTTCAAAGCTTCCGCCAAAGACGATCATTTATTTTGAACGCACAGGTAACGCAAAAACACTCGAAGCGGGCGCTACACCCTATCTGCTAAAAACCGATACAGATCTTACCGGCGATATGCTTGATAACGCGAAAGTCAGCTTCGGCCAGTATGGCCAGCCTGAAGTTTCGTTACAGTTTAATCCGATCGGTGCAAATAAATTTGCAGATCTGACGGGATCGCATGTTAATGAACAAATGGCGGTCGTTCTTGATAAGGTGGTTAAAACGGCACCCAAAATCAACGGAAAAATTCCGAACGGCCAGGCGGTTATTACTTTAGGTGCGGCCAGCAATCAGGAAGACCAGATGAACGAAGCCAAGCTCATCGCAACAGCACTTCGGGCCGGATCACTGCCTGCAACGCTTGAGCAGCTTGAAGAAAGACGTGTTGGCCCCTCGCTTGGAAAAGATGCGCTTGATCAGGCAAAAGTCGGATCTTATGTGGGCGCATTCTTAGTTATCATGTTTATGATATTTTATTACAAAGCCATGGGTTTCATTTCAACAATTGGTCTGGCCGTGAATATTCTTTCGGTTTTTGCTTTACTCGGTTCACTGGGTGCTACATTAACCCTTCCGGGAATTGCCGGTATGGCACTAACCGTGGGCTTTGCCGTTGATGCCAATGTTTTGATTAATGAACGTATTCGCGAAGAGCTGGCAAAAGGTGCATCACTTAAATCCGCAATTCAGGAAGGTTACCATAAAGCGATGTCGGCAATTATCGATTCTAACATTACGGTTTCAGCCACGGCATTGATTCTGCTTTACTTCGGAACCGGACCGGTTAAAGGTTTTGCTGTAACATTGCTCGTGGGTATTGCCACAACATTGTTTGCAAACGTTTTTGTATCCAAAGTTATTGTGGATAATTTGGTCTATCGTTTTAACTTTAAGAAACTTTCGGTTTAGGAGTATTTATGTCTAAAAAAGTAATTGCAGAAGCTGAATCATTCGGGCGTTTTGACTTTGTTAAAAACATCGGTTTGTTCGGTGGAATTTCAGCTTTACTCGTTGTGGTGTCTTTGATTTATCTTTCGGTTAAGGGGATTAATTACGGAATCGATTTTAAAGGTGGTACCGAAATTCAGGTTAAGTTCAATAAACCGGTCACAATCGAAGAGATCCGTAATTCAGTTCAGGGGATGCGCCTTGGTGATGTGGGTGTTCAGAGCTTCGGTGAAGGCAACGAATTCATTATTCGGTTTATCGGCGAAAAAGGGGAATCAGATAAGGAAACCAACGAGAAACTCAATGCTTCGATTACATTAGTAAGAGAAAAGTTGATGTCACAGTTTGCCGCCAGCGGCGCTGAAATCAGACGGGTCGATACAGTGGGCCCACAGGTCGGTGCAGAACTGAAACGCAGCGGGTTCCTTGCGGTGTTCTATTGCCTGTTGGTTATTTTAATTTATGTCTCGATTCGATTCGATTACAAATTCGGTCCGGGTGCAGTGATATGTCTGTTTCACGATGCGGTTATTACACTTGCGATTTTCATGCTCGTCGGAAAAGAAGTTAACGTTCCGATTTTAGCTGCGATTCTTTCGCTGATCGGTTTTTCGCTTAACGATACAATCGTGGTTTTTGACCGGATTCGCGAAACTGAACACCTTTATAAAGACAAAGGCTACGCGTTCATTATTAACCGTTCGATCAATGATATGTTAAGTCGAACCCTAATTACTTCGGGCACCGTTTTTGTTTCGGCACTCAGTCTTTTTCTGTTTGCGGGCGGGGTTGTTTCAGATATCGCATTTGCACTTTCAGTCGGTATCTTCTTTGGAACCTATTCTTCTATTTACGTGGCAGCACCGTTGATCATGGTTATGGAAAAACTTAAACTTTCGCCGAGAACGACTTAACGCTTTGGCTCAATGGAAAGAAAGATTCACTCAGGCACCCAAGCTTGTAGGTCCGTTTCCGGACCTGATTGCGCGGGTGTTGGCCTCACGTGGCCTTAATCAGGATAATCTTGATGATTTGCTCAATCCGAAACTCAGCGGGCTAAAAGATCCGCTCAGCATGCTCGGTATGGGTAAAGCGGTAGAGCGAATTGTTCAGGCCTATAAAAATAGTGAAAAAATCTGTATTTATGCTGACTTCGATCTGGACGGCACGAGCGGACTTGCCATTCTTAAGCAGGGTTTCGAAAAGATCGGCTTCAAAGAGGTTTCTTATTATCAGCCGAAACGCCTCAGTGAGGGCTATGGCTTTCATGCCGAGGCAGTTGAAGAATTAAAAAATTCCGGTGTTTCACTTATTATTACTGTCGACGTGGGAATCACTTCGTTTAAGGCCTTTGAAAAGGC